>JABDMM010000067.1 GCA_013001465.1 Chitinophagales bacterium | reverse complement strand
CTGCATTTGTGGATAAAGCCAAGACAAGGAATAAAATAAGCGTAGAGTCCCACTTTATCTCTTTAAAAGTTGAAAAATCGAAACTCTGATACATAATGTATCCGGTAAGAGCTAAACCTATAATAAGTGGAATTACGACTCTCTTCAATCGCAAACGATATACAATATCACCTAGTCTGCTCATTTTAAGATAGGCTGATCCAGAAGTTATTTAATCCATTACCAAGTTTTAGAGACAAAGTTTGAATCTGAACTAATTCGAGCAAGGAAAGAAAAATAAACACCGCATGAATTCTTGATTCGCAGAAATCGAAAAGAGCTTCAAATTTGATTTCCTTTTTGTCCGATAAGATGCTCAGAATTTTTTGCTTACTATCTTCAATTGTGTATGGAGGTTCCATAATAGTATGGACAGGTTTATTTTGTTCATATTCGTATCTCTCGAGAACCTTATTAAATGCCTTAAGCATTTTATATAGTGTAAGAGAATGAAGTTCTGACTCTGATGAGTACTTTTCTGCGATCTGGCGTAGATCTTTAACAGTTCCACCTCTTTTATGTTGCAGAGCTCTCTTGTCTGCAAGAGACTGAAGCTCATCACTTGCTTCCTTAAATTTCTTATACTCGAGTAATTTTTGAACAAGTTCTTCTCTCGGATCAATTTCTTCACCTGCTTCATTCAACTCCTTTCTTGGAATAAGCATGCGAGATTTAATTCTCATCAAAGTAGATGCTACCAGGATAAACTCGCTTGCTAATTCAATATTGAGTAACTCCATCTGCTTGATATACCCAAGAAACTCTTCCGTTATTCTGGAAATAGGAATATCATAAATGTTTAATTCATCTCTTTCTATAAAGAAAAGCAAAAGGTCGAATGGGCCCTCAAATTGGGGAAGTTTGATCTGAAAAGTCTGCATCAAAGGTGATTTTCACAAGAAGTGTGAAGATAACATTTTTGAAAATGAAGATAAGAAGAAGCGGAGTTTGTTTTACTAGTTAGCCATTTCAGACATGAACTTGATCCTTATAAGCTGAAAGTCTTCCATATAAAGTTCATCTTCATCCTCGAATTCCTCCATCGCTTTTTCAAGATCATCAGTATCAGCATTTTTGAAATAGGTATAGATCTCTTCCCGTAGATCGGGTTCCATGATATCGTTTAAATAATAATCGATATCCACTTTTGTGCCACTATTTACGATAGTTTCCAATTCTACTATAAAGTCTTCAAAGGATATTTTTAACTCATCAGCAATATCATCAAGTGAGATCTTTTGATCGATACTTTTGATGATCTTAACTTTATTTGTCGATTTTTTAACCAGTGACTTCATGACGATATCTTCGGGTCTATCGATCCCGTTTGCATCCACATATTCCTTGATGAGATCTGAAAATTCGCTGGCATACCGTTCTGCTTTGCCTTTACTTACACCGGTAATATTTGTAAACTCCTCTAATTTAATTGGATAGTGACTTGCCATCTCTTCGAGTGAAACATCCTGAAAAATGACATAAGGTGGGAGTTTATGCTTTGTGGCAACTGCTTTTCTCAAGCTTTTCAGTTGTTTGAGTAAGTTAGGATCTAACACCGCTCGACTGTTACTTGCAGTTACGATGTCATTACCCTCTTCCTCATAATCATGATTAATGGCAGCCTCTATTTTGTATGGTTTTTGTAGGAACTTCGATCCCTTTTCGGTGACTTTTAACAATCCGTAATGCTCTATATCTTTCCTGATTATATTATTGAGCATACCTTGGCGAATAATCGAATTCCAAAACAATTCATCTTTTTCTGATCCTTTACCGAAATAGGATAATTGATCGTGCCGGAAATCGGTGATCTCCTTATTCTTCTTACCACAAAGAAATGCTACTATATATTTTATATCATGATTTTCCTTTAGCTCCAAAATCGCTTCAATTGCGGTTTTTAGATATTGTGTAGCATCGATTCTCTCTTTGGGATTGAGGCAGTTATCGCAGTTACCACAATTTTTAACCTTGTACTCTTCACCAAAATAATGTAGTATAAATTTTCTTCTGCATTCGGCAGTTTCTATATATGCGACTGTTTCATTTATGAGTTGATTACCTCTTTCTTTTTCAGCTACAGATTTGTCCCGCATCAACTTTTCCAGCTTTCCAATGTCCTTGTAGCTAAAATAGGCGATGCATCTGCCTTCGAGTTCATCACGCCCGGCTCTTCCGGTTTCCTGATAATAATTTTCGATACTTTTGGGTATATCGTAATGCACGATGAAGCGGATGTCTGGCTTATCAATTCCCATTCCGAATGCGATGGTGGCAACGATGACGTCAATTTCCTCCATTAGAAAATCGTCCTGTGTTTGAGATCTGATCTTATTATCGATCCCGGCATGATAAGGCGCTGCGCTTATTCCATTGATCTGAAGGATTTCGGCAAGTTTTTGTGCTGTTTTTCTGTTGATCACATAAATGATACCGGACTTCCCACTATGCTTTTTTATAAGCTGAACAAGATTTTTCTGTGCTATAGCATCACTGCGTTTAGGCCGAATCTCGTAGTATAAGTTTTCCCTGTTGAATGAAGAAATGAAGATATTTGGATCTTTCAGGTCCAGCGTTTTTACAATATCTGACTTTACCTTTGGTGTAGCAGTAGCTGTGAGCGCAATAATTGGTATTTCATTGTCGATGCTTTCTATCATTTCACGAATTCTCCTGTATTCAGGTCGGAAATCATGACCCCATTCTGAAATACAATGAGCCTCATCAACTGCTACAAAAGAAATTTCAATCTCTTTGAAAAAGTCGATGTTCTCTTGTTTTGTAAGAGTTTCAGGGGCTACGTAAAGAAGTTTTGTATTACCAGCTACCAAGTCTTCTTTTACCTTGGTTTTTTCAGATTTATTGAGTGAAGAGTTAAGGAAATGAGCGATACTATCATTGCTGGAGTATTGTCTCACCATATCGACCTGATTTTTCATTAGGGCTATCAATGGCGATATAACTATCGCTGTTCCTTCGGAAATTATTCCCGGTAATTGATAGCAAAGAGATTTGCCGCCTCCGGTAGGCATAATTACAAAAACATCACGTCCGCTTAGAAGGCTTTCTATTATTTCTTCTTGTCTTCCTTTAAAAGAATCAAAACCAAAATACTCTTGAAGCGCCTCCTTCAGATTAATATCTGCCGCAATCATCAAATGGGTGTTTATCTTACTAAATATAAGCTAATTTTCACAATATATACAATTTAAAGACTGCTGAAAGCGAACTATGGTTGTAATGATTAGCGGATTCTTCAAGGGTAATAATTTTTTCTCCCCGATTTGGTAGCTATTTCTTTTATATTTTTGCCCGACCAAATTGAAAGTGAATGAGAAATACCTACGTAGCAATCATGGCGGGTGGAATTGGCAGTAGATTTTGGCCAAAGAGTCGAACAGATTATCCGAAGCAATTTATAGATATTCTGAATTCAGGCCAGACCCTTATTCAAATCACATTCGAACGATTTGCAAAGATCTGCCCTAAGGAGAATATATTTGTCGTTACCAATGAGCAATATGCTTCAATTGTAAAAGAACAATTGCCTGATATTCCCGAAGAAAACATCCTGAAGGAGCCTTCCAGAAGAAACACCGCTCCATGTGTAGCATATGTTTCATATAAACTCAGGAAGTTAAATCCCGAAGCAAACCTCATAGTTACTCCAAGCGATCATCTGATATTCAATGAAAGTGTGTTCTATGAAGTGATAGAAGCCGCTATCAATTTCTGTAAAGATCGAAATGCCTTGGTCACGTTAGGAATTAAGCCTACAAGACCTGACACCGGTTATGGTTATGTACAATTCTTTCAGGAACAGGCCGATTCCCCTGGTGTTTACAAAGTTAAAACGTTTACAGAAAAGCCAAATAAGGAGATCGCAGAAACGTTCTTATTAAGTGGCGACTTTCTCTGGAATTCGGGTATGTTCGTGTGGAACGTTGGTAGCATCATCGAAGCATTTGAAAAACATCTTCCCGAAATAGCCGATGCTTTTGCTGAAGGAGAAAAGTATTATGGAACAAAGGATGAAGACAGTTTTATTAGCAGAGCTTATTCACTTTGTACGAATATCTCTATCGATTATGGTATCATGGAAAAAGCAAATAATGTATTTGTGATCCCTTCAACTTTTGGATGGTCTGATGTAGGTGCTTGGGGTGCTTTGCATGAGATCTATAAAAAAGATGATCACGGGAATGCCGTTAAAGGTGATATGGTAAAGGTTTATGATGCTTCTAATAATATGATCATGGTTCCTGATGGTAAAATGGTGGTTGTTCAAGGTCTGGAAGATTATTGTATAATCGATACAGGTGATGTCCTCTTATTGTGGCAAAAATCAAAAGAACAAGATATCAAACAGATCACTTCAGATATCAAGCGAAACAAGCTGGATCAATTCCTGTAAGATCGCTTTTGTATCTTGCCTTCAATATCAATTGGATGCAAGGATCAAACTTAAAAATTACTACAAAACTTCCTGAAGTTTCTACGACGATCTTTACCGTAATGTCTGCTCTTGCAAATGAGCAAAATGCAATCAATCTATCTCAAGGTTTCCCTCACTTTCAGCCAGATCTGAAACTCCAGTCTTTGGTCAAAAAATATATGGAGATGGGACTCAATCAATATGCACCTATGGCTGGTATTATACCACTGCGCAAAGCTATCGCCGAAAAATACAGAGACCTCTACGTAGCCGAGATCGATTTTGAGAAAGAGATCACAATAACAGCCGGTGGAACACAAGCAATTTTTACATCAATTCTATCTGTGGTAAATAAAGACGATGAGGTAATTATTTTTGAACCAGCATATGATTGTTATGCACCAACTGTTGAGTTGGTTGGGGGGAAACCGATCTTTATTAAGCTCAGAGCACCGGATTTTAGAATTCCCTGGGATGAAGTTCGAGCTGTACTGGGTTCGAAAAGCCGAATGATCATCATTAACTCTCCTCATAACCCTACAGCAAGTTTGCTGGATAGTACAGATATCGATGCACTTACAGAGATCACGAACAACAGCGATCTACTAATTCTTAGTGATGAAGTATATGAACATACTTGCTTCGATGGTCGTGAGCATGAGAGTATTCTCAGATATCCTCATCTTTTGAAGCGGTCATTCGTTGTTTTTTCTTTCGGAAAAACTTATCACAGCACAGGTTGGAAACTTGGTTATTGCATTGCCCCGGAAGCATTGATGAAGGAATTCCGTAAAGTACATCAGTTCAATGTTTTTTCGGTAAATACACCTTTCCAGTATGCTTTCGCTGATTTTGTAAAAGAGAAAGAACAGTATAAGAGTCTGAACAATATATATCAACAAAAAAGAGACTTATTTTTGAACTTGTTAAAAGACAGTAAGTTTTCTGCTTTGCCTTGCCATGGTACATACTTTCAATTACTCAGTTTTGAAAAAATCAGTCAAATGTATGATGTGGACTTTGCCAGAGAGCTCACGATCGAGCATAAGGTAGCAAGCATCCCGATTTCTGTATTTTATCACGACAAAATGGATCAAAAAATACTCAGATTCTGTTTTGCCAAGGACGATGATACTTTAATTAAAGCGGCGGAAAAACTAAACTCTATATAAGTGCAGAGATATATCGACCTTATTGCTAAAGCATACTCCGATTATGCAAATTATCTTTGGTATTCCATTACCCACCCTGGCTGGGATAACTTCTTTTATTGGGTTCTCGGTGTATCTCTTTTCTTTTATATATTGGAGTTAACTGTTCCCTGGCGTAAGGATCAGCCGAAAGTTCGAAAAGATTTTTGGCTGGATCTCTTTTATGTGTTCTTTAATTTTTTCCTTTTCCCGCTATTACTGTGGCAAGCAGGAGAGACAATCATTTCTGCTTTTTATAAAGACTTTGTAGGCCTTCTGGGGATTGAAAACCCAGTGCTGTTTGATATAAGCGAGCTCCCGAGATGGGCATATTTTTTCCTATTGTTTATCATTGCGGACTTTCTTAGTTGGTGGGTTCACAGAATGCTGCATAGAGTACCTTTTATGTGGGAGTGGCATAAGGTTCACCACTCTGTCGAACAGATGGGTTTTGCAGCACATGTTCGCTACCATTGGATGGAAAATGTGATCTATTGGAGCTTCCGGTTTATTCCGCTTACCATAATTGGGTATAACTTGGTAGATATTTTTGCTATCCACGTGTTTAACATGGCATGGGGTCATTTTAATCACTCTAATATTTCGGTACCTAATAAAATTTCTGCGGGAGTTCTTGGATTAATAATTGGAATAATGATCTCTCTTGAATATTCTACAGGGATCTACTACAGTATTTCAATAGTTTTACTTACTATTACTGCTTCTATACTGATTCTGGGACCGTATATGAAAAAATTGTTCAACAGCCCGGAGATGCACATTTGGCATCATGCGAAGGAAATTCCAAACAAGTATGGTGTAAATTTTGGACTTACGCTTGCCATCTGGGACTATATTTTTAGGACAGCTTACTGGCCTTTCGATGGTAAAGATATTCCTCTGGGTTTTCCAGGTGTTCAGAAGTTCCCAGATACTTTTTTACAGCAAATTTCGTATGGATTTGGAAAGAAAAATCTTAAGAATAAAACTTAATAGCGATGGAAAAAATATTAGTGCTTTGTACGGGAAATTCTTGCAGAAGCCAAATGGTTCATGCATACATGGAGAAGTATCTTGGGGATAAAGTTAAAGTTTATAGCGCCGGTGTTGAGATACACGGTGTTAATCCAAGAGTGGTTAAAGTGATGGCTGAGGATGGTATTGATATTTCCCACCACACTTCCAACAATGTATCGGAATACGATAATGAAAGCTTCGATTATGTTATAACAGTATGTGATCATGCCAGAGAAGTCTGTCCTTATTTTCCAAAAACTAAAAAGATGCTGCATCACAGCTTTCATGATCCTGCAACAGCATGGGGAAAGGAGGAAGATGTTCTCAAGGTTTTTAGAGAAGTTAGAGATGAGATCAAAGCATATTGCCTCGAATTTCAAAAGAAATACGATACAGCAGCTGAGGTCAGATAAACTTTAACTTGTCAAATTCCCGACCTAAGATCGCTTGAGAATTGCTGCCTAACCAATTTTCAAGAACAGTGGCATAGACCGACCTGAAATCAGTTTTGAATTTCAAATCTCCGCTGTCGAGGTTGTTCAGGTCAGGAGTCTCATTGTATATGCCCGCTTTCTTCAAATTCTTATTGATAATAAACATATTGTTTGCTGTTCCGTGGTCTGTGCCACTGCTGGCATTTTCTTTTACACGCCTTCCAAATTCAGAAAACACAACGATCATAGTATCATCCAATTTCCCATTCTTTTCCAGATCCAGACAAAACAACCCGACAGCATCACTCATAAATTGGAGCAGTTTATCATGCTGCGCCTGCTGTTTTATATGTGTATCATAACCACTCATCGAGACATAAAATACCGATGTGTCAATCCCGGAAATGATCAGTTCAGAGACAACCCGTAATTTTTTTGCAAGTTCATTATTCGCAGGATATGCAAGGCTACTCCTATAAATTTTTGACTTTTCATAAATGTAATCTGCAGAGGATGCGGTTTGGATCAACGTCTTATACAAATATGAAGAAGCCCTTTCAGCCGCTCCAATGCTTGAATTTGTCGCTAACTTGCGAACGAGAGGATCCGAGACCGTCTTGTGTAGCAATGCGGGGTTTTCCACTGCGATCCCATTGTTTTTCCTGCCTTTTACAGCAAGGCTCAAAGTGCCGTCTACTTCAATAACCTTATGCGGAGACTTACAATCGGAGCATGTGCTGTCAAGATAGTTTCCCAGCCATCCACTTTTTAGGTACTCATCAGAATTACTTGCTGTATGCCAAATATCTAAGGACCTAAAATGGGATCGATTTGGATTTGGGTAACCAACATTATTTATGATCGACATATAGCCTTCATCATATATTTTCTTCATTGCCCTCATTTCGCCATTAAGGCCCATTTCACCATCGAGGTCAAGTATGTTCGATCTTGAAATTGCTAAGGATGGCCTGCTGCTATAGTAAACATCGTTGCGGTAAGGGACGACAGTATTAAGCCCGTCATTTCCCCCTGAAAGTTGGATTACAACTAGTTTACGGTGTGAAAGACTTTCATTGATCAGGATTTTATTTTCAGAGCACTTAAGAAATCCCGGAACCAATAAACTGGTAGATGCCAAGCCGGAAAGTTGCACAAAGTCTCGTCGTGATAATTTATTCTTCTTCATTTTCAACATAATTGATATTCCGGAAGGGACAATACCTGAAGGGAATATTCTTCTAATAGTTTTTGAGCATTCTGTTCCGTTTCTCTCAATACTTTTACTGCTCCGCTATTCAAGGAACACTGGAGCAGGTAAGCCTCAATTTCTTCTGTCATCTTATCTCGTGGAAGTTTGGCGTAACGATCCATGTAATCTTTGATATTGAGTTTTGCCCGCACTTTTCTAAACCTGTTTTCATTGATATCTTCCATCATTTGCATCACCTCTTCCATTTCTTTCGAATCATCAGACTTTGCTTTTATGTCTATAACAGCGCCTCTAACTATGAATTTAGCGAACTGCATTCTTGCAAGTAATGATGAAGAGTCTATCCAATTGCGTCCATAGTTCCATCCGGCAACATTTGGCGGTTGAAGCAGTACTTGACCAAGTAACCTTTGAATATAAAGCAGGGGCGCCGGATCTTCATAAGTGATCCCAAATTTTCTTGTAAAACTTACTATAAGTTCAACCGGAGACTTTATTCTATTACCGATGATAGCATCATCATAAAACCACTCGGAGTTAAAGATCTCCTTCAATAAAACGGATATTTCATATGATGAGTCATAAAAAGCATCCGTGATCTGATCAATGTGCCTTTCATTTATTTCTTCAGAAACTAAAAAGACATAGACCTTTTCAGAGATAAACCTGGCTGTTTGTTTGTTCTCTAAAATGATGTCGATGATATCTTCACCACCAAAATTTCCACTTTTACCCATAAAGTGCTTGATCTCGTAGTCATGAAAACGTTCCTGCACCTCAAAATCACCATTTTCGCTGTAGGACCATCCCGTAAAAGCTCTTGCAGCCTCTTTTATATCTTTCTCACTGTAATTTCCGATTCCAAGCGTGAATAACTCAAGCAATTCTCTTGCGAAGTTTTCATTGGGTTGCTGCTTTCTATTTTGTCGGTTATTTAAGAAGGTAAGCATAGCCGGTTCTTTTGCTACCTCTTTTAGCATTGTGGCGAAGTTTCCAAGTGCATGCTTATGCAGAGTGTTAAGATATAGTTCAACATGCTTATAACTGTGATTCACACATGCGAAGTGCCCATGCCAGAATAATGTCATTTTTTCCAACAACTGCTTATCTGAGCGGGCCATCTTTAATAGCCATGAAAGGTTTAACTTTTTTAAACCATTAATAGACTCATTTCTTATGACTCTAAGCTCCTCCATAGTCAATCCTTTCCTGTGGATAGCCTCCACATCGAACTTAGGGTTAATGGTTATAAAGTCCGGAGAGGCAGACTTTCGAAAAAGTGTATCTACCACAGCAGGAAGTGACAGGTTTCCATATTCTTTCAAATCTGAAATGGAAGGTCCAAATCCAGCTCGCCATAACAAATGCTGTAATCTTCTTTGATGTGTTCCTGTCATAAACGACTCAAATCTTTAATTTAGCAGTCTTCTTAAATTAATAAAACTAATTTAATCTTAGATATACCAAATAAAGTACCAATCTTTTGATAAACGTAAATTTCTTGTTGTATTGTTCAAATTTCTTTAAAAGAGCTGTAGTAATTACATCGCTTTTGTTGATGGTACTTTCACTTCGATCACAACAGATCGTTGCAGACAGCGCAATGGTTGTAAGTGCCCATCCGATTGCCAGCAAAGTTGGAGCTCAGATCATGAGAAATGGTGGAAACGCTTTTGATGCAATGGTTGCTGTCCATTTTGCATTGGCAGTCGTATATCCCAGAGCAGGAAATTTAGGTGGAGGTGGATTTATGGTAAGTCGCACTGCAAATGGGAATATGTATACTCTTGACTTTAGAGAAAAAGCCCCTGCAGCTGCCCATGCTGAACTTTATCTCGACAAACAGGGAAATGTTATTGAAGGTCTCAGCTTGAATACTCATCTATCAGCAGGTGTCCCCGGCAGTGTCGATGGGATGTTACGGGCGCATGAAAGATTTGGAACTGTTTCATTGGCTGACCTTATCCAGCCTTCAATTGAGTTAGCAAGAGTTGGTTTTTATATTAGCCAAGATCAAGCAGCAACGTTGAACCGCTATGAGAAAGAGCTCAAAGAACGAAACGAAAATATTCCCTGGATTAAGGATGAGATTTGGAAAAGTGGTGACCTTGTTCAGCAAGAAGATCTTGCAAATTCGCTAACCAAAATTGCGGAAAGAGGTTGGAGTGGTTTCTACAGAGGTGAAACTGCTCAACAGATCGTAGACGAGAGCAAAAGAGGAAACGGAATTATTACAGCAGAAGATCTGGAGAATTACTCTTCTGTGTGGAGGGAACCCATAGTTGGATATTATGATGAATATAAGATCATTGGAATGCCGCCACCGTCAAGTGGAGGGATTGCGCTTATGCAAATCCTGAAAATGATAGAGGATTGTCCTATTCATAAGTGGGGCCCTGATAATAAAAAAACAATCCATTTAATAGTCGAAGCTGAAAGAAGGGCATATGCAGACAGGTCAAAACATCTAGGCGACCCTGACTTTTATGATATTCCTGAGTTTGGCTTGTTAAATACCTATTATCTGGAAAGTCGCATGAATGATTTTGAAAGGAAGCGAGCAAGTATAAGCAATGACATCGAGCCAGGTAATCCGCCAGTACTTGAATCTGTGGAGACAACACACTACTCTATAGTCGATCAGTTTGGAAATGCTGTTTCTGTTACAACCACACTTAACGGTCATTTCGGCTCAAAAATATATGTAGATGGCGCCGGTTTTTTCCTTAACAATGAGATGGACGACTTTAGCTCAAAACCCGGAGTCCCGAATATGTTTGGTTTGATCGGTGGTGAGGCGAATTTGATAGAAGCAGGAAAGAGAATGCTCAGCTCGATGACGCCTACCATAGTCGAAAAAGATGGAAGTTTGTTTATGGTTCTGGGTTCACCAGGCGGATCAACAATAATCACTTCGGTTTTGCAGGTTTTTCTGAATGTCACAGAACACGAAATGGGAATGCAGGAAGCAGTTAGTGCAAAAAGATTTCATCATCAATGGTTACCGGATAAAATATTTGTTGAAGAGAATACCTTTGACAGCAAGTTAAAAGGAAAGTTAAGTAAAATGGGACATGAATTTGAAATGCGTCGTTTTATCGGGAAGGTCGACGCGATCTTAGTTAAAGATAAGCTTCTGTATGGTGGTGCAGATCCAAGAGGAGATGATACTGCATCGGGATTCTAAAAATATAATATGAGAATAATTATTTACTTGATCATCAGTTTTTTTGTGGTTAATCTAACTGCACAGGAGGCGACAAAACCCCCAAATATAAAACTGAACAACCCTCACAGTGCAGTTCTGAATCATCTTGAGAATTTGCAGTCGGATAACTATAAACCGGAGATCGCTGCGCTTTCAATGCATGTAGACTTTGAGATAGATGAAAGAATTGAAGCAGCAGTGCTCTTAAAGCAGTATTTAGATGCAAAGGGTCTGTACGTGAATCTTGACAGGATCCCTAAGAATGAAAACTATCAGGATTCTACCAAAGCGACGTTCTATTATAAATTGTTTAAGAGTGAGGAGGACATATACCTCGTTAGAAAGAACAGTAAATGGATGTATTCGCAGTATACAACGGATAATATAAGCAGGCTTCATGCGAAGATCTATCCTTTAGGTTCTCACTTTATCCTGAGGCTGTTCCCGACGTCTTCATCTAATTCATTTTTGGGATTGTTCCTGTGGCAATGGCTGGGATTGCTGAGTCTGATAATTTTTGCTATCATCTTCTACTATATTCTAAAGAAACTGACCCATTTTATCATTAAGGGAATCATTCAAAAAAAGCTTGGGATATCTGAAAGAACCAGTAGAATTATTATCCGTCTGGAGAACGGTATCGCCGTTTTATTGATCATAAAGTTACTGCAGCTGTACATGCCGGCATTAATACTGCCGATCCAGTTGAGTCGATACATCGCTCTGTTTCTTAGTATTTTTTTCACAGTGTTCGTAGTTGTGTTAGCTGTCAGACTAGCAGGTCTCCTTATGGAATATTTAAAGATCGCGGCTAGTAAAACCTCTAGCACACTCGACGATCAGTTGATTCCCGTGCTTAGCAAATTGTTAAAATCTGTTATCGTTTTGGTGGGTGTATTTTATGTCCTGAAACTACTGGACGTTAATATTACAGCGTTGATCGCCGGGATTTCGATCGGTGGCCTTGCGATAGCTTTAGCTGCTCAGGATACGGTGAAGAATCTCATAGGATCTGTGATGATCTTTTTCGACAAACCTTTTCAGATAGGCGATGCAATCAATTTTGATGGCAAAGATGGTATTGTCGAAGAAGTGGGTATGAGATCAACAAGGGTCAGGGCATTTGACAATTCAGTAATTTATATTCCTAATGGCAAGCTTGCAGATTCTATTGTAAACAATCTTGGTCTTAGAAAATTCAGGCGCTATAAGACAGATATCTGTATCACTTATGATACCCCTCCGGTTCTGATAGATATTTTTGTGGATGGAATTCGAGAAATCATAGCTAACCATCCACTAACATTCAAAGAGAATTTTCATGTTTATCTCAACAGCTTTGGGGACTCTTCTTTAAATATCCTTGTCTATGCTTTTTTCGATGTACGGGATTATAAGGATGAATTGACAGGCCGTCATGAAATCATGCATGCGATCATAAATCTTGCAAGTATACTTGGAATCAATTTTGCTTTCCCAACACAAACACTGCATGTAGAGAATTTCCCCGGTCAGGTTGGGCTATCTCCTACTTACAGTAAAAATCGAGAAGAATTAAAAACAAAACTCGACACGTTTATTGATAAATATAAAACTGACTTAAAGAAAGATCAATAAGGTTTGTCTTTATACGATTTTGTTTGGACAAAATCAGCAGCATCGACCATTTCCCGTTTACCAAGATAGATCCAATGTATGGCGTTGGTATATTTATCAAATACTTTGTTTAGGTCTTTAATGGTGGTACGGTTCACATTTCCCGTAAAATGATCTACCATTTTCCAGTCACCCGCGATCTCCGCTAACCCAAGATCCCTGGATTGGGAAGCGCTTGTTTCCAATCCCAGATAATGATAAGTGAGAAAACTCTGTTTTTGGTCATTCAGCTCTTTTTCGAGAAACCCTTCCTTCTTTATGATATTGATCTCATCAACCATTACTTGCATAGACTGTTTTGGGTCAAGCGTAGAAATGTAGATCACATTGTAGGGATTGTTTATAACACCTCTTGCATAAAAGGCTTGTGGGCTGTAAGATAAACTTCTCTTTGTTCGCAGTTCTTTAAAATACCTGTCACGTAAAATTTCCATTGCGATTTGCATCGGCACCGCTTCTTCGGACGCAAGATGTGGTCCGGTAAATACACCTCGTATATAATTTGTAGCGAGATCTCTTTCTTCGATATAATGATCGGCCTCGGATATCCAGCTTGCTTTCTCTTTAGGAGCAGCAGTACCAACAGGTAGTTTTGTAAATGAAGATTTTACTTTCGAGATAAGATCAGCCTCCTTTATATTACCAACCACGACCAAAAAGCACTTCTTTTTATCGATCAATTTGTCATAATATGCTTTTGTTGCTTCTAGAGACAATCGCTCAAGACTTTCTGGAGATCCATCGGCGATCTTAGCATAGTTCTTTCCTTCAAATACTTTTGAAAGCGCGAGGTTCCTAAGATGTGCATCCGGTTCGGATTCATTCTGCTTCGCAGCGACGATCAGCTGTTGTTTAATGAGACCAAATTCATCCCCATTAAAAGATGGATTCATGATAGCATCAGTGAATAGGTTCCATGATTCATTCCAATACAAGGAGATACATGTCATATTGATCGAGCTGAAATCGTAACTCGCATCTACAGAAAAGTCTGCGCCGATTTTTTCTGCTGCTGTATTGAAAGCGATCTTGTTCTTTGATTTGCTACCGGCTTCCATCGCCGTATGCAGTGCCAGAGATTCGATGCCTTCTTTGTTTTTGGGATAGTTAGCTGTACCACCATCGATGAAAAGCCGCACACTGATCACATCTTTCGGTGAATGCTTGAAGATGACTTTGAATCCTTCAACATTTAATTCCTTTGTCGAAGATTCATCAGCTCCATATGCTGAAGAAAAAGTAATACATGAGATTAGAAGTGCACTTATTATAGATAGAACTTTCATTTTAACAGTTTATTCTTTGATTTTCAAATAGTCTTCCAAATTTGTGATGCCCATACTATTTTGCATTTCGGATGTAAGCATTAGGGTCGTGACCTTGTTTTTACCTTTGATATAGGTTTTAACATATTCTCGGATGTCGTCTTTTGTGAGCTTTTTTATTTCATCCACATAGGAAGTGTAATAGTCTATCGAAGCAGATGCCCACCAGTAGGTGACAGTATGCACGAAAGAGGAAGTTTTTTCCTTGCCATAGGCATCCTGAATTGCCAACATGTTTTGCGCTGTTTTAAGTTGATCTACGGTGAAGTAATCCTCTGAATCCCACAAGTTAACTTCATTCATCAATGCCGTATATGCCTCTTTCACCTTGTCAGGTCTTGGAACCAGTGTGATGTAAATTGGTCCGGTGTATTTACAAGTTTGATATCCAACACTTACATCTAATGCAAGTCCTGCATCGACAAGATTTTCCTGGAGCTTCGATGATTTTTGACTCAGTATGTAAGAAAAAACATCTGCGGCATAGGTGCCTTTTACATCATTTCTGGTATCCGGTCCATGCATGGTTACCATGTAAATAGGAGTTCGCGCATTTTCGTTTATAAAAACAGAATATATATCTTCTTCGATCGGATCAAATTCAGGAATTGGCCATTTTGCAATGGGATCAAATCCTGCTGGTTTCCAGTCGCCGAATATTGAATTTGCTTTTTCTCTAATGAGATCGTGATTAACATCTCCGGCTACAACAAGAATGGAGTTATCGGGGTAGTAATATTTTGATTGTATCGTTCTCATTTTTTCTGCTGTAGCAGATAGAATAATATCGTGATCACCGATAGGGTTTTTCCTGCTGAAATGCTTTCCCCAGAGTAGCTTAGAAGCGTGTTGATAAAGCATACTCATCGGATTTGACTCCATACGTTGAAATTCACCATCGACAACCGGGTTTTCTTTCTTCATCTCCTCTTCCAAAAACAGCGGATATCTGATGGCTGAATTCATGAAGTTTAAACCTTGGTTAACCTTGCTGCTGCTTAATGTTACAAAGTAGTTAACACGTTCTGAGGAAGTAGTTCCATTGAATGCGATCCCTAACTCGCTCACTTTTGCCATAAATTGCTCTTGTGAAGGCAAGTCTTTATTTGCTTTAAAAAACATATGCTCATACAAATGAGAGAGCCCATCGTATTCAGGATCTTCGGTAAATGAACCATTTCTCACGCAGATCTCAATTGTCGCAAGGGGTACTGAGTTATCTTCGATGACTAACAATTCAAGGCCGTTGTTAAGCTTAGAGTAGTGGAAATTCTCCGGAAGTTCGTCTCCGGAAATAGCAAAAGCGCCAGTACTTAGCAAGCTTACACATAGGAGTAATTGTAATAATTTCATGCAGTTGAATTTTTGAGCTGTGAAATATAGCAATTTGTTTTAGTAATAATGAGTTGTAAATGTAATATCCTAGAGTATCAGTTATCGCAAAACTCTGTAATCATGGATACAAACAGAATAATATTAGACAAAATGCGAGCCAGAATCGACGACTACGAGGATTTCAATTCTTATTTGCGAGTTGACCGCAGGCAGCATTGATATCCTTACCACGGCTTAATCTTACTTTTGTAGTTACCCCTGCATTTTCAAGATATGAAACAAACCTTTGTCTGATTTCGGGAGTTGATTTTTCGAAGTTTAAACCTTCAACTTTGTTGTATTCGATGAGGTTTACGAAAGAGGGCACTTTTTTACATATTTCAATTAATGCATTTGCATCTTCTTTTTGATCGTTGAAGTCCTTGAACAGTATATACTCAAAGGTGATCTTGTTAGCAGTCGCCCTGTAAAACTGCAGGAGTGATTCGACCAACGCATCAATATTATTGCCTTTATTGATTGGCATGATCTTTACCCGTTTCTCATCGGTCGCCGCATGTAATGATAAAGCAAGATTAAACTTAACGTTTCTTTCCGCCAATTTAGAAATGCCTCTTGCAATTCCGACCGTTGAAACGGTTATTCTTTTAGGCGACATTCCTAATCCCGAGAGAGTGATCTTATCGATACTTTCAAGCACACTATCAATGTTGAGTAAGGGCTCACCCATTCCCATGTAAACAATATTGGTAAGAGGTCGAGAGTACTTTTCAGTGCAGTATTTATTAAGTAGCACAACCTGATCATATATTTCTCCTGCATCGAGGTTCCTTTCTCTCTTTAATAATCCGGTGGCACAAAAAGCACACTGCAGGGTACATCCAACTTGTGATGAAACACATGCTGTAAATCTGTTATCAGCAGGGATCAAAACTCCTTCGATCATTTTTTCATCGTGAAGTTTAAAGCGTAGTTTTATAGTACCATCATCAGAGAATTGTTCCAGATCAGTTGTTATCGGAAGGATACTGTATTCCTCTGCAAGTACAGATCTGAAAGCAGCAGGCAGGTTTGACATTTCATCGAAGGAAACAGCAGATTTTTCCCATAACCACTCATAAATCTGCCTGGCTCTATATTTAGGCTCACCGGAATTTTCGCAGAAAACGGCGATCTCATCCTTTGATATTTTACGAATATCTTGCATACGAACGACAAAGATACTGCTGTTTTGAAGCATTTAGGCAAAAAAAAAGCCATCTGTTAAGATGGCTTTAGATATTTAAGAGAGTATTTACTGACCTTTCTTTTGATCGATAAATACAGGACTGGATTCTTTAACTGGAGTAGTGACTTCCTGTGGTTTAGCCTTAACTGTACCTTTGATCTTTACGATCTTACTGGAGGAACCCGCATTGGATCTTACAGTGATCGTTTTTGTAAACGGACCAGGTCTTTTCGTATCGTACTTCACATCAATATTAGCAGTCTCACCAGGAAGGATTGGCTCTGTTGGGCATTTTGGTACTGTACATCCGCAAGAACCCTTACAGCTGGTAATGATGAGCGGCTCGTTCCCCGTATTAGTAAATGTAAATTGCCTTTTACCGTCGGATCCGTATTCTACTTCACCATAATCTACAGTTTCATTAGCAAAAGTAATTTCTGCTCCATTTGGAGATGCCTCTGTAGCATCATTACCTTGGCTAAACGCAACAAAGCTTAAGCAAAATAGGCTCATTATGAGTGTTAATCTTTTCATTTTCGTATCGATTTAAAATTTATTATTTATTAATAGGTTCTTTCGCTGTAAGATTATCTATGACCAAAAATATAATATAAAGCTTACTAAACCAAAACTAGCAATTATTATACCAAAAGCAGTCCTGGATTAGAATAAATCTTTATCTATTTCAAATTTCTTCTGTACACGCCATTTATCGACTATTATATATCATTGGTCGATTTAATGGAAACTTTAAAACATTAAATTGTTTCCTGAGTTTTATTGATATACATTTGCATTTACGAAAAAAATCGCATCGAGGTTGAATACTCAGACATCAATTATTTTAAATACTGGCGTTTTATTCATGAAATATGGGATAAAGAGTATAAGCATGGATGATATTGCAAAAAATCTGAGTATCTCTAAGAAAACGCTTTATCAGTATGTTGAGAACAAGGCTGACCTTGTCAATAAGATAATGAAAACGTATCTGGAAGTCGACAAAAGCACCATTGAAACAATTTGCTCGGATTCAGATAATGCGATCGAGGAAGTAGTAGGAATTTTCCGATATTTTCTGCATAAAAGGAGGGAATTCAATCCTTCAGTCCTTTATGATCTGAAGAAATACTATCCTCAGAGTTATATGCTTTTTGTAAGCTATAAGAGAGAGTTTATGTTCTCTAAGATCATTCAAAATATCGAAGCAGGAAAAAACCAGGGTTTTTATCGGCGAGATATAAATTCTGAGATCATGGCCAAGGTCTATCAAGCATCGATTGATGCGCTTTTAGATACCGAATTATTCCCAACTCGGGAATATAAATTTATCGATCTCTATGCTGAGCTTATAAGGTATCATCTTCATGGTATAGCGTCGGAGGAAGGACTTCAATATTTACAAACTTTAAACCCTGAATCTCTTTATGCGCAAGATTAAATTGATAGCGATATCGTTACTGCTGTATTGCATAAATGCAAATGCGCAGGTGTCCTATACATTGGATGAAGCTGTCCAATATGCTTTACAAAACAGCACACAGATAAGGTCAGCTCAGCTAAATTCTGCAGAAACCCGAAACCTGGCTTATAAAGCAATTACAGAGGGGCTTCCAAAAGTCAATGGGAAGTTAGAGTATACAAATAACTGGCAGATAGGTTCTAATGTGATAGTCTTCAAAGATCCTATAACCGGAGAATCTAGTTCCAGTATTATCGAATTTGGAACTCCACATCAGACCGACTTGTTTTTCGATGCCTCACAGTTACTAGTCGATGGGAGATATTTTGTCGGCCTGAAAGCCAGAAAAAGTATCATCAAGAGTTCTGAACTGCAGTTTGAAATGGAGAGAATAGCCCTAGTAGAGTCAGTAAAGTCTGCATATTTTGCTGCTCTTGCTGCTGATGAAGCTGTGGAATTACTGATGACGAATCTCGAATCTTTAAATGCTGTCCTCAGGGAAACTACACTTCTATATGAAAATGGATTTGCAGAAGAATTAGATGTTGATCGTTTAAAACTGAATAAGGCCAATTTGATTAGCAGAATTCAAACTGCCGAAAATCAGGAAAAGAACTCATTGAATGCTCTTAAGTTTCAGATTGGTGTACCATTAACACAAGAAATAACGCTTTCAGAATCGTTAAACTTTTTCACGGAGCAACTTCAATTTGATGAGTTGCTCTTACCAGATCCCATGTTCCGGGTCGAGTATCGTTTACTTCAGAATCGAAAACTGCTTAGGCAATATGACATAACACAAAAGAAAGCGGGTTACTATCCAACGCTTTATGCCTTTGCAAAGCTTGGAACCAGTGCGTTTAGAGAGGAGTTTGATTTTACTTCTCAGGATGAAAAATGGTTCAGCAATGGAGCAGCAGGCTTAACACTTAACATTCCAATATTTGATGGGCTTTCAAGAAATTCAAGCATTCAGGAATCCAGGATCAAGCTGGAGATGAGTAAGAATGAGATCGCTCAATTTGAACAGTCACTAGAATTGGAAGTAAGCTCTGCTTATTCCGATTATCTGACAGCGTTTGATAATTATAGAAACCTTACTGAAAATGTTGGATTGGCTCAAAAGATATTTGATAAAACAACGATCATGTACAGGGAAGGTGTTGGTAGCAGTTTAGATCTGGCAAATGCGGAATCCGAACTTACAAGTACGCAAATCAATTATATCAATTCTATTTATGAGTTGATGATCACGAAAACAAGACTGGACAAGTCCTTAGGAAAACTTTAATTACTATGAAAACCTATTATCTTTTTTTTATAGCTCTCTTGCTCATCTCATGCTCAAAGCCTGAGGAAATTGAGAAGCTTAAAACGCAGTTGGGCAAGGCGAAATCCAACTACGAGGCAGCGAAAAAGTCGGCTATAGATTTAAAAAATGAGATCGAAGAGCTGGAGAAACAGATCGCAACTATAGAAGGTGTTGAAATTCGTAAAGGGAAGCTTGTTACTACTATACCGGTTAGTGCTGGTGAGTTCAACCACTATATTGAGGTTCAAGGAACTGCTCAATCGGAAAAAAACATCACAGTAAGTACAGATATGGGTGGTATTGTTACAGCTATTTATGTCGATGAAGGCAGCAGAGTTGGAAAGGGAAGAGTTCTGGCTCAGCTTGATAACACTATCCTGCTGCAGCAAGTAGAAGAGATAAAGACTTCCCTCGATCTTGCTAAAACTGTCTACGAAAAACAAAAAATATTGTGGGACCAGAATATCGGATCTGAGATTCAGTTTTTACAGGCTAAGAACAATAAGGAAAGTTTGGAGACCAAGCTAAAAACTACCTATGCTCAACTTGAAAAAATGAAAATAAAATCTCCGATCGATGGCTATGTTGATGAGGTTTTTATCAAGCTTGGCGAATTGGCTTCCCCAGGCAATCCCGCTATCCGTGTTGTAAATTTAAACATGATCGAAGTAGAAGCCAGCGTTCCCGAAAATTATTTAGGTAGCGTCACAAATGGTGAAAAGGTAACGGTATATTTTCCAGCATTGGAAATGGAAAAAGAAGCCATTGTTAAATCTGTAGGTCAGGTCATTAATCCCAACAACAGAACATTCAATGTGCTGGTTAAAATTACAAATGAGGATGCATCATTAAAGCCCAATCTTTTGGCTGTATTAAAGATCATGGATTACTACAATAATTCGGTTATCTCGATTCCAAACAGATTGATCCATTTCGGCCGGGATAGTAAGTTTGTTTATGTGGCGAAAAATGAAAATGGGGAAACTGTTGCAGTTAAAAAAGAAGTTGAAACAGGCATTTCTTATAAGGGGAAAGTGGAAATTATAACCGGACTTGATGACAGCGATATTCTTGTCGATGAAGGTTACCGTGATGTTACTCATGGTGAATTGTTAACGATCGCTTCAAAAGATCAAATAACTTCAGATGGAAGAGAATCAGAAGATTAAACCTCTAAGTGTGGCCAGGAATTTTGGTCTGAGCAACTTCGCTCTTGCGAATAGGACAAGTATCGTAATATTAATGTTCCTGATCGGTCTGATGGGACTTTGGGCATATTCTTCAATGCCAAAAGAAAATTTTCCAGAGATAACCATACCTACTATATATGTTGGAACTCCATATCCCGGAAACTCCCCGTTGGATATTGAGAACCTCATAACCCGTCCAATAGAGAAGGAGATCAATACTATTTCCGGAGTAACTAAGATCACTTCGAATTCGGTACAGGATCACTCAACGATAGTTGTGGAGTTTGATTTCGACGTCGATATTACTGAGGCATTAATGGATGTTAAAGATGCAGTAGATAAAGCTAAAAGTGATCTTCCTTCAGATCTCGACACAGACCCGAATGTGTTTGAAATGGATTTTGCTGAGATCCCTGTTCTTTATATTAATGTGTCCGGTGATGACTTTTCCATGGATGAGTTGAAATATTATGGTGAGTATCTTAAGGATGAAATAGAACGTTTAGGAGAAATTTCAAAAGTTGATTTGATAGGGGCGTTGGAAAGTGAAGTTCGTATTGAGGTCGATAAGCACAAAATGGAGTCTCTTCAGATTTCATATAATGATATTCAGGATGCCATTAAATTTGAAAACTCAACCATTTCCGGTGGAGATATTCTGGTGGATGATTTTCGCAGATCCATACGTATGGTGGGTGAGTTCAAAGACATGGAAGATATTGAGAATGTCATTGTCAAAAGTGAATATCAGAATGTTGTCTTCCTTAAAGATATCGCTGACATCAAGTTTACTTTCGAAGAACCTAAAAGCTTTGCACGTCTTGCGGGTTCACCGGTAATTACTCTTGAAGTTAAAAAGAGAAGCGGTGAAAACTTACTCGATGCTACAGATAAGATCAAAGTGATCGTCAAGAGAGCTGTAAAAGATAAGTTTCCGGAAAATCTAAAAGTGGAATTCTCAAACGACACTTCGAGAGTTACCAGGCTGAATGTAGATAATCTCGAGAATAGTATCATTTCCGGGGTTATTCTTGTAGTACTGGTTCTGCTCATGTTTCTCGGACTCAGGAACGCTGCTTTCGTTGGGATAGCTATTCCTTTGTCCATGCTTACAGGATTTATTATCCTAAATGCATTGGGGATCACCATGAATATGATGGTCCTTTTTTCGTTGATCCTTGCTCTGGGAATGCTGGTTGATAATGGTATTGTTGTAGTAGAGAACATCTACCGTTTAATGCAGGAAGGTCATAAACCACTTGATGCAGCAAAAGAGGGTGTAGGTGAAGTCGCATGGCCAATAATTTCTTCAACGGCAACTACTCTTGCAGCTTTCTTTCCTTTGCTGCTTTGGAATGACATCATGGGTGAGTTTATGAAATACCTCCCGATGACTCTGATCATAGTATTGGCTTCTTCGCTTTTTGTTGCTCTCGTTATAAATCCTGTTCTGACATCTTTATTCATGAAGGTTCAGGAAGGATACGACAGCCTCACTGCACGTCGTAAAAAATTTCGTCCATACCTTATCACATTAGGAACGTTGTCGGTAATATTTTTTGGTACTGCTGTTGCTGGTTATAAAAATGGGATCCTGTATGGTAATATTTTTGGAGTTATTGCACTAATTGCGACTCTCAATTTATTCGTGTTTATTCCTGCATCGTTTTGGTTTCAAAGAACTTTGCTTTCACGATTGGAAAGAAACTATGAGAAACTCTTACGGTTTGCGCTCAGAGGTTATAATACACTTTATTTTATGGCAGGAATAACATTCTTGCTATTCTTTTCAATCGTATTTTATTTTGTTAAGAACCCGGATATTCTATTGTTTCCAGATAATGTTCCCAATTATGTTAATGTCTATATCGAAACTCCAAGCGGAACCGATGTCCAAAAAACCAACGGATATACTTCGAAGATCGAGAATGCTATTTTCAGATTTCTTGAAAAGTACGAGGATGATCTAATAATTGAATCTGTGCTTACCAATGTAGGGGAAGGCACATCGGATCCGAATTCCGGAGAGGGTGCATTTGCCCAGGGTGCAACTCCGAATAAAAGTAAGATAACAGTTTCTTTTGTAGAGTTTCAATACCGGAATGGGATCAACACAACGAAGATCCTCGAAGAGATGCGTTCAGTCGTTGACACATTTACCGGTGTGAATATCACCATCGATAAAGAACCCGTTGGCCCTCCAGTTGGTCCACCTATTAGTGTCGAAATAAGTGGTGAGAATTTCGAAGAGCTGATCGAAATTGCAAACAATGCCCGCACTTACATTAACAATAGTGATATAGAGGGTATTGAAGAACTAAAAATCGATCTTGACATCGGTAAGCCGGAATTGTTAATTGAGATAGACAGGAGGGCGGCGAGAAGATATGGTCTATCGACAAGACAGATTCAAAGTGCTATAAGAACAGCCCTTTTTGGAACAGAGGTTTCTAAATTTAAATCCGGGGAAGATGAGTATCCTATAATAGTAAGACTTCAAGATAAATACAGGTACGACCTCGAAGCCTTATTGAACCAAATTATTAGTTTCCGGGACCAGGCCAGTGGCAATACTTTTCAGGTACCAATTTCAGCTGTTGCAAATGTTAAATATTCTGCAACGTATGCAGCTGTAAAGAGAAAAGACCTAGATAGAGTGATCACGCTCTATTCAAACGTGCTTGAAGGCTATAATGCAAATAGGATCATTGAGCAGTTAAGTGAGATATTTAAGGACTATAAGCTTCCCGAAGGCTACAAGATCAATTTCACGGGAGAGGTAGAAGAGCAACAAAAGTCACAGGAGTTTCTTATGAGAGCTTTCATGATCGCTGTATTCCTGATCTTCCTGATCATAGTGTCACAATTTAATACACTCACTTCACCGATTATCATCATGAGCTCCGTTTTGTTTAGTACAATTGGTGTATTCCTGGCTTATGCTTTACTGGATATGCAATTTATAGTTATAATGACGGGAATTGGGATCATCTCGCTTGCAGGTGTTGTTGTTAATAATGCGATCGTTTTAATTGATTATACCAACCTTGTTCGTGAGCGTAAGAGAAAAGAACTGCATCTCGACAATGGAAAGCTTGCATTGAAGGACTTGATCGATGTAATCGTAGAAGGTGGCAAAACGAGGCTCCGTCCTGTATTACTTACTGCAATAACAACGGTGCTGGGATTGATCCCGCTTGCATTTGGCTTCAATATTAACTTTTCTACATTGATGTCACGATTTGATCCGCAAATATTTATCGGCGGAGATAACGTTGTGTTCTGGCAACCGATGGCTCTTACAGTGATCTTTGGTTTGATCTTCGCTACTATCGTTACTTTGATTATCGTACCGGTGATGTATCTGATCTTTGATAGAATTTCTAACAAGATTGTTTCTTAAAGTGAGAAATCATGCGCATTTTTGACGCATGTACCTGAAGGATGCTCAGTTTGTTATATATGTTAAAGACATATCGAAAAGTCGGAAATTCTATTCTGAGCTATTTGGAAGTGAACCTTCTATCGATAAACCAAACTATGTTGAGATCCCGATCAACAATCACTTCAAACTAGGTATTGTTAGCGAAGAAAGTATTGTCAGAGTTTTAGGGACTAAAGTACCACACCCAATGATTGCGAATGGTATTCCAAGAAACGAAATTTACCTCATTGTAGATCATCCTGAAGTTCTTTTTGAGAAGGCAATAAAAGGCGGTGCTGAAGAGATTAGCAGGTTATCCAGGCGTTCGTGGGGACACCTTGTTGCCTACGCTATGGATTTTGACGGAAATGTCCTTGCTTTTGCAGATAGCGAAGCGGTTTAACTCTTCCGTTTTACAATAGTAAAGATCCTGTTTATGTTAAAGCCAAAGTGAAACTCACCCATTAGAGTAGTATTTCCTTCCTGATTTTTACCGAATAACCTGCCTGTAGATTCTGTGAGAAAGGTTTTCTCAACCATTCCACGCGAATTTGTGAACTGTAGCTGGAATATATGACCTCCGGTTTCGAGATCTATACCCAATGCCCACATGTTTTTTACTTCTTCACCTGCAACGGGGCTTTCGATCTGGTTTGGAAAGATGAAGAAGTATTCCCCATTAACAGACAAACTATTTGTGATCTTATATCTACCACCGGCACCAAGTAAAAAAACATCGTTTACATCTTCTCTGGTTTCAACAAGATTTCTGTGAACCAATGTAGGACTGAGCTGTATTGATAAGTTCTTATTGAATTTTCTAGCAAGAAGGATCTGGTAAGAATAATATAATCGGGTCGATGTCGGATAGTCTTGCTGCTGCGGTGTAAACTTGATCGTAGTTATGGCAATATTGGAGAATAGTGTTAGTGAGACAGGCATATTCTTTTTACCACTACTTTGCTTTAGCAGTTTGTATTTGAGGAATCCATCATAAATTTTTTGATTTGAGCTTCGGCCGATCCCAATAGTTAAGTCATCGATTACACCGTACTCAAACCCCAGTCTTATTGTCGCGTTATCAAGCCCAAACATATCACCGATACCGGAATTAACCCGACCAAACCTATGGCCGATTATAAAATTCATTTCACCATGAGGAAGTGTTTCAACACTATGTGAATTGATAATCCTTGTGGTTTTGAATGTTGCTGTAGTGAAATCTGTCCTTTCTTCTTCCTGTGATTCGAGTAGATCCATAAGATCATCTTGTGCAAAAGAAGGAAAGAATGAAAGGGTTAGCAGGATTAAGAAGAGAAGTCTTAGCATGTTTACATTGCTTTATATGTAGCGTTCACCGTAATTTCGATTTCCTTGGCGATGTTATCTTTAACAACTGAAGGTATCTTTATATTATAATCCGCAACGGCAACAACAAATACGGCATTGCTAATAACTTCTCCATTTTTTACTTCCAAAGTACCAGTTGTTTCAACCTCTTTTGTCACGCCATGGATTTCGAGGGAACCAGTTACATTGACTTGATAGAGACCATCCTTTTTCAAATCTATCTTATCGTTACATGTATATGATCCAGTGAATGTTGATTTTGGATACTGATCCGATTCCACATACTTTTCGTTAAAGTGCTCTTGCATCAAAGCCTTTTCAAATTCAAATCCTTTCATCAAAAGGCTAAAAACCAATTCTTTTTTCTCAAGGTCTATAATACTAGTGACCTGATAGTTATTAGCTTCAATATTCTCCAAAGGAGCTTCCGAAAAGAAACTTATATGTCCATTTCTGGTGAAGACCTTTTGTGAGAAAACGTTCAGAGAAAACAAAACGATTGCAAAAAGACAAAATAATTTTTTCATAAGAAATTGATTTTTAGTTATCTGGTGCGCCTGCATTGATCCAGGCAGTTAAAATATCGAGTTCACAATTTGTTAAATCCTGAGAGCCGGAAGGAGGCATATTTTTCTGGACCAAGGCTCTGTTTTCAAAAGACCCATCATCAACTTTAGCTTTGATACCGGCATAATTCGTCATTATTATTCCTGGGCTTCCTCCAGCGACATGACATCCAGGAGTGGCACATTTCAGATCTATGATCGGTTGTACATCTGCTGAAAATGAAACTGCAGTTGTGTCACAAACTCCACCTGGAAAAAGATCCTCTACATTGTCATAATAACAGCCCTGGGATGTTATTCCTAGTAATCCAAGTCCAATAATAGCTATGGCGAAAAAAGATCTAATTATTCGGTGCCCCGTCATCGATCCAACTTTTAATTTTATTAATAAAGCAAACATCCAGCGGTGTTTGGTTATATGGCATCGGCACATAACCGGCTTCATGGTTTATTGTACCAAAAAGCGAGCCATTAAAAGCTAAAGCTTGTAATTGGCTATGAGTTTCCATAATTATACCTCCACTGGCTACACCGCTGCTGTGGCAACCAATACAGTATTGTTGTATAATAGGGTGAATGTCATTTGTAAATGACATTGCGACTGTATCACATGCGGAATCGCTGCAATAATTATTGTTCGCTCCTTGATCTATCCAGTTATATATAAGAGTGATCTGTTCACTGGTTAAACTGTTACCTGTTGATGGTGGAGGCATTCTCTTGTCAGGATCTGTCTCGATCAATACTTCATACAGATCGCTATCTTCAGGATCGAATGCTTTGATGTCGGCAGTACTCATTATATTATCATAATTATTTAAGACGACACCTTCTTCGGCAGTTAAGGCATCATGACAACCAGGGATGGCGCAATTGGATGCAATTAACGGTCGAATCTGGTTTTCAAAATAGATGATCGTACTGTCGCAAGGAGTTGATGGGTTTGAAAAAGTAGTGTCCACCGGTGAAGGGATAAATGGAACTTCTATTGGTATTATAGGATCATGCTTACAGGCATGGAGAGTTGAGGCTATAATTATAAGTAGGATAAGATTTTTCATTCGACGGGGACACAGTTATTTAAGATCACTTCCATATTATAGCCAACGCACATGCACTTCAGTTTAATATCTTCTCCTATAGTTAGTTTTAAATTGTCTTTTTGCCCCATCGCTGCGTTCACACCTCCTAAGAGTGCATTTTTAGCTTTCATTACGATCGCCATATTGCCTTCATTATTGCGATCTACTTCTGAAATCACACCGCTGACCTCGATCACTTTATCGATGTATTTTGCACTCGCTTCATTTTCATTTTGTTCAAATGCATCATATAGCTCATCTGCAGTAATTACAAATGCTGTTTTGATGTCGCTCACTTGCTTTGGTTTTTTATTGAACTGATATATTCCAAAAGCAGCCCCTAAGAGGATAAAAATAGCGATCGCGATATGGACACCGCTAATTTCAAATGGGATTATTTTTTTCACGTTGTAGTCAGTTGATTACAACACAAATTAGGAATAAAAAATTTGATGAGAAAACTATAAAGACTGAAGGAGGTCTTTTGCTTGTTGAGCGTAGCGATTTTGCCTCTGAGAGAGATCTTCTAACAATTGTTTCGCTTCGTTTTTCTTACCTTTTTTTACAAGGATTTTCGCTTTGAGCCACTTACTGCTGTCTTTATAAGTAGTACCTTCTGATGTGATCAATTCATCAAAATGATCTATGGCTTTGGTACTTTTACCAATATTCATGTAAGAAACTCCAGCATAGTAGTTCGCTTTTCGATTTCCTGGGTATGCCTTCAAAAGAGCATCAAACTGATCGAGGGCGGCTTTATAGTCGCCACTATTATATAAACTCATTGCAGACTCTATGGTAACAGAAGTACTTATACTTTCATTTTGACGACTGTTATTCAATGATTCTTTTTCAGAGGTACTAATGTCTGCAGACATCGAAGTTGCAGATCTTACTGTGCTATTATTTATTTCAGCAGCAGCAGGTGCAGATGTATTGCTGTAGTAATCAACAGATTCTTCTTGTGCAGCTACAGCATCATCAGTTTCAGCGATATCAAATTTTTCCTCTGGGGTATTGTCAGCTGTTTCATCTTTAGCTATGAGTTCTGTTCCACTTTCTTGAACAATTGGAGAATTTTCGTTTGAGATCGCAGCTTCTTGATTTGTCGAGCTGGATTCTTGTGAATTTGTCTCCGGTTCAGAGGTTTCCTCTTCGATATCTGAGATCTGATCTTCAGATTCAGCTTCCTCAACGGGAATAATTTTTGGATTACTCTTTGCTTTTTCTAAAGCAGAATTAGTTTTATTTGTTTTTACCTGAGGTGAATTTTCAGAAACGGCAGTATCGTTTCCAATATTTACAAATAGAATACTACCTAGTGTTATTAGGGCAAAAGCGATAGAAGCTGCTATGAGCCATTTTTTTCTGTTTAATTTAATCTCTTGAGCGGTATGATATCCGGATTGTTTTGAGATATTCTTTTGGATGTCATTTATTGCTGATTCAAAAGCTTCAGCATCCGGCACAGACTTTAAACCTTCGAAAGCGCTGCGGTAAAATTCACTCTCATCAACTTTTTTCTTTATTGCATCAGAGTGTTGACCAAAGAGTTGCTCCTTTGTTTCCTCGACTGACAGATCGGGACCGGATTTCTTATTTTGCTTTCTTAGATCACTCATGAATATTATTCAGTAGGTTTTTAAGATTTCTTTTACCGTTTTGAATATAGCTTTTAACCATTTTTTGGCTGTATCCTGTTATTTGTGCGACTTCCTGATATGATTTCTGTTTGAGATAGAATAATTCGACACAAATTTTCTGTTCTTCTTTCAATTGCTCGATAGCTTTGTCTAACTCTTCAATATCATCGGTCTTTGGTTCACTATTAAGATGCAATTCTCCCTTAGATTCCACACGAGTGACCGTATTTTTTTCATAAGATTCGTGCATGTTGCTTTCCATTTTCTTATGCCGGATCTCCATAAGACAATGATTTTTAGAAACTGTATAGATCCATCGGTCAAAATTATTGACATCATGTTTTTTTAGAGCATCAAGAATATGCTCAAAAATGTTCATGACTCCATCTTTAGCATCCGCTTCATTCTTAAAGTATTTCAGGCAAACACCATAAACCAGATGGGAGTAACGCATAAACAACTCACCTAAGTACTTAGGGTCGTGAGAGTAGCGGTACTTATTAATTAGCTGAGAGTCGCTTGCAGTATTGTTGTTGATGTCCAAATTCAAGATATCCCTATACGGGATGTAATTTAATACTAGTAACTGTTTAACTAAATTAAAACGAAATTAGTATACGGTGTAACTTATTTAAAGATTCAACACGGGATTACCTGAACTTCTATAAAAAAGAAAGCCCTTTCCAAACGAAAAGGGCTTTCTAATTAATTACTAATTAGGAACTTACCTAACAATCACAAGTTTTTCCTGATAAACCTGTCCTTCATGTGTTACCATTATTTGGTACATACCATTTAGAACATTTTCAGGTAGATTGATCTCGATACTTCCTGTAATATTAACGTTGTTCAATCCATGGATCATCTTTCCAGACAAATCAAAGATCTGAATTTGTACATTTTCCAAAGTTCCCAGACTACCGGCAGAAAGCACAAAGTAGTTTTTGGCAGGGTTTGGATAAACGTTCATATTTAGATCTGATTGAACGAAAGCGCCAGTTTTAGCGCCACCGCCAGTAGTAAATGTTTGAACCGCAGAAGCATTTGAAGTCACTCCATTGCTACAAACTACTCGAACTGTCCACTCATAATTTGTATTTGGTTTTAAACCAGTTGCAGTATATGAGTTATTAGTTACAGTAATATTCGCATAAGAATTAGTACCAGCTTCACGCCCTCTGATCTTATACCCTATAGCGCCTGGAACTGCATCCCAGGATAGAGTAGCAGAAGAGGAGGTGACATTGGATGTCATAACTCCAGTTGGTCCTGCACATGGTAACATTGTAAATGTGTCTCTTTTCGAGAATGGAGAAACAGGATTTGTTGAATTTCCGCTACAAACAGCTTGAACTTGCCAGTAATATGACATGTTGCCTTGAAGCCCTCCAACAGTTTTACAAGTAGATGATGTTTGAATGTAAACATATCCGCTTGTCCCTACTTTGTTACCTCTAATTACGTAGTTGTTAGCTCCAGGTGTAGGATCCCAACATAGCTGAGCTGTTGAAGCCGTAAGCTGTGTTGAATTCACATTCTTAGGAGACTTACATTTTGTAGGAATACAGTCCACACTTAGTGTGTATTGCCCAGCTTCCGCTGCAAATCCTGTAACATATACTAAATACGTCACACCGTTTTGAGTTGGGAACTTAACAATAGACTGTCTTGGAGGACCTCCTACTGGACCACATGCATCATCATTTCCAGTAACACAAGTTAAATTATTACACCCTCCGGTGAATACTCCAAGCTTAGTGTCATAATCTGACCCGCATGTAGCTATTACGGCAGTATCACCGTTACCAACTAATTTGTACCAAACACCTGGTGCAGTGCTTAAGAAAGTACCACAAGGTTGTAAAGTAGTATCAGCAGATGCTCCTAAAGTCAAGCCGGCAGCTGTACCACCGCAGCTAATTGATATAGCATCCTGACAATTATCATTCACAGGTACAGGATAAATACAACTACCATCATCTACATTTGCTGAAGGATTATAGTTGGTAGCAAGAGGATCTGTGCAACCTGCAACAAACTCTTGTAAACAAATACCATAAATTCCAGCATTGAAGTCATCAGTCCAGATCTGTAGCACATATTGCTGACCAGGAGTGAATCCAGAAAATGCAGTTCCGGTTTGTGTATTGAAGCACCCGATCACTGAATCACCGCACGCTTCATAAATAGCTGCCTCAACTAATGGTGTTGTTCCTAAAATGATATCGAAATTGATATTACCACTTGGTGGAGCAACAAATGTGTACCATAGATCGAGATTTATTCCAACCGGATCACATAAGGATTGACTTGTGCTATCGTCAGTAGCGTTGTTGGTACTCTGAACAACATAATCACAAGTGTCAGATACCCCAATTACAGTAAGTGCAAGTGCACTATCGCAAACATCATTGACAGCAGCAAAATTACATGAACTATCTTCAACAGTCGCTTGTGGGTTATAATTGATCGCAGCTGGATCTGTACAGCCAGGGATAATTGCAGCACCACCACCTTCGAAAGTTACTGTAGCTTCGACATCTGCTCCGTTACAATCATCGGTGAAATCACCAGGTTGAGTGTTGTTCGGGAACCCTGATGCCAGCGTTGAATTATCGCTTAGATCTGTGATGATGTAGAAACCACCATTCCAGCCATCTCCCCAGTCATCATTTGCGTTGAAAACGTAAATGTTACCTGTATCGAGGCAAACAGTATCAGCGGAGCTAGGTCCGTAGCTTCCACAATCTCTTCCAATTACAGTATCACCAGTAGTCAGATTTATCAACTCCCAGGACATTTCATTAGGGAATTGAGAATTACTTGCGCCAATAAATATTTCATATGCAACCTGACCCTGAGGGCAAGGTGGGCATGGTCCGCAAAGATTGAAACAATCAGGTCCTACAACCGAATTAGTTGAAGGTACTAAATAAGTTCTGTCACCAAAGCCGTTATTTGCAGCACAAGCGCCTGAAGCTACATTCTCAGCATTCGAGAAGTCATTACCATTGATATACTTAAAGTTGAACTGAGTTCCAGGCTGGAAACCAGAAAGAGTTACAGAATATTGATTGTTACCAATCGGGGTCATTACTGTAGCATTCGGATCGAAATTATTGAATGGTCCAACAATGTGAACTCCATTCGAATCAGCCTGACCTTCATAAGTAAGGTCTACGATGAAAGTTATATCAACTGGTTGCAGGCAAGGACCGCATGAGCCGAAACAATCCGGTCCAATAGTTACTGGTCCGGCAGTAGTTGGGGTAAAAATTCTGTTACCATTTCCGGCACCGCAAGGGCCAAATACAGACTCATCAGGTCCCCAGAAATTTCCATTTATGTATTTAAACTCTATTGCCTGTCCAACTGGAATACCAGGAACTGTTACTGACCATTGACCACCACCTATATCTGTCATAGGAGTGCCAGATGGGTTCCATCCTTGGAAGGACCCTGCAACATGAACACCACTTGGATCAATTGATCCTTCCAGTGACATATCTACAATAAACGTAATCGTTGCTGTTGCCGGCGCTGTTGCACAAGGAGTACATTCCTCATAGCATACAGTATCAAGACATACAGTATCTTGGGATATAGTGATGAACCTGTTTCTGAAGTTACCGTCAGACTTTGTACAGGCATCATCATCTGCTCCTAAGTTTTCAGACGCTGCCCACTGATCCAATTGGAATTTATATTGAAATGAATCGAGTACTGTTGTAATCGAACCAGTCCAGACTCCATCGCCATCATTATCACTTAAAGGATTACAACCGCCGCACCATCCATTGAATTCTCCGGCTACATATGCAGTTGTAAAAGAACCTGCGTACTGGTTCATATCTACTGCAAATTTAACGAGACTCCAAGGTTGAGGATCGGCACATGTAAAACAGGTACCATAAGCATCTGTTACACTGGTATCAGAACTGACGTCGATCAACCTGTTTGCGAAAGTGTTATAATCTGTTACAGGAGCGCAAGTAGCTCCAGCCTGCATATCATCAATAAGATTTTCCTGAGAAGCAAAACCATTGACCATGTATTTAT
>JABDMM010000017.1 GCA_013001465.1 Chitinophagales bacterium | reverse complement strand
GTGTATAGATAACTGTCCGTTCTATGATCTGCCGAATGTTTTTACTCCAAATAACGACGGAGCAAACGATTTGTATAAACCGATGAGGGGATCCAGATTTATTTCCAGGATTGAGATGAAGATCTATAATAAATGGGGTAACCTCGTTTTTGAAACTGAAGATCCGATGATCAACTGGGATGGTACAGATATGTTTACCGGAAAAGAACTTCCGGAAGATGTGTATTTCTACGCCGGATATATGTATGAAGAACGTTTAAGTGGAGAAGTAAAAATGCCATTGCCTAAAGATGATCTGCGTGGTTTCATCCATCTAATCAGAGCCAATTAAATGTTTACCGGGATCATAGAAGAATCTGGAGAGATCGTTGATATATCTCAGATCGGTAGTAATATCAGATTTAAAATAGCCTCTCCACTTTCAAAAGAACTCAAGATCGATCAAAGTGTTTCGCACGATGGGGTATGTCTCACCGTCGTGGCAAGATCCGATGAATTCCATGAATTAGATCTTGTGCAGGAAACACTGGAGAAATCAAAATTTGATAAAGCTAAAGTTGGAGATATCGTAAACTTGGAGAGATCCATGAAATTATCCGACAGACTCGATGGACATATAGTTCAGGGGCATGTCGACCAGGTTGGCAAATGTATATCGGTTAAAGAAAACGATGGAAGCTGGTTATTTACCTTTTCATATCGGGAAGATCGAGAACATGTTATAGTTGAGAAAGGATCAATTTGCATCAACGGGATAAGTTTAACCGCATTTGATGTTGGAACAGGCGAGTTTGCAGTAGCTATCATCCCATATACCTACGAACATACCAACATGAGATTTTTAAATCCGGGAGATGATGTGAACTTGGAGTTTGATGTGATTGGAAAGTATGTGGCGAGGATAACCTCTCTGTAATGAAAATTGAGCCATTGAGAAATTGACCTTTTTATAGCTTTTGAAATTCTTTCTCCGGACAATAATTACAAGCACATGAGCAACGAATTACCCAAGGTCATTATCGTCATTTTCATTATGCTCAGATAAATATTCCACATCCTCATATTTATCTTCATAGTCTGATTTGATCTCTTCCTTTAAAATTCCATCATCGTCGAAATCATCGTCTTTTTGGACAATGGCAATAGCATCGACTTTCGACATTTTGATGATCAGAAATGATTCTTCTGTTTCTAGAGGCAAACCAGTATACTTTGTGCCGTTTTGTCCCGAAAATGAGATGAGGTGTTGTTTAAATCCCCTTGGGTAGACCAGTTTTATCTGCTCTTTTATTTCTTCTGAGACCTTGGTGTAGTCACGAATTATGCGAGGCTTGTTCATAATGATGTGTATGACCGTTTATTCTTTAAAAATCTTTGTTTACTTAAAATTAGCATTTTCAACAGGATGTCAATCAAATTCTACAAAATTTATTTTCCATCATATTCAGGAACATTAAGACCCAAAATATTATCTCTATTGCCGGTGAGTATACCGTTGATCTTTTTAAGCTCTATTACTCCCGAATCGCATGTTCTCGCAGCGACTGCTTCTATTTTGTGTGAAGATAAATACGGGTCACCGACAAAATAGATGTCTTCTATCCAATAATAATTTCCGTTATTTTCTAGAACTGTTAAGTGAATATGAGCAGGGTTGCGGCTGTTTGGATAACTGGCTGGTTTTTGTGTTGCTATAGTATACTTTCCATCTTCCTCTGTTTTGATCCATCCCCGCAGTTCGCCGTGCCTCTGCACCCAAATTCCAGTTTCTTTATTGTTTTTATATTCGCCGTTTTCATCGGTATGATAGTAATATAAAATAGTGTTGCTTGCTGGAGTTTTGCCGTCATTTTCGAAGATCGTCCCATGTATGATCATTTTTTCAGCAATTGCTTTAAAGAATCCAGTAGAAGTATCGCTATTCGATAACTCTTTTTCAGATTCATACTCGAAAATTGCTTCACAACCTTCACACGGACCTCCAATCAACGTATAGCTCAACTTTCTTACTTGTTGAGCACATGATAATTGGAAAAGTGTTGAAGCAATCAAAAATAGATTGGTGAAATTTATACATGTACTGAATATCATTAGGGTTCAAAATTTTCTTTTATTTGCCAATAAATATAAGCAGTAGTGACTTTCGAAGTTGTATTTATCTTAACGATCACGGTACTGGCTCTTATTGCCTTTGCCAGTGACAGAGTTGCTCCGGATGTGGTTGCTTTGCTGGTAATGGTTTCGCTGATGGTTTCAGGTATTCTGAGTCCGAGCGAGGGAATCAGTGGTTTTTCGAATCCAGCGACGATCACGATCCTGGCATTTTTCTTCGTTAGTCTGGCCCTGGAAAAAAGTGGAGCAATAAGGTATATTGGAGACATTCTGCTCAAACTATCGAATAATAATTTGATGGTCGATGTATTGCTGATCACTTCCATCGCTGGTATTTCATCAGCTTTCATTAATACAACAGCGGTGGTTATTGTTTTTCTACCGATCGTATTGCGTCTTGGTAGAATGAAAGGTATCAGTCCAACATTGTTGCTTATGCCGTTATCTTTCGGAGCAATTATCGGAGGAGCATCGACGACCATAGGGACATCAACCAACCTAATTATTTCCGAAGCAGCAACACATAGTGGTGGAGAAGCCTTGGCTGTTTTTGAGTTTACTCATATCGGTATATTTCTTTTTGTGATTCTCATCATTTATATGATGTTCGCTTCAAAATATATTTTAAAAGCTCGAAAGATTGAGGATGACCTTCTGCAGGACTATGATCTGAGATCGTATATCACTGAACTTACCCTTGATAAAAGTTGCCCTTGGATCGGTAAAAAGATAAGCGATATCCCAGCCTTTCGTTCACTGAATATTTCCGTACTTGATATTGAGAGAAATGAAAATGAGATCGTACTTCCTGATCTTCATGAGGTACTTATGGAGGGTGACCGCCTAATGATCAGAGTCAATCCTAAGAATTATTT
>JABDMM010000066.1 GCA_013001465.1 Chitinophagales bacterium | reverse complement strand
GGTCTCCACTTCATCTGGCAAGATCGACAGCACCTCAATTTTTTTCTCGATATCAGCTTTAATGATCTTTGAGCGTTCTGTGTTGGTGCCTAACAAAACCTCAAGAGCTTGGTCCATATTACCAATGGTCGCTGAGATTCCCCAAATTCTAAGTTTCGGAAGAAAAGCTTTCAATCTCGAAAGAGCCAGTTCGATCTGGACCCCACGTTTGGAACCCATCAATTCATGCCACTCATCGACAACTATCGCATCCAAATTCCTGAAATACGTTTCATATCCTTTTTGAGCTAGAAGTAGATGCAGGGATTCAGGTGTGGTGATCAAAAGGTCCGGTGGATTGTTTTTTAATCTGCTTCTTTCTGCTGTGGTCGTATCACCGGTTCTAACTCCTATGGTCCACTCCATTCCTAAACCATCAACCGCTCGTTGGGCCGACATATGGATCTCTTTGGTCAGGGCTCTGATCGGAGTGATCCAGATCGCTTTCAATCCTGTTCTCTTTACCCCACCTTCGTTTTCATTTAGAAGGATCGGCAATAGCAAGCTATACGTTTTTCCACTACCGGTTGGAGCATTGACAATTCCATGATATCCTTCGTGATAGGCTTCCCAGCTTTCTTTTTGAAATTGAAACACTTTCCACCCCATCGAATCAAACCACTTTACCGCAGGTTTCATCCATTTAATAAAGCCAGTAGTGCTGTTTGTCGAATTTTTCATCTTGGATGTCAAAACTAAAGGTAAATTTACTGGATCACTTAATTCGAACTCAATGATTACAAATAGAAGACCTGCTGCTGAGGAATCCAATCTCTATTTCAAAACCTATATCGACAAAGTAAATGATGAGGATATCTTTCAGATCCTTAGTGATCAAAAACAAACCACTATAGATTTTTTGGAATCAATACCTGTTGAAAAGCATGATTATGCTTATGTGTCTGGTAAATGGACACTTAAAGAAGTACTGTTACATATCATGGATACTGAGAGAGTCTTTGCTTACAGAGCATTAAGAATAGGGAGAAATGACAAGACACCACTTCCCGGATTTGAGCAGGATGACTATATAGCCTACACCAACTCTATTAAAAGAAGCATGAGATCTATCATTGACGAATACAAGTCGATCAGAGACTGCACTTTAACATTGTTGAGTTCATATGATGATACAAATTTGGATCGTATAGGGAAAGCGAGCGGTCATGCTGTTTCAGTCAGAGCATTGTTTTTCATCGTTGCAGGTCATGAAGTACATCATATAGATGTAATCAAAGAACGATACTTGTGATTAAAGCTTTACGATCTTCACTGTTCCTACATCACCGGAACGATAGAACGCTTTTAAAATGTAAACTGCCGGTTTTAGATCTTGCACATCTAAGATCGTTTCAGCAGAATGTAACAACTCCTTACCATTCAGGTTGAACAGTTTTATTCTTTCGATTCCTGCATCTCTTATGACAATTCGATCATAACAAGGATTAGGGAATACGATTGGATCAGGATTGATATCAACAAGCTCATGTATGCTGTTAAAAACAGACCCTTTTAAAAGATGGATCCCTCCTGAACTATTACCAACTAAAAAATCGGGATTAGCATCTTCATTGTAATTCCACATTAATGGCGCTGTTCTTGTACCAAGATTTATGCTGAAGAGGTTATCGCTCAATTGATCAAATTGGCTGTTTAAGATATTGCTTAGATTGGAGTATAGGAACACTTCTCCCGATTCAGAACCGGCTATTAAAAACTTTTCACCTAGATGTTCGAAAATATGAGGAACACAAAATCCGTTTGATTGCGCTCCCGAAACATCGATTTTACCAAAATGATCTGTTATGAATGTAAACTCAGGTTGTGATACAGAACCTGTGTTTTCATAATAATTGATTCTCCCGTTTGCTTCTCCAATGATCAGATCAAAAAGCCCATCGCCATTTACATCATATAAATACGGTGCAGCATGGAGCCCGATGTCGATAAGAGGTCCAAGAAAGCTGTCGTTATGTACAAATACCGGTTCAGGGACAATGCCTATAAAGTGTTCGAAGTAGTGTATCTCCCCTTGTTCATTCCCTACGATCATGTCTGGGTCGTTATCGCCATCAAGGTCAGCAAAAGTAATTTTCAACTGCTCCCAGCCAAACGCAGAAACTCCTCCAACATCTTCTCTGAATAACTCCAGCTGAGGTTGTGAGTTTGTGCCAACATTTACATAAGCATCAATTTGGGAGATCTTACTACCATTATCATAGCTATAAGCGTTTGCGATAAGGACATCGTCCAGAGCATCGTAATTGTAAGAAACGATAACAGGTTGACTGCCGCTTCCCACATCGATCATATCTTCAGTAAAAAATGATGGTGTAGTTAAATGAAAATCGGATGTATCACCCACTCCTTTATCCAGATACAACCACGCGTTTTCCTGATCTTCTGTAGCCTGACTATTAGGTGCGATCACCAAGTCCAATCTTCCGTCTAAATTCACATCCACATTAAAAGCTGCAGGAAACTCAGAGACTGAAACTGGGATGTCTGAGTCTGGGAAATTCGCATCTTGTGAAGTGATAAAAGCTGATGACGAATCTCCACCATTGATGAGTAATGTCATTTTACTGAAGGTGATATCTCCCAAGAGTAGATCTTTCACTGCATCCCTTTGAATATCCAAAGTGGTAAGAGTCGAGCCTACATGCCTGCTATGGGATGAGATTGTAGTTGCTCCTTTGCAACTGACAGAAAGTGTTACTGCATTTGTGGTATTGTTTTCTTCAATTTTCCCCCAACATGGATCAGCAAGAATGAATTTCATGCTGTCGCAATTACCGTATAACTCGACAGATTGATTTTGGTGGTATTCAATAAAACTGCCATCAAAGAATGAAAATGTGAGTATATCGAGGTCTCCATCGCCATCTATATCATCGATAGCTGGAATGTCGTTACCGCTAACAAGGAGAACCACTTCCCCACTTCCATAATCCGACTTCAGCTGTTTTCCCTTGTTAAATTTTTGAAGAGCAAAGTTGCTTGTAGAAACGTTTTTATAAATGCTAATTCCCAGGACATCATGGACAAAGAGGTCGGCTTTCTGATCACAATTATAGTCTCTGGCGAGTACCCAGTTCTTAAGTGTTTCAGGAAAGGCAGGAAATTGAAGATCTAGATGGTATGAAATGGTATCTGGTATAGAAGAACGAAGGAAGATCAGTGGTTTTGACGAAGTACGGTCAAAGACCAGAAGATCATCTATACCGTCTAGGTTTACGTCAATAGTAGAAAACTGTGGATTATTCAAACCTCCAGCCCATGCAAAATTCAGAATCTGAGAATCTGAAACAACGGGGATATCTCCAGCAGCCTCAAAAACAAATTGCGCTTTAGTCCCCATTATGCTGAAGACGAGTAAAGCTATAAGCAGGCCATATTTTGGCAACATACTATTTTATAGAAACGACTCTTTGAGTGGTCACATTTCCATCGACGGATAAGGCAATTAGATAAATCCCATCCGAAGCAGATGATGAAACAAAGTCATAAGAGTAATAACCCGGAGATTGCTTTTCATTCACTATTTCTTCAATCTTTTCACCAAGCAAGTTGAATACCTCAAGTTTTACCTCAGAATTAGTCTCAAGGTGGTACCGTATACCAGTTTTATCTGAAAACGGATTTGGAGCGATAGTCAGGTCGAATTGATTCTGATCTATATCATCAATACCAACTGCTAAAGCCTCTTTAGTATACTGAATGAAGATAAGCATCATCTCATCTTTAGTAGTAAAGCCCCATCTAAGCGTGTCAGGATTTGTTGGAGGGTTAATATAGGATGCTTCCTGAATAAGACCATTAACACTAATATCGACAACAGGAAATGGAGGCTCGAAATATCTGATCGGTGGATGTTCCCAATCATAAAACCCTTGGTTAAAGCTATAATCAAAGTTGTAATATCCTTCGAACAATTGTTCACCCTTAGACCCGTTAGGATTTCTGAAATAGACATCATAATCAATACCACGACCGTGTGTATGAGACGATAACATCCAGATGTGCCAAATAGGATCGATAAATACTCCGGCAAATGGAGAATATATCTCATCTGTGAAGGTATAGACATTGCCATCATTTGGGATCACGAGTGATTTCCCAATATCTCCGAAGGATGAAATCGCGTCCACAGGCATGAGTTGTGTAAACATTTCATGTTGAGCAATCCCCTTTTGTTGTGTATAAACATTTATATAAACATCTGCGGCAAGAATTGAGTCTGGATCGTAGTTTATTAAGTGATAGTTCAGATCGAGAACAATATCTTTCTCCCAGAAATAAGCTGTGGTTGGAGGCAATTCGATCGTATTAGGATCTTGCCATGCTGCAAGGATCTCATCATTAAGGTTACCGAATTCAGAACCATCAAATAATTGAATACCTTCGGCAACATTGGCTGGATCACCAAGACTATAAAGGATAAAGTGGTGAGACTCCTCATTGAAACTCAGTTCAATTTTCACTACCTCTACATCGTCATCTAACTCAAGTTTGTGTTTTTTGTCGATCTCAATTTCCTGAAGCGGTGCAAGGAAAATAGAACCTAATCTCACTTGAAACCCTTCTCCCGAATTAGGAAGAGGAAGTTTCTCCAGTTTCTTTTTACCCATACCGTTGTAATAATCCTGAATTACTGTTGGATCAACATCAGTAGTATTTTGATTCGCACCGTGGTAAATCCACTGTCTGATCATTTCAATATCTTCCGATGCTAGATTTCCCCCGCCTTGAGGCATTTGGCTTCCTTCAGAAGGAAATCGGTCATAGTAATCATCCCAATCGTCGTGTGCTAATTTTCTAATTAAAAAACTCTTGCCTGGATAACCGGGATCGACCAACTTATCTCCAATTGCAGCGGCTGTGCTATTTTGGGGAGTAACATTTACAAGTTCTTGATAGACATCATTCTGTGACCCGGAAAAATCGAGATCAGCTGAAGGATTTCCTCCACTATGACAATAAGGCGTAGCACAATTGCTTTGCAATATGGTATACACTTCCGAAAAAGTAGACTGAGCAGTTACTGTACTGATAACTGCAAAAAGGCTGAAGATTAAAGTAAAAGTTGATTTCATTGTAATTATTTGATCAGCTAAAAATAATACATATAAAGCAGAAGCACGAATTATTGTGTTTCAGCAACTTCAGCATTTTCAATAACTCATCAGAAAGGCTTATATATCAGGTCTTTCAATAAATTTCATTCCAAAAATAAAAGTAGCTCAAGACTGCAGATTTTATGATAAAAATTCATTATTTTTGCAGACTTAAATAAATACTAAAAAATCTAAGCAAATAAACATGCTAATAATAAAGATAGAAGACGGTGATGTGAGCAGAGCATTAAAGAAGTACAAGAAAAAAGTACAAGATACCCGATTGCTCCAACAGCTCAAAAAGCGCAAAGAATACACGAAACCCTCCGTTCGTAGAAGAAATGAGATTCTCAAAGCAGAATACAAATCGAAAAAGAACATCTCAAACTAATTCTCCTTACCAAACTACTGCATCTGTATATTTAATATTATACAGATCCTTTTTTAATCTAATCTGAACGATATGAAAGCGAATAAAAAGAATTACGGAAAAGATAAGTGGTTTTTCACCATCAAAAGTATTCCAAACAACATAACAATTTCTCGTTCCACTAAGGATGCCGCATCATTGGCATTCCATCAATATAAAGCTGTAGGTAAACAAATTGAATGGCTCGGTAAATGGAATGGCAAGAAATTTACTGAAACTGCACCTCCGACAGCATAGATCTTAAATTCCTTCTAACTTCTTTCACCCTATTTTTAATTTTTATTATACTTTTTTTTAGGAGTATACAACCCTTTTATGCCATTTATTGTCTGATAATTGATTCAAGTACTCATGCAATAATTTAGGCGCATTTTGTTTATAACTGTCGGTTGACTACCTGTTGGCTGGCAGTTATTTTTTTGTCTCTTAATTATCTGTCTATAAAAAAAGGGGAACCAGATCCGGTTCCCCTTTTGAATATCTATCAAAACTAGAGTGATGACTATTTAGCTATAACCAATTTCCCTACTGCCTGATTGAAGTTGGATTGGATTTCGATTTGATAGATACCATTGGATAGATCATCTAAAGGAATTTCAATTTGCACATTGCTGCTTAAACCTGTGTAAAGATCCCTAAAGACTTCCTGCCCATTAATGTTGTAGATCACAAGATTTACATCTTGCAGTTTATCACTTAACTCCATGTTGACCGTGACCATGTTGTTTGCTGGATTTGGATAAATCAACATATTGAGGTCTTCTACATATTCTTCGGCAAATGAACCAGTGATCTCTGGAATATCGCCTGCTTTTGGTGAGCATGCGATATCGTTTAGGATCGTTGCATCATAATCCTCAACTTCACCATAAGAGAAAACCTTACAAGCACCCTGGAATCTGTCGCTGACCTGGAATCTAAATCTTGTACATCCAAGACATGCATTAGGATTGATCGTCACGACCGCATTTTGTTTCAATCCTCCTATACCTTGCCATGCAAGTTCACCTGCATCGTCAAAGTCATTATCCTGATTGTAATCGATCCAAACTCTCCAGTGAGCTCTTGTACCCGGTGATATTGGTCCTGATACATCTGCCTTCAATGGGATGACATAAGTATTTCCCGCTTGAAGTGATGTCCCACATGCATTGAAGTATGCATATCCCCCATCATTTCCGGTATGGTTAGTCGATACTTGAGAGATCCAACCAACGTGGCTGTATAGGCTGTATGATGGGCAATAAGGGTAAGGACAAGGGCCATCAAAGAACGACGTAATACCAGCAGTACGAGCAAGACAAGCATTGCCATAGGTATTATCATCACATCCACAAACAGGTTTATAAATTGCTGGGCATGGTTGCTGGATAGCATCCAAGAGAGGATCATAACAATCAACTACAAGAGTATCGCATCTGGTGCGCAAGTAAATTACTCCTCCTGTTTGTGTTGTACAACCGATAGTCAAGCATACTTCATATGTTCCTGGCCATGCATAAACATGCGTTGGATCCTTTTGGAACGAAAATTTACCATCTCCAAAGTCCCAGAAATAGCCTATAATACTTGGGCCTACAGAAAGATTAGTAAAGTTCACTTTGTTTCCGCTAGACGAAGTGCTTGTATTATTAATAGCGTAAGAGAAATTAGGACTACAAAGGTTAACCGGACAGACACCCGGCGTCCAGAAGTTTACTCCACCATAAAAATATGCCTCACATTTGTTGGCGTATGTTACACCATCACAGCCACATACCGGTGCGTATATTGCCGGGCATGCCTGAGTTGTATCGACTTGACTAAAATTTCGACAACGCACTCTTATTGTATCGCAGTGTACCGAGGTACAAGACTGGCCCTGAGGTCCAACAGCAACAATTTTTAGACATACTTTGTAAATTCCTGGAATGGTGTAGTTATGAATCGGATTTTGAACAGATGAAGTCGATCCGTCTCCAAAATCCCAGTGCCATGATGTAGCATTTGGAAGAGCCATACCATTGAACTGAATACACTTTCCACCGGCTGCTGAACAGATCCCGGCACTAGACCAGTTAAAGTCTGCTTTGCAGTCGATTGGGCAAGGACCTATTGCTACCGCCTGCACTCCATGATAGTTAAGAGCAACACAAGCATTAGGATAAGTGACTCCATCACAACCGCAAACAGGTGATAGGATAAGTGGACAAGCGACCGAAGTGTCGATTAACGAAGAATCTATACATATAGGTGCTGTAGGCACCGTTGTTATTTGGGCGTTAAGCCATAAACAACATAACATTAGCACTGTGCACAGTGCGCCAATACGAAAAGGGTTTGGTAATTTCATAATAATTGGGTTTAGTATATGAAAAAAATGATTGGTTGCGTGTTGAAAAGAAATTCAATAGAGACTGTATATAAAGGATATACACAGGTTTACTGCATGAGTGGTAATCCATGATTATTGGGTTTGGTATAATAGATTAGCTTTTATACTAATCGGTAATTCAATGTAAAAGTTAATGAGAAATATTCAATTCTCAAAGGTTACGTAGTAATTAACACCAATTCTAGTGTTGATAAGACAAATAAATATTAAACGGGTTTAATCTCAATTGTATATAAAAAGAGCACCAATGGATGTGGTGCTCTTTCTAATGTATTGCTAATAACTTATTGCTTGATCAATTTTGCTCTACTGGCAATGTTGTTGTTATTGTAAACGACAATGATATACGCACCCTTGCTTAACTTACTTAGGTCAAGTGCAATTTTAGCACCACTGTATTTCCAACTGTAGTTAGTGATTTCCCTTCCTCCAAGATCATAAAGTTTAAGATCGACCTCAGTTGCATCATTTACATAGTATTTAATGCTCACTTCATCTTCAAATGGATTTGGAAAGACTTCAAGATTTCCACCGATCAATGCCAGAAGATCTGAATCCTCGATTTCAAATTCCTTCGCTTTTTCAAGATCCTCAAAAATATAACTATGTCCACCTATTGCAAGATTTAACACATCTCTGGCTAAAGAAGCATACTTTCCACGCTCATTGTCGATCATGGTAAGTTGCATTTTTCTATAAGCATTTAGCAAATGGAAATCGTTGCCAGAGATCGCCATATCCAACAATATAGTCTCGATAAGTTGAAGGTTAACTTCATCTTTATTTCTTATCGGTACATAGTTAAGAAGGGCTTTCGCTTGAACATAGTCTTGTATACTCTTATAATAATAGAATTCGAACCACTTGAAATCTTGCGCATTCAGCAATGAACTTGACATCACTGAACTTAGCAATAAGTCCATCTCTTGAGTATTTTGATTATCAGAGAGGATCGATAACAGATCGATCAAAAGATCTAGTCTGTCATCGTAAGCGATCTCTTCCAGTCTTTCGACAAAATCACTATTCAGGATTACATCACCATTATATACAAGCTTAGCTGGGACAGTGCTATTCACATAAGGATCACATCTCTCAACAGCGGTAATCTCCTGTCCGGGATTTGGAGTGATCCCCTGAAGATTATTCTCGATCTGATGACCACATGATGCTGTTGAATGATATTCGTTTTTCGGTCCTAAACTATTTACCAAAACCAGCAGGTTAATTCCAAAATTGCCCGCTTCATTTAATAAATACACATTGCTCTCAATATCAGGTGTCCCATTTGGAACATTGTTGCTTATAAATGTATTCCTACCTCCTGTAGAAAATGATCCTGCAGCAGTACCAATAGATCCACTAAAATTAATTACCCGAATTCCTGCATTGGTATACGAATACATATAGTTATTCAAAATAGATGGAAGTTGAGCCGGCGATGCTCCCGCAGGAGGCAATGGGGATGAAAAATACATTGCTACATCCGTTTCAAGTATACAGTTGTTTCTGAATACATTATTAGATGGATTAAGTGTATTCTGTAAGTGGACTATTCCGATCTCAGAAGCACTGCTATTGACTACGTCATCCATATTGATCATATTACATGCGACATCCGTGTTCGTTGCTCTATCCAGATAAATTCCATTCTGGTTTGAATTGAAGATGTTGTTCTCAATGATATTAGCAGATGTTGTGCTGATCAAGACGATTCCGTTTGAAAATCCCTGAATATTGTTTTCCTTAATCCTCAGTCCTGAACCTCTGTTGAAGTATATTGCCGAACTATTCAGGATAAATGACCTGTACTCAAAGGTATTCTCGATCTCGTTGCTCAAAACCCACATATTGGAACAATCTGTTCCTCTGATCTGATTCTGGACAACGGTGAATTGCTGTGTCAATTCAATCTCATTGTTCTCTATAGATGAATTCCTAGCTCGCTGCAGATCAAAACTGCGATACATGTTAGTGAACTTATTCTCAGAAAAGATCCCACTTCCCTGTACAATATATACACCTATAAACTTCTTAGTGTTATTCGGATCGCTGGCATGAATAAAATCGTTGTGCGATACATTCGCCTGGAAATCGGAGAAATAACCAATTACTCCCCAATGTTGGCCTGTATATGGAATGTAAACGGGACATGACGTATTATCATACTGAATGTTGGTACTTTCGACTATGAAAGTGTTTCCGGTAACCGGCTCCCTAAAAGCGCCGAAAACTGAAACCACATTCATTTTACAGTTGTAAAAGAAGTTGTTCATTATCCTTGCATCAGTAGGCTGTGCATTCGATCCCCAGAATATCACAGCACGTTGTGCATTTTTAAAAACACATTCATCTATAATTCCACCACTACCGGTCCTGAATTCAAATCCTCTCCAACTTTCCGATAAATTACATGGTCGGAATACTGAGTTGTTGGCTCTTACCACTGCTCCATTCAAGAAATCAATTCCAGCACATTTACCAAACACCATATCTACATTGGTAAGATCCAGAGTAGCTCCATTGGTAACCGTAATGATAACATTATCATCGACGAAGTATTTTCCGGAAAACACGGTAGATGTATTTATAGTGATATTATTCAAGATCTTTTTAAATGCTGAATCATATGAAGCATAGCAAGAATCATTACAGATCAACTCTTCGATCTCCATAGGTGCTGAAGTATCTGTACAAACCGGGAAAGTGTTTGTTGTAATAACCAAAGCATATTTACCGGGTGCTGTCACTATAAAGTTTTGATTCGTTGAAACTACTGCAATCGGGTTGCAAGCAGCATCAAGTTGAAGCCATTCATAAGTGGCATAGTATCCAGGCGTAGGTGAAACTGGTCCACAGATCGTATCAGGCAAACAAGTTTCCAGACATCCAGTTGGAAGCAAACAAAAGTCAGGTAGTGGATTTACATTAACGGGGACAGAGGCATCTGCTGTACAGCCATTTGCATCAGTTAACGTTACTCCATAAGCACCTTCAAGATACACGGTTGTGCTC
>JABDMM010000064.1 GCA_013001465.1 Chitinophagales bacterium | reverse complement strand
TGATAAAACTACACTTGGATGTTTTAGTGGCAAAAGAAGAGAATGTCAACTCTTTACTTAAATATAGTTAAAAAAGGATTCCCTCTGTGATGTTCAACAATGAGTTAATTATAGACGGTGATCAATTGAGCCTTCAGCAGATCATCGAGATCTTACAATATCTGACTTCTACCCCCCAGAACAAAGAATAACTTCCTGAATAATAAATGCCTTAGGTCAAAGGTTTTGCGTATTATTATTCTCCCACAAAATCCGGTAAAAGATAATTCAATTGGTGCGCATACAAAATTACATCTCCTTAGCTCTGGGACCGCTACTTTTTGTTGCCGTCATTAACTTCTTCAATCCTGAAGGAATAACTGTAGAAGCAAAGTCCGTTTTTGCTGTAACATTATGGATGTCTGTCTGGTGGATCACCGAAGCTGTTCCGATTAGCGTCACTGCAATGCTTCCTATTCTTTTATTCCCTCTTACCGGAGCTTTAGACATTGCTTCCACAACTGCATCTTACGGACATAAATATATTTTCCTTTTTATAGGAGGATTTATGATCGCTATTACCATAGAAAAGTGGGGGCTTCATAAAAGAATTGCGTTGTTAATTATCAAAATGATCGGAACAGAGATCAAACTGATCATCCTTGGGTTTATGATAGCAACAGCCTTTATGTCTATGTGGATCTCTAATACAGCTACTGTAGTAATGATGTTACCGATCGGAGCTGCTGTGATTTCTCAGTTAAACGATAATCCGAATACTCATCAAAATGAAAATGTAGTTTTTGGCAAAGCGCTTATGCTTTCTATCGCATATGCAGCATCGATAGGTGGAATTGCCACATTGATCGGGACACCGCCAAATCTTATACTAGCAGGTGTTGCTGAAGAGATCCTCAATATAGAAATAACTTTTCTCCATTGGTTCAAATTAGGTCTTCCTATATCTATTCTGTTGTTATGCGTTTGCTGGTGGTACCTCACAAATTTTGCATTCAAGTTTACAGATAAACCTTTTTATAGTGGTCAAAATGAGATTGATGAGCTTTTAATGTCTCTTGGAAAGCTTAGCAATGAGGAAAAAAAAGTTCTGATTGTTTTCATACTCACAGCCTTGTTATGGATGCTCAGGCCCTTGGTTCAGAAACTAATACCTGAAATTGATGATACCATGATCGCTATGATCATGGGAATGAGTTTATTCATAATACCAGCGAAAGAGAAGAATGCAAAATTGCTCAACTGGGAAGAAGCAGTTAAAATGCCATGGGGAATCCTGATCCTATTCGGAGGCGGAATAGCCCTTGCTGAAGGTTTTATTACCAGTGGTTTAGCAGAATGGATCGGGAATCAATTTTCGATCTTTAGCAGTTTGCATCTGGTTCTTTTATTGCTGATCACCATCCTGATCGTAAATTTCCTGACTGAGATAACTTCAAATCTTGCTACAACTGCGATGCTATTGCCAATACTGGCTCCACTTGCAGTTGGTATAGGTGTTGATCCTTTAGTGCTTATGGTTGCGGCAACAACTGCTGCTTCCTGCGCATTTATGCTGCCTGTGGCAACTCCTCCAAATGCTGTAGTCTTCGGATCCGGTTATCTTAAGATAAGTGATATGGTGCGGGCGGGTGTATGGATGAATATCATCTCCATATTAATTTTAACGATAATTATGTATGGTCTCTTACCACTTATCTGGTAAACATTTCCTTACCTCCTTTGCTTTTTCCGATTTGCAAAGAATTCCTTTTTTCTTCTTTGCTTTTCTTTATTCCATTCCTTCTTTTCTTCTGCCGTCATCGGCTTATCTGTTTGAGGAAATGGATTGTCTTTGACCGTGCTAAGTTTTTGCTTGATCAGTTTTTCGATATCCTTCACATAAGCATTTTCTTCCGGATCACTTATCGAGATCGCGATCCCGGCCTTTCCTGCTCTACCCGATCTTCCGATCCTGTGAACATAGGTTTCTGCTTCATTCGGTATATCCAGGTTTATCACATACTTCAATTGTATAATGTCGATCCCTCTTGCGGCAATGTCTGTGGCAACCAAAGCCTGTATATCTCCTGACTTAAACAACTGAAGTGCTTTTTGCCGCTGATTTTGTGCCTTGTCACCATGAATAGCAGCCACCTTGAACCCATTCTTTTTTAGAAACCTTGCCAGCTTATCCGCACCGTGCTTCGTTCTGCTGAAAATAAGGACATGATCCATATCCTTATTTTTCAAAATGTGAAGTAATAATTTCTTCTTATCGGGTTTGTTCGTGTAGTATATATATTGCTCAATAGCTTCAGCAGTCGAAGAAGGCGGGCTCACTTCCACTCTTTTGGGGTCGACAAGGATCTTCTTTGAAAGTTTCCTTATGTCTTCAGGCATGGTAGCTGAAAAGAATAATGTTTGTCTTTCCTGCGGAAGTAATTTCAATATCTTTTTTACATCGTTGATGAAACCCATGTCAAGCATTCTGTCGGCTTCATCTAAAACAAATATCTTGATTGTAGATAAGTCGATATATCCTTGTGATATCAGATCCAGTAATCTTCCCGGAGTAGCAACCAGGATATGAATTCCCTGTTTTAATTTTCTAACTTGCTCATGTTGCTTTACTCCACCAAAGATCACAGCATGCTTAACATCTGTAAACTTTGAATATGCCTTTATGTTATCATCGATCTGGATGGCGAGCTCCCTCGTTGGAGTGAGGATCAGAGATCGGAGTACCGGCTTATCATGGCCACCTTCTATTTTTTGAATTCTTTGAATGATCGGTATCGCAAAGGCAGCGGTTTTTCCAGTGCCTGTTTGAGCGCAACCTAAAACATCATTCTTATCTAGTATAAATGGTATTACCTTTTCCTGTATAGGTGTCGGTTTTTCATATTTTCTTAGCTTCAATGCCTTCAATATTTCCGGCATCAAATGCAAATCTTCAAATTGCATCAGTCTATCTTGTTTAATTAAATAAATTCCTTAATAAATCTTTAGGGAAGAGAAATAGGAAGTGCTTATAGAGTGCAAAGGTAAGTAATTTTTAATCGTTTACACCCTATAAGTACTTAAATTAAGGCCATTAGCTGAAACTTTCAAACAGCAACATTAATTATCAATTTTTCGTTATAATTGTGTGTATGCAGTGGAGAAAATCACTTATTTCTTTATTCCTTGTTGTCGCTTACTCTGTTGGCTTTGCACATGAGATAGTTCCGCATTGCCATGCTGAAAATGAATCGACATGTACCGCTGTAGTTACGCATCTTATCCATGAAAATGATGGCCATAATGAGGATCATTTACATATCACGCATAGCGATCATCTGCATGATGGGATATTGGAGTTTTTCATTTGTAAAATACTGGAATCCGATCACCACGATCCCAAACATATTTTTTGTCAGCTTTATACAACACCTCTTCAACTGTCTTTGCAAATTCAGGTTTCATCGTTCATTGAACAAGACGCATTTGAATTCCTAAAGTTTTTTTCTACTTCTACTATACACACGACTTATAAAGTAGCGCGTAGATCAGTTCACGAGCTGCTTCCCGGCCACGATCGCGGCCCCCCATCTATCGCATAATTCCATTTATCGTTTCTTTTTTCTTGAATTCAAAAACCATAAGCCGGTTTTCTGATAATGAATTTATATGATAGATAAAATAATATACTTTTCTATTAAAAATAAGCTGTCTGTAGGGCTGTTCGTACTGCTGCTCACCGGCTGGGGTATATATTCTTTCAGCGAGATCCCGATCGATGCCGTTCCTGATATTACCACAAACCAGGTTCAAATCCTGACGCAGTCTCCTTCACTTGCAACTCAGGAAGTGGAGCAGTTCGTGACGTTTCCTGTCGAACTCGCAATGGCTAACCTTCCCGATGTAGTTGAAATTCGATCGATCTCGAGGTTCGGTATCTCCGTTGTTACAGTAGTCTTTAAAGAGTCTGTCGATATTTATCTTGCCCGTCAACTCATTTCTGAGCAACTGGACATTGCAAAAAATGATATCCCGGATGGTTTCGGCACTCCGGAAATGGGTCCGATCACTTCCGGTTTGGGTGAGGTTTATCAGTATGTTCTTCATGCTGACGAAGGCTATGAAGATGTCTATACCGATATGGAACTTCGATCCATCAATGACTGGATCGTAAAAAGACAACTCGCCGGAACACCGGGTGTCATTGAAGTAAGCAGCTGGGGTGGTCACCTGAAGCAATACGAAGTTGCCGTCAATCCACTTGTCCTCAACAGTATGGATCTTTCGATCAGCGATGTCTTCGATGCATTAGAACGTAACAATGAAAATACCGGAGGCAGCTATATCGAAAAACGGTATAACACTTACTTTATTCGTGGCGAAGGCCTTGTGAAGTCCCTGGAGGATATCGAAAAGATCGTGGTGCGAACGGTCGATGGTATGCCGGTACTGGTGCGCGATATCGCAACCGTCGGGTACGGAAACGCTCCTCGTTATGGGGCGATGACATATAATGGTACAGGAGAAGTGGTAGGCGGACAAACACTCATGCTCAAAGGTGAAAATTCCTATGAAGTCGTTAATCGCGTTAAGGAGAAAGTTGAGGAGATCAAAAAATCACTACCGGAAGGTGTAGTGCTCACTCCTTTCCTCGATCGCTCTGAATTGATAGGCAGAGCTGTGAATACAGTTACTGAAAACCTCATTCTGGGTGGTTTGATCGTTATATTTATTCTCATTCTTCTGCTCGGTAATATTCGTGGCGGTTTCATCGTCGCTTCTACTATTCCGCTTTCGATGCTGATCGCCTTGGGGTTAATGAATCTGTTCGACGTCTCTGCCAACCTTATGAGTCTGGGAGCACTGGATTTTGGGATCATTGTCGATGGTGCCGTGATCATTGTCGAAAGCGTGGTCTTTTATATCAGTACAAATTTTGTAAGCGGAAAGAAGTTAACTCAGGATGAAAAAGATGAGATCACGTATCGATCGTCAAGTAAAATGATGGGATCTGCCTTTTTCGGTCAGCTTATCATTCTTGTTGTCTTTATTCCTATTCTCACCCTCACCGGGATCGAAGGAAAAATGTTCCGACCGATGGCACAGACGGTTAGTTTCGCAATGATCGGAGCAATCTTCCTGTCGCTCACTTATGTTCCTATGATGACGTCTCTTTTTCTCAGAATGGAGAAACCGAACGAAAAGTCTATTGCCAGTCGCATTCACAACCGACTTATAAAAATATTTGAGCCACTGATCATGTTTGCTCTTAACTTCAGAAAAACCGTTTTGATCTCAGCTGGGTTTCTTCTTATAGCTAGTATATTTTTATATAGCAGACTTGGTGGTGAGTTCATACCAACCCTGGAAGAGGGCGATTTTGCTTTGCACCAGATATTACCTCCCGGTAGTTCGCTTCAACAGAGTGTAGAAGTATCGGCTAAGATCCAACAGATCTTACTGGATGAATTTCCCGAAGTAATAGCCGTTGTAAGTAAGATCGGAAGCGCAGAAGTCCCAACAGATCCAATGCCGATAGAAGTAGGTGATATCATGGTTAAAATGAAACCAAAAAAAGAATGGACCACAGCATCGAACCGTGAGGAGATGTTTGAGATCATGGAAAAGAGGCTCAGCATTATTCCGGGAGTTCAGTATGAATTCACACAACCGATACAAATGCGCTTCAACGAGTTGATCGCAGGAGCAAGAGAGGATATCGCCATTAAGATATTCGGTGATGATAACGAAGTCCTTTTCAGGAAAGCTAAAGAAGCCGAACAGATCATCAAAGATGTTCAGGGTATCGGTGACCTCCGTGTGGAGCAAACGCAGGGCCTTCCGCAAATGATGGTGGAGTATGAAAGAGATAAGGTTGCTAAATACGGTCTGGATATTACAACACTCAACAGAATATTGAGAGCTGCATTTGCCGGAGAAACTGCCGGAGTAGTTTTCGAGGGGGAACGAAGATTCGATCTGGTAGTTCGACTTGAAAAAGAATACAGGCAAAGTATTGAGGATATTAAAAATCTCTATGTACCGGTAGAAGGCGGCGGACAAGTGCCTATGAGAGAACTGGCAAGCATTGAATTCAAGGAAGGTCCGATGCAGATCTCCAGGGAAGGCACCAAGCGAAGGATCAATGTTGGTGTAAACGCACGTGGAAGAGACATTGAATCTTTGGTCGAGGAGATCAGGGACAAACTTGAAGCAGAACTCGAGCTCCCACCGGCTTACCATATTGAATATGGTGGTACGTTCGAGAACCTCCGAAGAGCGAAGCAACGCTTGTCTTTCGCAGTGCCACTAGCGATCGGACTGATCTTTATTCTTGTGTTCTCAGCACTTCGATCTCTGAAGCAGACGATCATGATCCATATTTCGATCCCACTAGCTGCCATCGGAGGGATCTTTTTACTCTGGTTCAGAGATATGCCGTTCAGTATCTCCGCCGGGATCGGGTTTATCGTCTTATCCGGTGTTGCTGTGCTAAACGGACTAGTCCTCATAAACAGCTTTAACGATCTGAAAAGCGAAGGGAACAGAAGTTTAAAAGAGATCCTGCTTGAAGGCAGTAAAAGAAGGATACGTCCGATCATGCTTACCGCGGCTACAGACATCCTTGGATTTCTTCCTATGGCCATCTCTAACTCTGCTGGTGCTGAAGTACAACGACCTCTGGCAACGGTTGTTATAGGCGGATTGATCACTGCAACGTTGCTAACCCTGGTCGTCCTTCCGGTACTGTATTACATTTTCGAAGACAAACAATTAAAAAAGACAGATGATGCATACGCTTAAACATATATTCTTCATTGCTATCCTTGCAATAGCTGGATGCCACGGTCATGACCATCAGGATCATGATCACGATGACCATGATGATCATGCTCATGCGGAAGATGGTCATGATGACCACGAAGAGGACCTACCCGAAGATGAAGTGCACCTGTTGCAATCGCAAATGGATGTGATGGGTATTAAAACCGGGTATTTTCGTGAATTGAATCTATCGACCACTGTAAAAGCTAACGGTAAGCTGGAACTACCTCCTCAGAATAAAGCAAGTGTAAGTGCTTTTACAGATGGTAGGATAAAAGACATCCGTGTTCTAGCAGGTGATCGTGTAAGCAAAGGGCAAACTTTAGCAACGCTCCAGCATCAGGATATCCTTGATATTCAGCACGATTACATGGAAGCAGCGAACCAATTTGATTTCATGGAAAAGGAATTTCAAAGAGATAAGCAGCTATTCGAAAGCGGAATCATCTCAGCTCAGGATTTCCAAAAGAGTGAAACCGATTATAAAATGGCCTTGGGCGAGGTAAATACACTTCAAGCTCAGCTTAGATTGATGTATATGGATCCGGTAGCAGCAAAGAAAGGAGACTTTGTATCTTCGATCCCGGTACTCTCCCCTATTAATGGATTCGTTCACACGATCAAGGTCAATATTGGTAAATATGTAGAGCAATCTCAGGAGATGTTCGAGATCGTAGACAACGATCACATACACATCGACCTTATGGTTTATGAGAAAGACTGGGATAAAATACGAGATGAACAGAAGGTGATCTTTTCGCTTTCCAACAAACCCGATTCGATCTATACCGGAAAGATCTTTTCTATCGGAAAGACATTTGAAAAGAATCCAAGAGCAGTGATCGTTCACGCTGAGATCGAAAATAAAAAAGGCAACCTATTACCGGGAATGTATGTTGATGCAAGGATCATAACCGAAGAAAATAAAGTGCCTGCACTTCCAGATGAAGCGTTGGTAAGCGATGGCGGACTCAATTACATTTTTGTACAGGAGCCCAGTTCCAGCCATAGTCATGCCGGAGAAAAAGCGCATGCACACTATGATGAAAGCAAAGGCGAAGAATACATCTTCAAAAAAGTCGAAGTAAGCACAGGAGCAAGCGATCTGGGTTTTACAGAAGTTGTACCTGTAGATGAACTACCTGATGGAGTATTGATCGTAACCCACGGCGCATATTACCTCCTCGCAGAGATGAAAAAAGGCGAAGGAGGTGGGCACGGACACCACCATTGAGCAAGTATGAATTATTAAAGGTTGAATTTTTGAAGGTGTAGGTCCATTCGCAATTATTGAAGGTTGAGTTTTGAATTCTTGAAAAAAACTCAAATCCTCAATCTATCATATTTTCAAGGTGGCGAAGCCACACCAAAATTCTCCATCCTCCATTCTCAATTATTGAAGGTTGAGTTTTGAATTCTTGAATTGTAACTCAATGTCTCAACTCCTCAATTTCTCAATGCCTCAACTATCATCAATACCCTTTCCCTTGCTTAACAATCCTAACAGATTGCTTTCTGTCTCCCATCTGCACTGTTACCATATACATTCCGGCAGGTTTATCAGAGATGTCGATCTTTTCAGTAAGATATGATGCTGTACTTTCTTGTCTGAATAATAATCTACCAACAACATCATAAACTTTAATTTCTAATTGCTGATTTTGTCTATTCTCGATCTGAACAACAAACTTATCTTCGGTTGGATTAGGTGCTACTATAACTTCGAAATCCTTTAATTCTTCACCCCCTTTAAGCATTTGACCTGCTACCAATGTATCCGTTTTGAAAGTGTCAAAAGGTGCAGTCAACGGTGTGTAACCGATTACCGGACAAAGTGCTCTTACAGACCATTCATAAGTTGTATTAGGATTGAGTCCGTTTGCATTGAATGAACTTGTTCCGGCAGCTACAGCTATTTTAGCGATCCTGAAAAGATCATCTTTTTCGCGGCCTTGTATCTCGAATCCAAGTGCAGTTGGCACCGGAGTCCAGGATATGTTTGCAGAGGTCGCAGTAACACTTGAATGAGATAAAGTAAGCGGAGCATTACATTCCGGCAATGTCGTAAACACATTAAAAGGGGAATAGTAGACCGAGTTACTTTGGTCACAAATGGTTTGAACGCTCCACCAATAGGTTGTATTCGGACTTAATCCATTTGCATTGAAAGTAAATTGTGAAAAACTTCCATTAGTCGTTATCTGCACAGTATCCGTGCTGCCACTTATCCCACCGATTATAGTATAATCCTGACCGTTAGAACTTGAAACTCCATTTAGCACTGCTGATGTTGCTGTAATATTACTTGTAAAGATCGTGAATGGAGGATCACATGGAGTTGGTGGCAAGGGCATATAGATAAAGTCCCAGACAATTGGGTTTTCGATCGCATTGCTGTACATGTCTTCAAAATCCTGGATAGTTGCTACCAAGCTGTCTCCGTTATTGACAAGAGGATCTGTGATCGTAAACTCGAGCTTGTTGTTAAAGCACCCTACGAAACCACTTACGTTAACTCCTTGGGTAACATTGAATACCGTGAAAGATCCTAGACTGTTGCCATAGTATTTCGAGCAATCCAAATTCTCGTTGAATTCTGCCGAGATCTCATCATACTGACTAAATACACCATCTTTTGGTAAAGTATTACCGATTAAAAATGGAGATGTACGATCTATGGTCCCGGTAATAGTATTCGAAAATGTCTCTCTGAGCGGCTTCTTACAGAGCATTTTCAACCGTAACTCGTAATCACCATCTGTAATATTTGGATGATTTCCTATACTTACAACAAAAGAAGGAATATTGCCATTGTTGTTTTTAGCAAACTCTTTCAGGTACGTGGTATCATAACTCAAACCATCGAGAGTTACAAAATCATCCCAAAGATTTGTACCAACTCTCCTTGCTTCAAGTGATGTTTCAACATAAGTGCTTCTAGTGGTATCAAAATCTTGGTATACTATCAGATTTTGTTCTCCTTTATTCATAACCCATCCGTTTGTTGCTGCGGTATTGTTAGGCGTAGCGATATAAATATCAGGACATGGTTCAATAAAATGAACTGTAATATCCCGGGTATCGAGTATCCTGTCATCTTCCGGACAAGAAGGTGTAACGCCGATCTTCAAATTATTGTGCTTATATGCGATCGGACCCTGTTCAACCGTAAGTAAAGTATACAAAGGATTCGCCGGATCGATACCACCTAATGAAAGGTTACCTATCTGATTACCATTCAATTTGACCAAGGCTGCATTACCATTACTTTGCGGATCGAGGAACACGTCATAATCCCTTGTTTCCCCAAAAGGATTGTTATTACCTACTTGAAGAGGGAAATCAGCAAGCCCGCCATCCGGCACCAACAACTGCTCAGGAGAAACCACATTCCCCAGAGCGTCTACCAGGTTCAGTTTTGGATCGTCTCTTGCAATTGTTCCTTCTTCATATGGGCAGCTGGAACGACCTCCGAAGAGTTGGAAATATGGTGTCTGGTTCTGGTCGGGACCACGAATAACAGTAACGCTCACTTGATCACCGATATCATCATCCGATAAAGTGTAAGAAGAGGTCTTACTGGTTGTGAGCTCAGATGTTGCCTCCTGACCAATTTCATACAGAAGATCCACTTCACCACCTATAGAAATGTTGTTTTCATACAATCGTGTAGCAACACCAAGACCGGCATCACTACTACTACCAAATGCTAGTCCACCGGATAATTTAAAGTTGAAGTAACTTGTTTGGGATAAGCTACCGGCTTTTGTATATCCAACAGCTACCTCTTCAAACCATGATGTTCCGCCTCCAACAGTATAATTGCTTGCGTCGGATGGAAACAAAAGTTTATATGCATTATCATAGATAATTTGATTATTGGTACTGTCAAAACCTTGAACGATGTCGGGAGGGTCATTATTAAGGAAACCCTTCCTGATCGAAGCCAAGTAATTCTGGATAGCATTATAACTATCAGCGATGTCGCTAGTCCAGAATTTATTCTTGTTTGGATATTGGGGATCCTTTATCAATTCGTTCTTTGTCTTATCGAAAACTTTCGGACAGAATTTATCGAGTGCATCATTGATCTTATTTTTATAACCGTTGACAAATGCTGCAACATCACTCGATACTGGCAATCCGGCATTTGTTTCATTTGAACCAACACTTTCTAGCAAGTCAATTATTCCCAGATTGTCAATAAAACCATCACCATCATTTTCATCAATTCCCAGATCATCCGCCCAAGAAACAAATTGGATATCTGTAAGGTCATACCCTCCATCTGAACTTCTATCGCATAACTGATAATGAGGAACCAGTTTTTCCCTGTGGTAACTCAAAATTGAATTCCAGTTCTTGATATAAACTTTAAATCTGTCCTTCGCGTCTTCTGGTTCTTCACCTTTAAGACTAAATGTTCCTGCATCTAAAGAATCGATGTTATTTTCATATTGATCAATCAGAGCTTCGATCTGTTCTACTGTATAGAGCCAGGTTGTTCCTATACTATTCACTGAAAGTCCCAGTTCGAGTTCTTTCTTAAATTTACAGGTGGCAGGATCAATATCAAGTATCTGTTTAAAACCATATTGTGTAGCCATCCCGGCACCTACAATTATATCTGCTGCTTCTCCAACATGGTCAGGATCTTCTGATGTACTGATTTCAGTAGTGGTTGAAAGTTCAAGTTCGAATGAACTTGATTTGCTGGTTGCATCCCCTCCTGTTAATGATAAGTCAAAAAATACACCAGCGACCGGTGTTGTGAATTCCCCAGAAGAAATAAAACCTCCGCTTTCACTACCGGTTCTAGTCAAAATGACTGATTTTTTGACCGTCTCATTCTCCAAAAGTGTTGAATAACTGTTATCTCCCGGAGGGTCGCGTAGTATGTATAAAGGTAATTGTACTGATGGCGGACTCGGATCTACGATCACATCATTACCCGGGATATCGGCTTCACCTAATATTATTATTGGTAAAACAACTTGTTGAAGGAGTTCACCCTTGGAATAATATTGCACAGTTAATGCTTTTTTATAGGGTGCGATCATATTAGGTTCTCCTGCTACAAATTCATACTCGTCAAATCCGTTGATGTTTTGATTATACTTGTAAGTCCTTATTCTATCAGGGAAAGTAGCGGCTTCATTAATGATTCGCAATTCTCCTTCATCTACATCGCATGGATTATTATTAAAAATTTCCTGTACGTTGAAGTTCATCCTAACTCTTTTTTTCTGTAAGATGATCGACGCGGCTATACTTCCACAATAAGACTCTTTACCTTCAACAAATTCCTCCGTTATGATCGGAGTTTTGTGATAAGTAAAGTTTGTGGTAGAAAGTTCTGATATTTCCTGCAATGTGATCATTTCATTTCCTTCAATTAGTCGTCTATTATGAAGGTCCAAGAGATCCAGTTTTTGAGGTCTCTTCTGATAATAATCCTTTATTACTACATTTTGTGGAGTTGGATTATTGACATCATAAATAGTTATCTGGTAGTTTTGAGGAGGTAGTACCGCAACCGATTGTCCACCTTGAGCAACAGAATTAAGTGTGAGGTCGAAGCAATTGTTATCGCTACGAATTCTAATTTTGAACGATTCATTAATAGTGCCGCAGACTGTTTTGGTATTGATTAATACTGCGTAAGCTAGGTGATCCTCAAAATTTCTCTCATTCACCCTTTCCAGATCGTCGAACAGGATCTCATATCTACTTTTGTCTCCACTAAGAGATTGGGGATAAAAATCGTGAAGTATCCTCACTTGCTCAGGTATCTCTCCAATGAGTTGTGTATCTGCAACTTCAACAACATATTTAGAGACATTTGGCAGGTAAGTATCAAGGATAAATGAATAAAAACCATTCGCGTCGGTTTTCTTAGTTGATACCAAAGTATCACTTCCGAAGAAGGTACTTAGTTTCACTTCTATTCCTGGAAGAATACAATCAGAAATATTCTGGCTAACATAACCCGACAAAATGTAAACAGTGCTGTCTAAGAATATTACTGAGTTATCAACATTTAAACCTGTTCCTGGTACCAGGTTCGAATAGTTATAAGGTCCGCCATTCTCTCCTACTATATTACAGTTTTCCTTATATGCTTTTAATGTGTACGTACTTCCATTCTCACCGTAATATACATCAGAGAATGCAAAATCACCGCTTCCATTATCAATACTTGTTGTTTGATAGGTATACCATTTGTTATCGATGAAAGCTGTTGCAGTTATCAAAACATTAGGTACTCCCTGGCTATTCCCTGCAACATTTACTTGTCCGGATATAACTCCATCAGGTTTTGCATAACCAATATCTCCATTTCTTGAAGAAGTTACTCCTCCAACAACAGCTTCCACTTCGTAAACATACTCTTTACCCGGAAATGCTGTTGGGTCGATAGCAGATTGCGCATTTGTATTTATTGAAACTGCATTCAGTAACACCCCGTCTCGAAAGACTTTATAAACGGGTGTAGAAGTAGGTTGCACATCAAAGGTCCAATTGATGGTTACATTGGCTCCGATACCATCTGTAGCTTCCACATTAGGTACGTTGCCGACGACAGCAAGATTTGGATCCCCGAATGCAATATTGGAAGTATCAAAATTAGAATAATAAGGCCCTGATTCCTGTATTGCACGTATCTTATATCCATAAAATGACGGAGAACCACTGGTCTCTATATCAAGATTGATAAACTTCTGGTCCGAACCCGGGATAACGAATGTTGTCACATCTCCAAAGTCGGTAAAATAGATCAGTTCAAAAGCATCTACATCAGGCCAATCATGATTCCAGGTAACCACATGATATGTACTATTATTGGTAAAACTCGAAGCAAACGGTGGAGGTATCTTGGGATATATAATGCTTTTTTGCGCATTTTGTTCAATAGGTGTGTGAATGCTATCATCCTTAACAGAGTAAGGAACTAATGTGTAAGCATATTCTGTCTCAGGTATTGAGCTCTTATCTCCATTGACATATTGGAATTCGAATACCGCGGTTTTGATAAGGTAGTCACACGGTCCGCTTTTAATGAAAATGGGAGCTATGAAAACAGTATTTACCCAGCTCGATTCAAATGATAAATCCGCGATCAACGAATCCGGGTTTATGGTATCAGAAGTCAGACCACGATAGACATAGAACCCGCTAATACCGTTTGTATCCGGATAGCTCCATGATACAGTTACGGTTTGAGCTGAATCATTGCTTTGCAACGATAGATTAATTGGATTAACAGGTTCAACATAAGGGTATTGTGTAAAAACTGACTTTGGAGAAGATTCGAAAGTGATCCCATCTCTTTCAACGAAAGTTCGGATCGTAATAGTGTCAAGGTCTCCCGGTATACCTTCAAAGTCCAGATAATTGTAACATTCATTCTGTATGTCATCTCTATCAATTCTATTTAGGAAGCCCTGATCCCTGTAAAGATTAAATCCATCAAAATTATTAGCTGTCAAAGCCCATTTAAGATCTAAACCATTTGTTATACCAGAAACAACAAAATTCTGAGCCCTTGTAAGATCAGGATAAGAAATGGTTTTAGCTGTTTCGTCTGCATAAGCAATTCCAAACTCGGTGTTTTTATAAGGGACTATGGAATATTCATACTCATAACCTGGAATTCCATCCAGGTCAATATATTCAGGAAGTGCTCCTACAGGAATGTCAGCGATCACATCATTTATACGTCTTATCTCAAATCCATCAACATTGTTATTTGTATGACCCCAATTAATGGTCACATAGTTGTTTAGAAAGCTTGGTACAACAAAAAATTCGCTTACTGGTTCAATTTCCGGAAATCTTGTAGAGTCAGATACGGGTTCAGATATTAAGAAGGTGGAGTCGTTTACTTGCCAAACTGTGGTAACAGAGTATAAATAATTTGTACCCGGTAAGCCCATTGAATCAATAACAAATTTGATATCTTTTTTATCAACCAAATCTATTTCTCCAAGACCACGATGGATAAAAAATCCTGTATAATTGCTGTTGCTGGCTTCCCAACTGATCTCCACATTTCCTGTTACCGGATTACTGACAAACTTAACACCAAGAGGATTAGCAATGGAATCGTCATCCTCTACAGTCTTATTCGCATAATCATCAAAGTTGACACTATAGACCTGCGAAGTATGAGAAAAAACCACTGCCTTCACATTAGGAACGATATTGGAGTTGAGCTTGGTTGCCTTCAAGAACAGAGTATCCCCCGCTTTATAACCATAGTCAATATTTGGGAATTCATAAAAACCGTTTCCATCTGTATAGGTATAGTCTTCAAACGGTGTACCGTTGTATGAAGGCGGACTGTATGCTGAGATCTTAACGCCGGCAACGCCTTGTTTATCTTCAACTGCAGATACCACACCTCTGATCACGTTTCGCGAAAGTTTTTGTCCGATCGCCGTTTGAACCTGTGAATATCCGGGAATTATGCCATTTGGAAGTGAATCTCCAATGAATGCACGTATCTGGTATACATGCGGTCCAGGACTTGCTTCAGTATCATAGAACAATCGTTGCGGATTTGGAAGGGAATCAACCCCTGCCTGAAGTGATAAGACATCTACGCTATCCCTTATTAAAAAAAATGTAGCCTTTGTTATATAATTGGGATACTCCCAGGAAAGCCTAACATAATCGGAGTATCCGCTTGAAGCTTTAAAATTACTTACCTTTTGGGTTAAATATGAATTACTAATTATGCTTCCTGAATCTGATACTGAAGCTGAATTATATGTATTTCCGCTTCTAACCAAACTGGTTATCACTTCATATTGGTATTGAGAATTACCGGATTGTGAAACATTAATATAATCCACATACTTATGGACATGGTTATATGGCACTTTGGCTATTTGAACTCCGTTCCTCAGAATTAAGAATTCGATATCTGTTTCGAGCAATCCAGGATTATATGGAAAAAACCACCGTACAGATATCCTGTCCGGATGCTTGGCATCTGACGCTTTTACAGAATCAACAGGAGGAATTACACTGGCCGTTATACTTGGTATGATAGGTGACTCCTGGAGTGTAATGAGGTCGTTGTCTTCATTAAAAATTGCGATCTTATAATCATAAGTAGTTGAAGGGATCACCGTCTTATCAAGGTAACTGTATTGACCATTGATCCCGTCGAGATATTCCTTCTGTATCCTGGCGATCTCGGCAAATACAGTGTCGCTTGACAACCTCCTCAAAATCAAAAATCCAGTGTAATTAAATTCCAGGCTTAACGGATAAGTCCAGAGTAATTCGATGTGGTGAGGTATGGCGCTAATAGCATGGCCTTTAAAATTCACAGGTAAAAGTCCAGGATAAGATATCGGTCCGGTGGATAATGAAGAAGATTCATATTGGACTCCTTCCACATTCCTGAATGCTGACAGATTGTAAGAAGTTGATGTACCAGGCTCACCGCCAAAATCCATATAAGTAATATCTGTGGCATCAACGGATTCAGCAAGTGTTCCATTTCTGAAAATATTCATTCCATCTATATTGGAAGAAGACTGCGAGAAATTCAGCTGTGCTGTACCCAGCAAGAAGTATGGATTGACAGTAAGTATGTCCGGAGTTGTAACATCAGGATATACCGCAGAATCAGAAACAGTGACGGTACGAATCAAGCCTTCTTCATAAGCGTAAGCCGTCAGTTCATAATTATAAAGCACCCCTGGAATTCCACTTAAATCACTTATGGGAAAAGTATTGTCAATACTATTTGATAGAGATATCAGTTCTTTGTACTTTTCTGTCGAGTCGGTATGCAATCGGAAAAGCTGGAACCATACAGTATCTCCGGGGGCATTGTAAGTTACAGAAAGGTCAATCCTGTCCTGACCAATTACCGGGTTTGCTTGCAGATCTGAAATGCTGATCTGTAGCGGTAATGTATCGACAAGTAGTTCACTTAACTCATTAAAGTCTACATTAGATTTTCTCGGATTTGCTAATGAAAGATGTATACCTTTTGGATTTTTTTCGAATAAGAGGGTGCTGTCTAATACCGTTAATCTGAATTGGGCTGCAGTAGAATAGAACAAGCTATCAAATTTATAGTATCCATTGAGATCAGATACAGCTGTATCAACAATTGTATCGCCTGAAACTACACTTCGAGCTTCGATCATTACATTGGAAATAGCAAAGTTTCCTTGCAGCGTGTAAATGTTTCCTGATATGCCTCCATTTGCTGGAGTGCTTCCTGCGTCCTGATCGATATCTGTTTCTTGAGTTCCATAAATAGCTGTAATGCCATAAATATGATTCTGCCCCGGAATAACATTAAGATCTGTATAAGATACAGCGTTACCAGGAAGAAGATCAATTACATCATTATCTTTAGAGATCCTGATATTATCTGCATATTGGGAAATGTTGTCCCAACTTAGCTCAATCCTGTCTTGATAAAGAAGATCAGTAGCTGAGAAATTAATATCAAAAGTTCTTCCCGTATCGCAGACCGGACCGTACTCCTGTTGAAGGTCCTCATTATATATGTTTATGCAGTATTGGTAAAAGTTACCATTCTTTATAGAAACAGATGAATTAAATACAACTTTGTCCAGATAGATTGCGACTGAATCCCCGGTGAGATTAACTATAGATAAGCCATTCCTGTAAATTTTATAATAGCTCAACAAGTCGGAGTGATTGACGATATCGAGCTTAACAGATGCAAGATTGGTATCGGTTGCAGTTACAAAAGGTTGCCTGAATGCATCAGTCGATCCCTGATCAGTCGGAGACTCACAAATCGGTAAACCAAAACCAATGATATATAGATTGAGTTCATAATCTATACTTTGGTCCGGCCCTACAAGATGTTTGTACGAAGAAGAATAGTAACCTGTAGTCTGACTGAAAAGATTAACATCGTCAATGGTTTCGCTATAAACCTCCTGGTCTGTATCCAAACGTTTTATCTCTAGATAAAGCGATTGCCCGCCTGCGTTTAAGTAACAATCAACGGGAATAGACCAATTCAGGTCTATATATGCATCGCTGATAACATCCGAGGCTTGCATATCGATTTCTACCACTATTACTTTAAATGAGCATGAGTTGGTATTGCCAACCTGATCAGTGATAGTTGCAGTTTCTATGTTAACTCCTAAATCGCTATTTGTAAATAGATCTTTAGATAATGTCCTGGAGATAATAGAACAGTTATCCCATGAACCAGCTGTAATATCGTCTGCAGAAATTTGTCTCGATTGACCGGTTTCAATTAATAGTATTGTATCCGTGCATACTATTTGTGGAGGTAAACGATCTTCAATTGTGATGTTAGAGATACAATTGGTACTTAGTGTACAACCACTCAACGGAGGAACCTGAAGGGTTACTGCTAATGAGCCTATGTCATTGCAATCAAAACTCGATTTGCTTATCCAATCCAACGAATCTATCAGACCTTGGACAAAAGTATCCACTCCGGCCACAGGACAAAACTCCTCAATAACAGTTGTACTGATCCATGCAGCATTGTTTGCTCCGGTTCTGGAGTCGGGAAAAAATAGATCGATATTTCTGTCACCGGTTAACTCACCCGGAGATACAGTATTATTACTTCCTGTTCCCAATACCTGGAAATCTATAAACAAACCATTACCATCATTGAGCCAAAGAGTATTGGGGATAGTAAGGCCTTTATTCGAAAATACAAGGTCCTGATCTCCATCCCTGTCAAGGTCGAATGAAACGACATCGTCACCAAAGCCGGAGGTGTAAGTAATTGTATGATAGAGAGAAAAATTGCCGCTACCATCATTGATAAAAATCTCACCGTTTGAGGTTGCAATATCTATTGACCCATCCTGGTTCAGATCGCTGGACACTACTGAATTAGCAGCCCCTGACAAATTCTGACCCAGGTTAAATTTGCCACTACCATCATTTAACCAAATGTTCTCCGGTTTTACTGCATCTATATCTCCGTCGTTATCAAGGTCCGCCATCGATATGCCGATACTGTTGACCGCACCACCAATATTATTACCTGAGTAAACAAATGATGCTGATCCATTATTCAGCCAAATTTTGTTCGGTTCCTGATCATTGGATACAATTATATCCAGATCAGAATCATTATCTACATCGGCAATTCCCAGTTTTTGGCCTAGACCAAGACTTTGACCTGTAGATGAGAAATTTGCATTACCATCATTGAGATATATTTTCACGAAACCCTCTGCTATTTCACCGGCATTAATTAAAGCGATATCGAGATCGCCATCACCATCAAGATCTTCTGCCAAATGGTAACCATTTAGCTCAGCAATAGCAAAACTGGTTGTGTTAAAAAAACCTCCTCCTTGATTTATGGCAACTATTCCCGAAGCATTTCGCACTGCGATGGTAAAATCTAGTTTCTCATCACCATTAAAATCTCCTGCAACGCTCCAGTCGCAGCGAGCATTAGGAGGAAAAGATTGATTACCCGGATAGAATGTAACATCAACCAACTGGATCGGAAGTATATTAGCTTCACCGTTTTCATTGAGTACCACGGTGATGTCGCGGCAAACAGAATCTGTTTGATTATATGAAATTGCCGGATTGATTACCACTAAACCCAAAAGGGGTAAGACAGATAAAAGCTTCTTAATTATATATGTAAATAGACTATTCATGATTCGCTGATTTGAATTTTTTAAAAATGAAAACCTAACGATCTATTGAATAATCATTATCCTACTGTCGATAATCTCTCCATCGACGAATAAAGAATACATGTATGAATCAGCTGCCAGATCTGTGGCATTAAAACTCACCTTACCTAACCCATATGTTTCTATTGTATATCGATTTATCTCCTTTCCATCCATAGTAGTTATCACGATCAAAGCACTTTGGCTTCGCTCAGGTATATAGTATGGAATGATCGTAGATCGATCGAATGGGTTGGGTATGTTTTGACCCAGACTAGCTTTGTCAGAGTTTATATAGATTTCTTCTGATTGATGATTTACACAACATTCATCGAGTGAGATGTCCAATTGATTAAGTTTCTTCTGCATACCATGAATCAAACTATCTTTTAACTCAATATTGCGCACCAGATTATTAGTTACTGCTTCAAGTTCCTTCAATCTGGATTCCCATTCATCATTTGTATTTGATTCTAGAATTTCAATTGCACTTTCTAGAGTCCCTATATGAGCTTGTTGCTCTTTAATTGCATTTATTGAAATGTACCACAAAGCATTTGGATCAAAAGAAAGGTAAGAAATATCATCCGCTCCGGTCCAACTTCCAATAGTGTAAGGTGCTATCTCTTCAATTTCTTGAGCTATAACACCTACTGTTTCGTGATCGTAATCTATCCCGGCTTTACCATTGTACTTAAATGATATTGGGTTTATTTTCATTAGTGTCTCCAAGCCATGTGAGAATGGTTTAATATCTCTTTTTAGTCGTTTGTCACTGCCTACTGCCCAAGAACCTCCTCCTGGTTTAAATCCATTACCTGCTATAGTCAGATCTCCTCCTTGAGTCACTAAAAATCGATCAGGAAATGCAGAGCTCCTATCAAATCTCATCCATGCGAAATTAGAGCTACAACTATATACATTGCCATAAATAACATTTTCACTTCCACCATAGCAACCCTTTTCAATACTAATTCTTCCTTGGTTCTCGTTGATTTTCACATGACCTCCACCAAATAATGAAACAAACTTTGATGCATTAACTCCACCATTAACAGTAAGTTTTTCTGATGTACTACTGGTACCAATTCCAACATTTCCTCCTGTAAAATAAACATTTCCCCCAGTACCATCCTGGAAGTATATTGGCTCTGTATTGTTTGTTTTGATTTCGGCGTTGCCGGAGTTTCTGTATATCTCTATATAATCTCCACCATTCGACGAGCGAATTCCACCTTGAGCATCGACTCGAGCACCAGGAGTTGATGTCCCCACACCTACACTACCGGTTACATTCGCATCACCCTCTACACTCAATCTATTCGAAGGAAGACTAGGACCAATCCCAAAATTGCCGCTGGTTGTCAAAACTGCTTGCCTCGAACCGTCATTTGTTGAAAAATTTAAGTCATGGTTTGAGTGCGTTTGTAACCAGGCACCAAATGGTCCTGCATAGAATCCTACCTGAGTTAATCCATCTGCAGATTCCTGTGTGATCCCGATCCCATCCTTTACTACAACTACTGATCCTTCTGTTCTCATTGCATCAAACTCTCCCCCAAGGTAAGTTACATTCGATGACAATGTATTCGAGAATCTTCCTCCCCACTGATTGGAAATCCCCCAAACTCCATAATTATCAACAACACTTTGTCCGGCCGATATACCTAGAACACCAATTTCTGTATCAAGTATATCGACTTCAGGAATTCCATCAAAATCATCTGCACCTTGCACTCCCAAATATCCATTTGTTGGCCCATACAATCCGACTGCCTTTAATACTGCTACATTCGATAAATTAATTCCGGGGTCAGAAGCTTCGATCTCAACTTTCGCAGAGGGGTCTTCGGTACCAATTCCAATTCTGCCATTATCATAAATGCTGGATTGCTGAGACAAATTACCATCCTGCCATTTAATCATATAATTATTTCTGCCGGAATTACTTCCTGTAATAAATATTTGCCAGTCCTTTAGGGTTCCAGAGGTATTTACAGCATTGTCATATGCATACAAGATCCACTCACCATTTGGGTTCGTATTACCACCACCAATCTCTGTAAATGAGCTAACAGTAGATGTAACGGAACAATTAGTCCCTACATCACCATTTGGGATGTAGTATCCGGAAAACGGTGGTGAACCTGAGGTTAGAAATTGTCCATCGTCCGTGAAGATGGTATTTATCAAATTGTCTCCATTTGAACCATCACTGTTTATCAAACAAATTGTTTCTCCTGAAGGTGCTTTCAAATACAACTTCAAATCACTAAGCCAGGTATGCGTTACATTTACCACTACTCTTATATCTGAAGATTGGATAGTATCAGGAAATCCTGAGAGAGCCAAAGTGTCCGAAAGTCCTGTGCATGAGTTATCAGGGATAGCAGAGTTTGGATTGTTCACTTGTGAACCGATCACTTCATTATTTATTAATCGACCTGAACTGTCGGCAAAAACTTGCCTGACTCCTGTTCCAGCTAAGGATCTGATCCTTACTGATCCATCCACATCCAATTCTGTTGTTGGGGCAGTAGTGTTGATACCTACATAACCGGAAGTTCTTGGTATACTCAAAGCAACATCTCCAACAGAATTATCCGTATGAAATGCAATGTTAAACGACTCCTTAGGCCAATTGAGATAAACATTATCCGAATTCGCTCCGCTATATCCCATCGACATACCAAAATTATCACTATTGAATTCCCTGAAAAATATTCGTCCGCCTGAGTTGGAAGTACCAAGCTTAGGTTGTATCTCGATACCCGCCATAGAAGTTGTAGATCCTGAAAGCAGCATATTGTTTGAAGCGATATGCAGTTTTTTCATGGGGGTTTCGATGCCCAAACCTATATTACCGTTCTTCAATACGGTCAAGGCATTTGAAGTTGCCCCAGCGCTTGCTCCATTTCCTATGACGAACAAGCGATCCGCGGAGTTCCAACTATTTGTACTTAATGCTATGTAATCTTTATTGTGTGATCCTATGACAAATTCACCATAAGATCTTGCTTTACTTCCTATGCCATGTGCTGAAGAAACCTCTCCTGTTGCCAGACTGTTTTGACCACTTGCAGTAGAGGAAAACGCCGAAGCAGTAGTGTTGTCTCCGGATGCAACAGACATATCACCTGTTGCCGTTGTTAACTGACCTAAAGAGGTAGACGCCCAACCGCTGGATGTAGACATAAAACCTGCGGCCGTCGATGCTGTGCTAGTTGCGCTTGTACCAAAGCCCATTGCTGTCGAGGACGCTCCACTGGCATTCGAAGAAGTTCCCATTGCTGATGCATCAGTACCCGTAGCCGATGTCGATTCCATAGAAATAGTTCCTGTAACCAAAGCGCTGCCATCCCATTTCGGGACCTTGTTTAAAGTATTGGCACCAACCTGTGGATCTGTTTCGGGTCCGCCCCCTCCTCCACCGCCGAGTGTCGATGCGTCTCGGTAACTGATCAAACCTGTAGGGTCTGTGACAAGAATTCGATCGAGGTTATCGTTTTGTGTGATCGTTCCTATAGTCGCAGTGCCAGAGTTAGAGATGTCTCCACTCAATGAACCAATTTTAAACAAAGAAACTCCATTGTCACCAAGGAAGTCGTAGGCAAATCCGGATAAGCTGAAGTACAAACCAAAATCTTCATCTCCGGAATATCTGAATGCATATTTGTCTCCGCCAACCAGAAAGTTAGCAGATCCGACAAAGTTAAGATCTCCATCGCTGTCGATTTGCACATAACCAGACGCAACTCCGAATTGAGATAGAGCATTGTTCACACTGAAATCAGCGAACAATGGATTGCCCAAACCAACACCAAACTTGCCATTGACCAGCATGTTGTTCTCGACAGTCATAAGTCCATTATTAGCGTGAATTCTGACTAAAGGCAAGCCAATACCATTTGTGAATTGATATTCTTCATCTGTAAGGCTAAACAACAAACCATAATCTGTATCACCAGCAAACTGGAATGCATACCCATTCGCCGGAACACAGACCGGTGTTGAGGGAGTGCAAGTTTGTCCAAATACATTCGAAGAAATAATGAAAAATAGTACAGTAATTTTAGCCGTAAGAATCCAGCTACGAATCGGGCAAACCAATTTCATAATAAACAGTTTTTGGTTAAGGAAAATATATCTACAATGCTCCGCTTATGCTTTGCATAATATTACAAACACATGTTCTTGATGATGGTGTAACATCAGGGAAATGCTACTGCAGTTGCTATACAGGACGTCATAATAACTCTTTCGAATATATATATATTATCTTATATTTTCCTAAAGCTTCTGATCTTTTTGAGATAATTTGTCACCACTGATAATCTACCATTCCAATTCCCTTCTTTCCATATAACCTTATAATTAATACCAATTTCAAAGTCAACCTTTATAACAGGTTAATGATCATAAACATCAATATCTCCTTTTTTGATGATAAGAGATGCAGTACCCTATTCTGGAGATAGACGGCAATATTTATCGGTGCTCCACCCGGTTTCTTTCACGATGGTAACCATTTCCCAGAGCGCTTCACCAAAAAGCTAACTTTTGTCCCCGGTTTTATTGAATTTCAAAGTAAAAAAAGCACAATAAAAGCTGCAAAAATTGCAAGCAAAAGTAGGACGTGCAACACAAAAATTCTCAAACCTCAATTCTTCATTCTCCATTTAAGAATAAGTCGAAAAGTCTTGCAGACCCAAAAAAGAACTACCTTTGCACGCTAAATATTTCAAGTGACGGCATTTAAGAATTTAGGCCTCTCCAATGACTTGTTGAAGGCACTTAGCGAAATGGGGTTTGAAAACCCTACAGAGATCCAGGAGGCTGCTATTCCTTTTCTAGTTGATGGTGATGATGATCTGATCGGTCTGGCTCAAACCGGTACGGGGAAAACAGCCGCGTTCGGCTTGCCTCTTCTCAATCGTATCGATTATAATAATAAGGATACACAAGCGCTGATCCTTGCACCAACTCGCGAACTTGGTCAACAGATAGCTGAGCAACTTCAACAGTTCTCGAAGCACTTGCGCAAGGTCAAGATCCTTCCTGTCTATGGTGGAGCTTCGATCTCACATCAGATCAAGGCAATCAAAAAAGGTCAGCATATTATTGTAGCTACACCTGGTCGCCTTGTCGATCTGATCAAAAGAAAGGTCGTCAATCTTAACACAGTTCGCTTCCTCATTCTCGATGAGGCTGATGAAATGCTCAATATGGGTTTCAAGGAAGAACTCGACCAGATCCTATTCGAAACTCCAGCCGAAAAATTAACTTGGTTGTTTGCTGCTACTATGCCAAAAGAGATCAAAAAGATCGTTCATAAGTATATGGACGATCCGGTTGAAGTGCGTGTAAACCAGAAAAATGTAGTCAACAAAAACATTGAACACCAATTTGCAGTAGTTAAACACTCCAATAAAACGGAAGCGCTTACGCGTTTCCTGGATATGGATCCCGATATGCGTGGTGTCGTTTTTTGCAGAACCAAGAGAGATACTCAAGACCTTGCAGAAGATCTCATGTCCAGAGGATATAAAGCAGATGCGATCCATGGTGATCTAAACCAACCACAGCGAGACAGAGTGATGAAGCGATTCAAATCTCATGACCTTCACGTACTTGTCGCGACTGATGTTGCTGCCAGGGGCATCGATGTGAATGACCTTACTCATGTATTTCATTTTACCTTGCCAGATGATCACGCTTATTATACACACCGCAGCGGTCGAACTGCCAGAGCAGGTAAAACAGGTATCTCTATAG
>JABDMM010000140.1 GCA_013001465.1 Chitinophagales bacterium | reverse complement strand
CTTTTAATCTAATCTCCATTGACGTATTGAAAGATCTGGTAACAGCAGCTTCAATGCTAACAACATCTCCGAGTTTAATGGGAGAATGGAACGAAACATGATCGACACTGGCCGTAACAGCTAGCCTCTCAGAATGCCTTCCTGCAGAAATTGCGGCGGCTATATCCATCCAGTGCAATATCTTCCCACCTCGCAAATTATTCAGATAATTAGTATCGTTGGGTAAGACGATCTCTGTCATCCTGGTTTTTGATTCTGAAGGAGATTTAGCTTTCATTTAAGGTTGTTTGAGATGAGCAAAGATAGCAGTTTCAAGAAATTGGACTGTGAGAATAAACATTTAATAAATAACATTAATATGGACATTAAAAAAGCCCACCTTTTTGAGGTGGGCTCTTCTAAAACTCGGTGTGTTTCCTTAACCAATCCTTTAAATGATTAACATAACCCTACGAGAACAAATGTCTGACATTCATAAAGCCTAAGCAAGATGAATTTATAGTCTTTGTCGGATTATTTTTAATTTAAATCACAGAATTAGTAATTGTAAATCAATTACTTAATCTTATTTTTTGTCGGAATAGATTATTTAAAGCTATTCACTTTTCACAAGTTTTCCGCTCAATCGCAGTAGCTCTAACTCTATTAGTCTCAAATTATATTGCTGATTATTTAAATTATTCTTGCTCAACAGCAAATTCACCTGGGCTTCCCTTAACTCTGTATTTGATATTTGCCCCAGTTTGAACTTCTCTTCAGAATAATTAAAGTTCTCTTCAGCCACTAATGAATTCGATTTTTCCTTTGCGATTATCTGCCGGGTGACATTATAGTCATTCAGTGTCTTCAACAGTTCACTCTCTATCAGCAACTCGGTGTGTTCTTCCTGAAGTGATGAATTTTCGAACTGCAACCTGGCATTTTTCACAGCAGCAATTCTGCTTCCTCCATTGTAGATCGGCACGCTCAAGCTGAGGTTCACCCCTAATCCATTTCTTTCATTAAGTCGTAAAAAGCTGCCTTCAGTTTCACTTTTATTATAAGAATAAGAGCTACTCAATTTTATCGTAGGATAGTAGGTTGATTTAGCGATCTTAAATCCCAGTAGGGACACTTGCTCCTGAAGCTTGCTGCTCAGAATAGTTTTGTTTTGATCCAACATTTCCTGCTTCAATGCATCGAAATTGTAATCTATATTAACTCTAGCGACTTCTTGCGCGGTGATCTCTGTTCTGAGATCTCTTCCAAGCAACCTGTTCAATTCAATCGCCGCTTCTTCGAATGCCACTATTGCCTCCATCAAGGTTATGCTGTCCTGATTGAAATTAACACTGGCATTCAAAACGTCGAGTCCCGAACCACCGCTCAACTCTTTTCGATTCCGTGCGGCGTTATATCTTCTTTTTGATATTTGCAATGACTGCTCTAAAATTTCAATATTCGATTCAGTTCGAAGTAAATTATAATATGCTGAGGCTACTTGAAGTACTATGTTTTCAATGACAATAAGATGAGCTGCATCCGACTGGTCAGCAAAAACCTTAAGCTGCTTATAGGAATTCAGGTTTCCAAGACCTGAAAAAATCACATAACCAAAGTTCATGGATGCATTATAATTCCATGACTCAGCACCAGTGGTTTCAACCACCTCAGGTGATTCGTTGAATTGAAGCCTGGTATTATCAAGACCATAATCGATACTACCTGTAGCATCAAGAGTGGGAAGTAGTCCGGCATTTCCCGGTATGGCATTATTGGTTGTGATCTCATTGTTGTTCTCCGAGATAGCGATATCGTAATTCTGTTCTAACGCAATGGCAATAGCTTTTTCAAGTGTCATTATCGTTTGTGCATTCGCAAATGAGCAAGAAACACATAAGAACAGTATCAGAATAATATTATTCATACTCCATTTCTTTTATTGCAGGCTCCACCTCTTCCTGCGCCGGTTTTCTATCTGTCCAATACCAATTGATAAAACGTCTCCAGTTGTTCATGGCACTAAGTAAAATAGGTAGTTGGACCAATACCAGCAAAGTTGCCACCGCAAGTCCGTATGCAACAGAGATCGCCATTGGAATGAGGAACTGAGCCTGGAAACTTTTATTGAGCATTAGAGGGGCAAGACCGGCTATTGTGGTTACAGATGTAAGTAATATAGGTCTGAATCTAGAAAGTGCGGCAGTTTTCAAGCTTTCATCAAATGAAAGTCCTTGTTTTAAATTTGTATTAAAGGCATTAATAAATACCAAGGAGTCATTTACTATTATACCAATAAGTGCGATCAAACCCAACACACTAAAGAGGCTGATCGGAAGATCATGAATATAATGCCCCCAGGCAACACCGATAAAGCTGAATGGGATGAGTGAAATTACCAGAACCGTTTGTATCCATGATCTGAAAGTAAAGATGATAACAGCGATCATGATCAGGAAAACAATTGGTAAAATTCGCTGCATTGACGCGATCGATTTTTGTTGCTGCCTAGATTGGCCTTCAAGCGAAAAAGTAACTCCATCATATCCTTGAAGGATTCGTGGAAGAATGTCTCCGGTAATATTGGTGATCATATCGCTCACTGAAACTTTAGCATTAGATACATCTGCTTCAACCGTGATCTCACGCTGGCCATCGGTGTGATCGATCCCGATCACACCCCTTTCCATGTCCATATCAACCAGTTCTGACAATGGGTAAGCCTCTCCACTGGCAGTACGAATGTTCATGTCACGCAAATTATTCAAATTCGACCTTTCTTCTTTGTCATAACGCACCCAGACTTTTACCTCATCCAAACCACGTTGTACTCTCTGAACTTCACCACCATAGTAACCCTGGCGAACCTGACTAAGTATATCCCGCTCCGTAAGCCCTAAAAGGTATGACTTATCCTTTAATTTGATAACCACTTCTCTCAGACCTTCCTGATCAGAATCAGTGACATCTTTCAAGTCGTTCAATTTTTCAAGTTCGAACTTCATTTCATCGCTGGCCTGCCGTAACTGATTCATATCATCACCTCTTAGAGCGATAGAAATTGGTTTTCCAAAAGTTGAACCAGCTCCGTATATCACACTTTCTGCGCCAACAATCGGACCTGCCTCCTCCCTGATCGCAGATGTGATCGACAACACAGACATATCCCGAAGTTCAACATCCAACAGTTTAATATTTAGAGTACCCTGGAAGGTGTTCACCGGGCCTAGTCTTTTATCAATCGATAAGACGACATCCATCGAGTCTTCCCTTTCTGCTCTCATTTCAGTATTTACCTTCCAAATCACCTCCTCGAGATATTCAAGTTTTTCGTTTGTGATCTCCTGAGGTGTTCCAGCAGGCATCAAAAGACTCACGTTCACTTGGTCACGTTCAATAAACGGAAAGAAAGTAGACTTTATAACTCCCCCGCCCAAAGCGCCAAAAGTAATTACCAGCAATCCAAAGGGTATAGCAAAAGCTAAAGCCTTGTTGTTGAGAGCAAAGCTCAATGATGGTTCATAAACTTTTTCCCGTAACCACTTCATATACCTTTCGCTATGACGTTGTAGCCATCCGGGTGAAGTATTGGGATCTAGTGCTTTGGAATGAGCGATATGTGCAGGAAGGATCAAGACACCTTCAATTAATGAAAAGAGAAGTGTACCGATAACTATTAATGCCATTTCGGAAAAAAAGTCTCCCAGGCGTCCTTCAATAAAAAAGAAAGAAGAAAAGACGACTATTGTAGTAATAATTGCTGAAGTAACGGCAGGAAGCACTTCCAATGTTCCATCGATAGCAGCCTGGATCCTTGGCTTTCCCTTTTCAAAATGCTGGTAAATATTTTCACTTATAACAACACCATCATCTACCAGAATACCAATAACAGTGATCATTCCAAAAAGCGAGATCACATTTATGGTAACCCCAAAGAAAGGAGCAATAATGAACATGCCGGCGAAAGAAACCGGGATCGCTAATGCCACCCAACCTGCGATCCTCCAGTTGAGAAACATTGCGAGCAATATAAGGACAAGGATAAAACCTATGGTACCATTATTTATCAGCATATCAATACGCTGGCTTACCACGATCGAACTGTCATTTGTTATATAAGCCTGGACTTCATTTGATCCGTTGAAGTCATTTATGTATTTGTTCACGAACTCCGTTATACCTAAAAGATCCTCATCGTTAGTATTATATACATCTATCGTGACCGAACGTGCGCCGTTGTAGAAGGTCTTATTCGGGCTTTCCGCCCAACGATCTTCGATAACTGCAATATCTTTGAGTTTTACTATCCTGCCGTCTTCAGAAGAAGCTATGGTAATATTTGCAAAATCATCAGCATAGTACCCTTTGTTCCGCAAGCGAATATTTAATTCTTCGAGATCGCCTTTCACTGTACCACCTGTCACATCCAAATTTGTCGCAGCGACTTTATCAACCACCTGCTGGAAATTAATACCGTAAGATTTCATTCCAGACTCCTTCAGTTCGATAACAATTTCCTCATCAGGGAAACCCCCGAGCGTCACTTTTGAAATCCCGTCAAAGCCTAGCAAATCCCGTTCGATCTCCCGTGCAATTTTCTTGAGATAAGCAAGATCATCAGAACCGCTTAGCACAAAAGAAATAGCGATCCCAATTGACTCTTGTTTAAAAATATCGATAGATTCAACACCTACCGGAAAAGATGTAATTTGATCTACAGCGTTTTTTACGTCCTGCAAGACATCATCGATATCAGCATATTGAGTGATCTCGACATTTACAACCGCGGCATTTTCATTTGAAACGGAAGTAACACGATCCAAGCCGGTTACACCTTTAAGCTTATCCTCAATTTTTAAAACTACAGATTCCTCGATCTCTTCCGGAGCTGCGCCGGGATAAACAATTTGAATATTGATGGCTCTGCTTGGTATTTCCGGGAAAAAAGTACTTTGCATACTCTTTAAACCCATCAAGCCAAACACGAGAATAAGCAACAAAAGAATATTACCGGAAACAGAATATCTTATAAAATAATGAACCAGATTCCTCATCTATTCTGCAATTTTAACTTTCATGCCATCTCTTGCTCCTGTTAATACTTGATTCATCACCATAGCACCATCTGGAATTCCCTGTACGATCAGATTATTATTTACACGATGAACGATCGCTAATTCTTGCTGACGAAGTGCTCCATCCTCTATCAGATATACCTTGTTCTTGTCGAAGACGATATTCGAGGGAATCTTACTTGCCTTACTTACCGTATTTCCACCAATATCTGCGTTTAAGTAGATCCCCTCGAAAAGATCTTTAGAATTGATCTCTATGTAAGCTTTAAGCGTCTGTGTGCGATCATCCACGCTCTTGCTGATTCTTGTCACCTTACCTTGCCACTTGCCATCTACATCATTCGATGTAAGTTGAACTTCACTACCCACTTTAATTTTTTCGACATCGGGTACACTCAAACCTACCTCAAGCTCGAACAAATAAGGGTCAAGAAATTCTCCTACTTTTTGTCCGGCTCGGATTAGCGATCCGGCGCTTACATTAGCAGAACTAACAACACCTGTAAATGGAGCAATAACCATGTATTTTCCTAACTGTGCCTCTTGTGATTGAATAGTATAAAATTGATTATAGATATTTCGAGCTACAAGCAAACCCCTCTCTTGTGTACTCTTCACTTCGGGAAGTTCCTGAAGCGACAGCTCTGGGTTGAAATTTTCAGTATAGCTTTTCCAATTATCAAAGTTTTGTGGGTAGTCCATCTTCATATCGGCAAGTAAAAGGGTGATCTGACTATGGAAGTTGCTTCTATTGGCTATCAAAGAAAGTTTAAAATCACTATCATCGATCTTTAATAAGGCTTCACCTCTACTAAAACGAACGCCTTCTTTGAAAGCCTTTCTTCCTTGCAGCAGTTTTCCAGTTACTTCAGAAAAGACCTCGATCTTATTTTTTGAAACCAGACGACCGGTAAGTGGGATATCAAGTCTGAGATTTTCACTGCTGACAGTCATAGCATTTACAACCGGTGTAGAGTCAAAAACCTTTTTTTGTTCAGGAGGTTTCTTCATACTCTGAAGTCGGTTATTAATGAAAAATGCTAGAAATATGATGATCAAGGCGGCGATAAGTGACCATCGGCGTACAATTACATTCGGCATATTAAATTGCGTCCTTTTATTATTACTGATTTATAAAATGAGCGGGTAAAAGTACTTAAACTACATTGCGTCATATTAAATGTTTCTAGTAATTCTACTGAAAAATCTTATTTCAGGAAATCGATAGTAAATGGGTATCTATAGACTTCACCATCAGCTGCTCTAACTGCAGCGATCACAATGAATATGAAAGAGATCACCGGCAAAATGGCCAGAGCGAGAAGTCCGATAACAAGTACCACCAGGATTCCTGCAATAACATAGTATATCACAATGCTGATGATCCAGTTAATGATATTCTTACCATGTTGATCTATCAATGAGCTTTCATTTTTAAATGAGGCCCACATAAAAACAGGCACAAAGAAACCTGCAAGAGGAAAAATATAACCAGCAAATTGGGAAAAGTGCATTAGCATAGCAAAGGAATTGGGTTCCATTCCCCATGGTTTAAATCCGTTATCGTTGTGAGGTTGATCGGGCTGATTAAGAACTTCCATTATATCTATTTTGTTTATTATAGTTGTTTCTTACCACTAACAAAGTTCTAAAATTAATTTTAAGTTCAGCTTAGGATTACCTTTTTGAACTCAGACCTTTTGGAAACTACAAAAAACGAAGTTTTGTATTGTATCAAATGGCGTTTTATGATCAAATGATAAGCATTCAATTTTTTCGAAATAGTCGCTAAATCTATCAGTCATCGAAGATTCGCTGTATTGCTTGATTTCTATACCACTGCATTTCGTGGGGCCCTTTTTAGAAAAAGTGCCAACGAGTAGTTTTCCGTCCTCTTTGAGCGCGCGATCTGCCGTTTTAAGATAGTTTGAGATCTCGTACTCATCGGTTAAAAAATGAAAAGCTGCTCTATCGTGCCATAGATCATAATGGCGTTCCGGACTAAAAGAGGAAACATCAGAAATGATCCAGGTCACCTCCTCTGCCTTTTCACCTAATCTTGCCTGAGCTCTTTCCAAAGCAGCCTCAGAAATATCCAGAACCGAAACATTGAGGTATCCTAGTTCCAAAAGGTGGTCCACTAAGAAACTATCACCTCCGCCGATATCAATTATATACGCATCCAAGGGAAGTTTAAACTTCTGAATAAGATCTAAGGAAGTTTGAGGAGTAGTTTCGAACCAGCTCACATCCTTGTGTTCTTTTGTATTATAAATGTTTTCCCAATGTTCCTTTCTTTCCATTTTTACTTTTGAGATTAATTTTGTTAAGTAATCCTAGATCCGACGAGACGCTCATACTAACAAGAGATATTTTCTATTAAAAATGCTAATCCAAAGCCATAGCATAAATAGTATTAAGTATGGCCTATTTCCTCTTCTCTGAGTTCACCTGAAAATTCCTGGAATTCAAAATCCTCTTCGTCCATCCAATATTTTGAGGAGATAATCTGATACCTGGAATCCGCCATTTTGTGCAGTTCCCAGATAATACTGTCTGCATCGTTTAACTGTTCCTCAGAATCAAGTTTCTCCTGAAATAGCCTTTTTAATAAGCTCTTATCAGATAAGAGATCGCTGATCGCCCGCAATACGATTTCTTTCGTAATTGTAATTTGCTCCTTAAAATCCAGTTCGAATTCTATGACAGATGCTATTGTAGATGGAAACTTACCGTTGTAAGCATCTCTCAGCAATTGATTGATATTGAAAAGCGGGTAATGCATTGAAATGTCCGGATATTCTTCTGCCACTTTATCCTCAAGCATTTCATGTGAAAGGTTAGTGATCTGCCCCTCGTTCAATTTATCCGATAGTTTATACTTTAGAATGATCTCAGCAGCTTCATCAGGTTCAAAATCTGTTATCGCCATCAACAACATTTCCTGGTACTCTGTTTCATTTAACGAATCAGCATCTGTAAAATCAAACTCCTCGAGTAAGTTTTTGTAATCTTCATTTTTCCAAAATCCCTCGATCTTTTCGATGGATTTAATGCTGTTAATTTTAATAGTGAACTTCATTATATGAATCTATCTTTTTTAAAAATTCTCTGACAATTGATCTACTAATGCTACGTATTGTTTTCTACCTTCAATTACCCCAAATGGACTTGTATGCTTAAAACTCTCAGTGATCGGTAGATCATGAAAATCCCCATTCTCCCACTTATTAAACCATCTTTTAACAAGTTCTTCGATTGACATTTTAAATATTTAGGAGTTATCGTCATGTGGAAGTGCTTCAAACTCTTTTCTCTTTGTGGCCATCCACTCATTCATTGCATCCGGAGATTTCATGAGCTCCTGCATTTCATTCATTGCCTTAAGGTGTTCTGCATCACCTTTTTGAAACATCTCCATTGCATGATTCTTGCTTTGTTCTGCCATATTTGCAAAAGTATCGGAATGGAATTCTTTATCGCAAGCTCCGCCTAGTTGCTTACAAGTCATCGTTTTCATATGTATCTGTTCTTTGATAGAGTTTCTATATCACAATATAAGTAATACTTATCCAAGTTTATCCTACTAACAGCGACAGCAGTTTATTACTTTTGAGCTTTTGAACAAAATAGCCAAACAAGTGGTTTTTAAAAAGTGGATTCACTAACGCAAATCATATTAGGAGCAGCAGTCGGTGAAGTTGTTCTAGGTAAAAAAATCGGGAACCGAGCGATGGTATGGGGAGCTGTGGGTGGTACCATTCCGGATCTAGATGTACTTGGCAAATTTTTTCTTTCCAGTATTGATAATCTTGCATTTCATAGAGGAATCACACACTCTGTTACCTTTAGCATAGTTGGAGCGATCCTGTTTGGATGGATCGTTCATCACATTTACAAGAGCCATCTACATAAATGGATAGCCATCTTTTTTAAAGTAGTGGCAGCAATACTTGTTATCTCAGCAATTAGTTTTGTTCTTGGTCGGTTTTCGGTAGATAGTTACATTCCAATAGCGATCATCTCTTTAGCACTTGGGATATTAATATATTACCGTTCCAAAAAGCGATACTTTTCAGAATGGGAAGTACCTAATGCAAGTCTTCGAGACTGGCAGTGGTTATTTTTCTGGTCATTATTTACACATCCTATTCTGGATTGCTTCACTATGTATGGCACCCAGTTTTTTGCTCCATTTTCTGACATCAGGATTGCTTTTGGAAGCATATCTGTTGCTGATCCAATGTATACGATTCCATTTTTGATCTGCCTGATCGTTGCTTCTATGTATATCCGAACCTCCAACAAGAGAAGGATCTGGAATTATAGCGGGATCGCACTTAGCTCTTTTTACTTATTGTTTACCGTTATCAATAAACAGTATGTGAATAGTGTTTTTGCAGATGCACTTGAAAAGCAAGATATCGTTGCTGAACGCTTTATCAGTAACCCATATATTTTAAGCAATATAGTTTGGACTTGCACAGCAGAGACTGAAGAATACTTCTATCAGGGTCAGTATTCACTCTTTGATACCGGAGACATTGCCTTCACACAAATAGACAAAAACCACGACATCTTGATAGGATTGGAAAGCGATCCTACTATTAAAACACTTAGGTGGTTTTCCGATGATTACTTTAATGTGATGCGCGTTGATGAACGCTATCAATTCAATGACCTGAGATTTGGGTCATTTTCCGGAAAAGGAGAAGGACCGAACGATTTTATCTTCAGATTTTTTCTAACCTATCGCGGTGAAAAAGGATATGACATGGAAGAAGCGATCGGTGGTCCGCCTGAAGGAAGTCAGGATGAGATACTGAGTAAACTTTGGGATAGGATACGAGGTATCAAGTCTTGATGCTCTATTGCTCATGTGCTCGCTTGCTCATGTGCTAATAATACATAAAAAGAAGGTGGCGCAGCCACACCAACATCTTCATATCTTCACATCTTCACATTTAAAAGAGTCCGTTATATTCCCGGCACACACTACTTGCTATTTATATTAGGTATTGATGGCTATCTTTGAAATAAATGAACACTTGCCATGAGACAATTCCACTGTTACAGCATCCTTTGTCTATTTTTAGTATTTCTTTCATGCAATCAATACGAGGATCAAAAACCAAGTCTGACACCTGAAGGGATCGCCTCATCTGAAGATCCATATGCGAGGATCAATTTTGAGAAATCGAAATTGATAAATCCTCTAACCGGAGAAATACCCAACAACATGAGAGCTCGGGAGCTAAGTTTTGTAAATAATTTACAGAGGCGATCCAGTAAGACAAACAATGTAAACTGGGATTCGAGAGGACCATATAACGTTGGTGGACGAACAAGAGCTCTTGCACTGGATATCGATGACGAAAATATAATTCTGGCTGGTGGAGTCACCGGTGGTATGTGGAGATCAGATAATGGGGGTGTTTCGTTTGTTAAAACAACCACTCCAGATCAGTTTCAGAGTGTAACTTGTGTTGCACAAGATCGCAGACCCGGTAAAAGCAACATATGGTATTATGGTACAGGAGAATATTATGGAGTCATCAGTGCTGCTTCATTTTCAAATCAAGCCAGTGGTAATGGAATTTTTAAATCAACAGACGGAGGTCAGTCATGGCAAATGCTGCAGTCTACGGTGTCAAATACTCCTACAACGCTTTATGAGAACGGTGACTTTGATTTCGTTTGGAATATTGTAACAGACCATACGGATACTATGAATGATGCTGTTTACGCAGCTGTGATCAATGGCGTTTACAGAAGTTTAGACGGCGGACAATCATGGCAGGCAGTTCTTGGTCTCGATACCAATTCAAACAATATTTCACGATTCTCAAATGTGATCATCACTTCTGAAGGTATATTTTATGCAGCGTTAAATGCTGCCGGAGCTGCCGGGGGAATATGGAGATCTGCAGATGGTTTGAATTGGACAGAGATCACTCCTGCAAATTTCCCGAACAGTTACAGACGCACCGTCATGGCAGCTGTACCTTCTGATGAGAACCAAGTTTACTTTTTAAGTGAAACACCGAATAGTGGTGCGCTCGACCACAACCTTTGGCATTACACATACCTCAGTGGTGATGGCAGTGATACCGGTGGAGTTTGGGAAAACCGAACGGCTAACCTCCCAAATTACAAATGTGAAGTGTTTTATGATTTTACTTTTGGAAGCTATAATTCCCAGAGTTCCTACGATATGTGTATCGCCGTACAACCCGGAAATCCGGATCATGTATTTATTGGAGGAACCGATGTGTTCCGCTCAACAGATGGATTTACATCTCAAAATAACCACCGGTGGATCGGTGGATATCAATGCGACACAGCAACTCCCAGCAACTATATTTATCCTGACCACCATCCTGATATACATGGTTTTCTCTTCTTGCCTTCCGATTCAAGTATTCTGTTTACGGCTAGTGATGGCGGTGTTCACAAAACATTGAATTGCCTGGCACCACAAGTGGATTGGGTAAGTTTGAACAACGGATATGTTACCAGTCAGTTCTATACTGTTGCAATAGAAGATGGAGAAGTGGATAATGATATTCTTGTAGGAGGCATGCAGGATAACGGAACATTTTTTACCAATAGCAGCGATCCAGGTCAGCAGTGGAAGCACGTATTCTACGGAGATGGCGCTTACGCAGCCATCGAGGAAGGCAGAAATAATTACTACCTATCGTGGCAAACAGGAAAAACGTTCAAATTCAAGATCGATGATCAAGGAAATGAGATCGGTAAAACAAGAATTGATCCTGTGGGAGCTTCGGACCATCTTTTTATCAATCCATTTATTCTAGATCCAGGTGATCAGAACAGGATGTATCTGGCGGCAGGGAGATATGTTTGGAGGAATAATGATCTGGATTCCATCCCGATCACCGGTAATGAGACAAGTCCCATTAGCGATTATTGGGAGATCATTTCCGAAAGCATCACACCATTTGGAACCCGAATTTCATCTCTGATTGTACCTCCTACCGATAATCAGACCCTATTTTATGGAACAACATCTGGCAGAATTTATCGCATGGATAGTATCCTTTCGGTTAATAGGACAAGAACAATAGTAACACCACCCACTTC
>JABDMM010000131.1 GCA_013001465.1 Chitinophagales bacterium | reverse complement strand
CCAAAGTACTGAACATTGGAATACAAAAGATCAAGGTCAGTGCTGAAATGATTATTTTTTTCATCTTTTCTTAATTTACTTTAAAGGCAAGGCTACCAAGATTTCTGACTTTGCCATCAGGTCCTTTAGCTTTAACTCCTTCAATAAATACTTTTTGTCCTCTCTTTGCCTTTTTGATCATAGTTTTCATGTCGGCAGTTACTCGATTACTCTTCGAGACTTGTTCCACATATTGTCCTCCAATGATCATCCCGATCTTAAATTGAGTTACGGTAAATTTAAGATCAAATTCAAAATCTACCATTTTTGCCACGACACCTTGTGCAGCAGTAAGTTCAGCTTTCTTAACAACGGCATCTGCAGCTCCTTTTCCAGCAAACTGAGGAACTGGATCTGGAACGGATTTTATTCTAAAAGTAGCTGGACCAAGTCTCTTTGATCCGCCATCTGGCAATTTTGCATTCGCATAGATCTTAGCTTCTCTTCCTGAATTCACTCTTACGATATATCCGTCAGATGCTTTAGAAATATCGCAACCATCGCAAGTAGCTGTGATATCTTTATCTGTAAATCCTGGCACCCCAACGCTAACAGGGTTATCCACTCCTCTATAAAAAACATTCATTTTGGTTGGAGAAACTACCAATGTTGGAGCAACTACAGTATAATCAAGATCGAAAGGAGTGATAACAGGTGCCTGGCCAACAGGCTTAAAAATGATAACACCTTCTCTTTGCTGACTTCCCAAACCACCAGCTGGAAGTTTTATCTTTCCTTTTACTCCATCCATCTCCAGAACGTCAAATTCTCCTGTTAGATCCATTTTCGTAGAGTCGAATTTAACACCTGGTTTTCCTAGTCTGATCTCAGGGACATTTTGATCATCATATGCAGCTAGAAAAACTTCAGCTTCATAATTTGATCCAGTCGTAATTGTTGTTGCCTGTGGAATAACAGCGTCAGCTAATTTGGTGAACTTATAAGAAGCTCCTTCTACATCTGCATATAAAAAGTCTAGCGCAGACGCTTGAGCACTTGCAACGTCAGATTGCAGTTTTGACAATATTGTCAGAACTCCCGCAATTGGAACACCATTGAAATTCATGAATTCCCATGGAATGGCTTTGCCATCTGAGTCAATAACATCCTCAAACCTGAACATGTCATTAATTGAATTCTGCAATTGCTTATCGTCAATACCACTAGTTATCTCGCCAGCATACTTTTGCAATTTCTTCCTTAATGTCACAGCACTGTAATCCATATCGCAACCTACTTGACAAGGCCCTTCTAATGGATTTTTGACATCAGAACCATACATGATAGTAGTAGGGATATCATAATTGTCTTTATTACTTATATAGAGGATGTCCAGAACTGTATCTCCACCCATAACTTCAGACTTATCTTCATACCCTTCAACATCCATTATCAGTTTAGCCTTGATGTGATTGATATGCTGAGAGATCTCCTTTGCTGTTTTATCGATCTTATTGGCTTGTTCTAAAGCCGGACCGTATTTTTCAGGATTTTCTTGAGCTGAAGCTGTAAAAGCAGCGATCTGCTGTCCGATCTTTCCTTTCAGGGCTAAAGTCGTATTTTTTTGTCCTTTGTCAATTGTAATAAAGGCATCCAAGATCTCTTTAGAAACGTTCATTGCAAGCAGAGCCGTTAACACGAGATACATCATGTTGATCATCTGTTGCCGTGGGGATAATTTACCTCCTGCCATTTTCCAATAGTATTTTTAGGTTTGAATTGTCTTATCCTTGATTGGCATTCATGGCAGAAAGCATATTGCCATAAACTGTGTTCAGAGAGCTTAAGTTTTTAGACAACTCAGCCATTCCTTCTTTATATCTTCTTGTATCGTCTACAGATTCATTCAATGTATTCATCATATCAGTGATACCTGCAAAGACTTCATTAGACTGTTGCATTTTTTCTCTAGTAGATTGCAACTGCATTTCATAAACAGAATTAAGCTCAACCAAGTTATTTGACATAATGCTTAATTGCTCTCCTGCATTCGCTCCAACTTCGTTAGCATTTGCTATTCCTGAAATGGCCTCAGCAGCTTGTGAATAAGAATCAGTTAGCGTAGTCATTGTCTGTGATGCGTTAGTAACAGTGTCTACATAAGTGCTCGTAGCTACTGATGCATCTGCAAAATCGTTCAACTGTCCAGCTTGTGTGCTTAAATTTCTCATACCTTCTCCTAAACTTGCCAGTAGTTCGGGTTCTATTTTGGCATCTTCAAGCATATTATCAAGTTGTTCAGTAAGAGAACCACCATGTATCGCTTTAGAAGGATCTTCTGCGTGCTCACCTGTGGCCAATTCCGGGTATACCAAAGACCAATCGTATTCTTCGTGTATCGGCTCGAATGCTGAGAAAAAGAAGATCACCGCTTCTGTTCCTAACCCTACGATAAGCATAGGTCCTGCACCTGGCCAGTGTTGAATTTTAAATAACGCTCCTAAGATCACGACAGCCGCCCCGATTCCGTAAAGCTTTGCCATAAACTTTTTCCATTTTTTACTCCCTGGTTTCATACTCTATAAAAATTATAATCTGTTAAACTTTCCTTGTTATATAAATATTTTAATTCCAATCTTCTGGATCTCCTCCTTTACCTCTTCCTAGGTAGCTCATCACACATCTAAAACCGATATAAGCTTTAGAAGTATCTTGATATTCGTACGTTCGAGTACCATTCTGTATGTAGTATCCTATATCCTTCCAACTTCCACCTCTTATCACTTTTCTTTTCAAAGCGGGTGGGTCATCTGCAAGAGCATCATAAGTGTATTCTGAATTGAGGTCGTGTGCAAAATCATAGACTGACTCGTCAAAGGCGGTTGATGTCCATTCCGCAACGTTTCCAGCCATGCAATACAAACCATAGTCATTCGGTTCATAAGATGTTACTGGTACTGTATGGAATCCGTTGTCTTCAACATAATCTCCTCTAAGTGGCTTGTAATTGGCTAATGGGCAACCTAATACATTCCTAACATATGGTCCACCCCAAGGATAAGGGTTTAAGTCCAGTCCTCCTCTTGCAGCATACTCCCATTCAGTTTCTGTAGGAAGCCTGAATTTCTGTACTGTTGATTGACCTCTGCTTGTCAACCAGGTATTCATT
>JABDMM010000102.1 GCA_013001465.1 Chitinophagales bacterium | reverse complement strand
GCTTTAGACACCGTACATCCTGAAGAACTTATAAATTATTTGAAAGAGTATAATAGATCTGAAGAAATTGAAGGGTTTGTAATTGGGCTCCCTCTTCATGCAGATGGTGCGGAAATGGAAATTACCCGGAAGGTGAAATTGTTTGGAAGCAAGCTTAAGAAATCATTTCCTGCTGCAAGAATATTTTATGAGGATGAGCGCTATACTTCAAAGATGGCTGCGCAATCGATGGTTTCGGCGAATTTTAAAAGAAAAGACAGACGTAAAAAAGAGAACATTGACAAGATCAGTGCTGTTCTAATTTTACAATCATTCATGGAAAAAGACTATTGATGATACTACCTATTGTATCTTATGGAGATCCTGTTTTGCGATCGAAAACAAAAGAAATCCCCGAAGATTTTCCCGGCTTATCCGATCTGATAGATTCGATGTGGGAGACTATGTATAAAGCGAATGGTGTTGGTTTGGCCGCACCCCAGATCAGCAAATCATTAAGGTTGTTTTTGGTGGATACCATGAGCACATACGAGGATGAAGAGGGAAGTGGAATAAAGAAAGCGTTCATCAATCCTGAGATCCTTAGTGAGACCGGCGATAAGTGGGGATTTGAAGAAGGATGCCTCAGTATTCCAAAGATCCGGGAGGAAGTTATAAGGAAAGAAATTGTTCGGATCAAATATTTTGATGAACACTTTAAGGAATTTGAAGAGACGTATGACGGTATGAATGCTCGTGTGATCCAACATGAATATGATCATATCGAAGGGATCCTTTTCACAGACCATCTGAAACCATTAAAGAAAAGGCTATTAAGATCTAAATTGGATGCGATCTCGAAAGGGAAAATTGAGATCGATTATAAGATGAAATTTCCGAAATAAAAAACCCGCAACCTGACTAAGATTGCGGGTTCCTATTATTAAAACCTCTTTATTGTTCGATCGTCATGGTTGCGTCTGCTTCTGGTGCATTCACATAAGCTTTGATCGTTAGTCTTGTAATTGCAGGCTCCGTATTAGCCATTATGGTAACGGTCTTTACTTCCTGATTTCTTTTACCCTTGCTATCATATTCGACCTTTAGTTCTCCAACTTCACCGGGAGCTACAGGATCTTTTGGCCATTGAGGCACAGTACATCCACAAGAACCCTTCGCACTTTGAATAATGAGTGGTTCACTTCCTGTATTTGTAAACTCAAATGTATGTGCAACTTTGTCTCCTTGTTCAATTGTTCCAAAGTCATGCTCCATTTTGTCGAAATTCATTGTCGTTGTTGGACCCACTTCCTGGGTACCCGCCATTGGGTCTTTCTGTTGTTCAAATGGGTTTTGTTTTGCGTTGTTTACCTCCTTTGCTGCTTCATGAACATGATCGTGATCATGTGAGCCATAATGCATACTTTTTGTGATAAAATGTCCGGCAACACCCCCAACAATAAGCATTCCCACTGCCAAAAGAATTGTGTTTAATTTCATATTACTTAGCTTTTTAGATTGATACTACAAATTTAAACCAAATCGTATGTAAATTGAAACGTTTTGATTCATTATAAGTTCGAATACCACCAATTCTATACCAAACTAGCTTTATGAAATTTTGTCGTATCTGCGCATCTATTGTTTTCACACTTTTTTTTACTACTGCTTCAGCTCAACTGTGGAACTCAATATCATTAAACGATTTGCCGGCGAAAGTTAGCAATAACGCAGTATGTGGCTATCAAAGCAATTCGCATTTTTATGTTTATTCATTTTCCGGGATCGACTCAAGTAAAGTCCCTTCCGGTATTAATCTCAACTCATATAAATATTCCTCGAGTTTCGATACCTGGACTTCGATCCCTCCCTTACCCAATGGACTTAGCAGAATTGCAGCTTCAGCCAGTCTGGTGCGGGATAAGATATACATTATTGGAGGTTACCATGTTGCACAAAACGGAAACGAAACTTCATTGAGTCATGTGCACATTTTTGATCCTGAGAGTGATCAGTATTTGAGCGATGGTAGCAACACGTTGATCCCTATTGATGATCATGTACAAGTAGTCTGGAGAGATAGTCTAATTTATGTCATAACCGGCTGGAGCAATAGCAATAACGTAAGTGCAGTGCAGGTTTATAATCCTTCTACAGATAGTTGGGCATTTGCAAACAACTTACCCGATCCCAGTTACAGGGTGTTTGGGGCAGCAGGAACAATAGTTGAAGACACCATATACTATATAGGAGGAGCAGGAAACTGGAATGGGAGTACTTTCCCTTTAATACCTGAAGTGAGGATAGGCATAATCGATCCAAACAATCCGCTAATGATAAGTTGGCAGAGTATGGTGGATAGTAATGCTGCTATCTATCGAGCGGCTGCATTCACTTACAATAATAAAGCACACTGGCTTGGTGGCGGTAAAAATTCTTACAACTATGATGGCATCGCATATGATGGAAGTGGATTGGTTGAGGCATCAGATTTAATTCGATATTTTGATACCCAGGCTCAAGGTATTGGGATATTCGGAAACTGCAAGACCATACCTGTGATGGATTTGCGGGGAATAGGTGTTGATAATGCCAATGACGGAAGTCTTTTCATGTATGTGATCGGTGGGATGGATTCATTAGCTGAAGTGACTTCAAAGGGCAATGTCTATTCAATCTTGAATCTTGGCGGATCTGAAGTTTTAGAAGAATCAGACCCGATTGCTACCTATGGTTTGAATGGGATCAGTATAAAAGTACCTGATGATGGATTTCAATTGATGGATGTCATGGGAAGGCAAATTAAACAAGTAGACAATTCGGAATCAATGTATTTCTTACCATTCCAAATGTATAAAACAGGTGTTTATACACTGTTATACCGCGACGCTTTAGGGAGGGTTTCCAGTGAAAAACTGATCATGTTCTAGATAAAAAAAAAGCCATCTTCAAAGAAGATGGCTCTATCATCATAAATGAAAAATCTACTCTTCCATTAATTTTTTAGCCTGTCCGATCCAGTCATCTCTTTCAACACGACCAGCTTGGTTTACTAAAGTCTCGAGAGCGTCTATACCGTTTTCATCGAGCTTGCTTAGCTGTTCAAAAGTATAAATACCGATCGAGTTGAGTTTCTTTTCGAAAACAGGACCAACTCCCTTAATTTTCTTAAGGTCATTTTTATCTTTCGCGTCGACTGCACCAACGTTTTTCAGCAGTGCATCCATTTTAACTTTGGCGTCTTTTTCCGAAAGTTCGCCAGATTTTTCCTTAGGCTCAGCCGCTTTAGGTTCTTTAGCTTTCTTTTCTTCTTTTGGTGCTTCCTTCTTAGCTGCTTCTTTCTTCGGAGCTTCTTTTTTAGCTTCTTTCTTAGGAGCTTCTTTCTTCTCTACTTTTTCTTCTACTGGAGCTGTTTTTTCTTTTTTAGCTTCTTTAGTTTCTTTTGGCTTATCTTCAGTAACTTTCTTTGCTCTAGCTTTTTCAGGAGCTTCTTTAACAGCAACATCCATATCTGATGGAATAACAGAAACATACAGTCTGTCGTTTCTTCTTCTTCTGAAGCTAACCATACCCTCTACCATAGCGAAGATCGTGTGATCCTTACCGATACCGACACCTTCTCCCGGATGATACTTTGTTCCTCGTTGTCTGATTATTATGTTCCCTGGAATAGCTATCTGGCCTCCGAAAAGTTTTACACCAAGTCTTTTACTATGCGACTCTCTACCATTTTTCGAACTACCGACTCCTTTTTTATGTGCCATTACTTATTAGTTTTTCTTCTTTATGCAATCGAACTGATCGCTATTTTGGTAAATTGTTGTCTGTGACCATTCTTGACCTTGTAACCTTTCCTTCGTATCTTCTTGAAAACGATTACTTTGTCTCCCTGGACGTGCTCAATTATCTCAGCAGTCACTTTACCTTTTAAAGTTGGTGTTCCAACACTCACCTTGCCTTTATCGCTGGTGAGCAACACATCGGCAAACTCTACTTTATCACCTTCTTTACCTTCAAGACGGTGGACGAAAATCTCTTGTCCTTTTTCAACTTTAAACTGCTGACCTGCAATATCTACAATAGCGTACATGATTACGAAATTTTTTGGAAGGGCAAAGATACATTTTTTCTTAATTTTCGAAAACTTTTGTGCTCAGCAAATTCAATTATTTAATCTGCTGTGCACATTGGTTTTGTCCGTTAAACTATTTATAATTTTGGAGGGTTAACTCCCAAAAGAAATTAATTGATGATCACACCAGGCATACTATTTAATTTAATTGTTCTGTTTATCATATTTGAATTCATCCTTTCAAGAATTCTGGATTGGTTGAACCTTAAATACTGGAAGGAGGATCTTCCGGAAGATGCTGAAGGGATATATGATCAGGAGAAGTATAAACAAGCTCAAAAGTACAACAAGGAGGTATCGAAGTTTGGATTGATAACTGCTTCGTTTGGTTTGATTTTGATTCTCCTGATGTTGTTTTTTGATGGGTTTGCTTATCTGGATCAATGGATCCGGACAAGTAATACTGAACATCATGTTTGGCTGCCGTTGCTGTTTTTTGGGATTTTATTTATAGCACAGGATATACTCACATTACCGTTTAGCCTCTATAGTACATTTGTGATCGAAGAAAAGTATGGTTTCAATAATACCAGGATTGGCACATTTATCACGGATAAGCTAAAGGCTTATTTGTTGACCTTCCTGATCGGGGGAGCTCTTCTTGCTGGTCTCGCTTTCTTTTATTCAATCAGCGGATCCAACTTTTGGTGGATCGGATGGGTTATCGTGTCTTCGTTTTCGATATTCATGGCGATGTTCTATACTTCACTTTTCGTGCCGATTTTTAATAAACTTTCACCACTTGAGGAAGGAAGTCTCTTAAGTTCTATCCGGAGTTATGCGTCAAATGTAAACTTCCCGCTGAAGGAGATTTGGGTGATGGATAGTTCAAAGCGATCATCGAAAGCAAATGCTTTTTTCAGCGGGATAGGTCCGCGTAAAAGTATTGTCTTGTTCGATACTTTGATCAAAGATCACAGTGAAGAAGAAATCACAGCTGTTCTTGCACACGAAGTAGGTCATTTCAAGAAAAAACATGTTCTACAAGGGATCGCATTATCGATTTTTCAGATGGGATTACTGTTCTTTTTGTTTGGATGGTTGTCCGGATATCCAAAATTAGCAGAAGTATTAGGAGCTGAAAAGAACAGTTTCCACTTAGCAATAATTGCATTTAGTCTTCTATATAGCCCTGTTTCTATGCTTACAGGTATATTTATGAATATGTACAGCCGGAAAAATGAATACGAGGCAGATTCTTTTGCAAAGACTACCTATGATTCGCAATACCTTATTTCAGCCTTAAAGAAACTCTCTTCAAACAATCTTAGCAACTTAACTCCTCATCCTGCTTATGTATTCTTTCACTACTCTCACCCGCCATTGCTTAAGCGGATCAGAGCATTGAAATCAGTATGAGTACTTTATTAACTAGATTTGAATCGTGAGTCTGAGATCGATCATACTAAAACCAATTGCAAATTTTACTAAGAAAAGGCTGATCCGCAGTCATTCTAAAGCTGTATCCACTCAGAGAAAGACGCTGAAGAAGATTCTTAGAAAAGCCCGGAATACTTCATTCGGTAAAGACCACAGCTTTGATGATATCAAATCATATGATGATTTCAAATCCAAAGTACCGGTTAGAGATTACGAAGAACTCAAGTCATATTTTGACAGGATGGTTGAGGGGGAAAAGGACGTGCTCTGGCCCGGACAACCAAAATATCTGGCAAAAACTTCAGGAACAACATCTGGATCGAAGTTTATACCTATTTCTCATGAAGCAATATCTCATTTTATAAAGGCATCATGGAATGCATTAATGTGCTATATAGCTGACACAGGTAAAGCGGACTTTTTCGATGGGAAAATGATCTTCCTCCAGGGTAGCCCGGAAATGGAAAAAATGAACGGAATGGAAATTGGCCGACTTTCCGGAATTGTATATCATCATGTGCCGGCCTGGTTGCATCGCAACAGACTGCCATCGTATAAGATAAATTGCACAGAAGACTGGGAAGAAAAAGTTGAAAAAATAGTTCATGAGACGCTGGATCATGATTTGAGGTTGATAAGTGGAATTCCACCCTGGATTATCATGTATTTCGAACGACTGTTAGAAGTAAGTGATAAAAAGTCGATCCAGGAAGTATTTCCTGATTTCAAGCTCTTCGTACATGGTGGGGTGAACTATCAGCCATATAAAAATAAGATCGAACGACTAACTGGCTTCCCGGTAGACTCAATTGAGACATACCCGGCTTCTGAAGGATTTATAGCATATCAGGATTCTTTAAGTGAAGAAGGCTTGCTGCTGAACTTGGATGCCGGTATATTTTATGAGTTTGTACCGTTAAGCGAATATTTTGAAGAAAATCCAAAAAGACTGAGTCTGGAGGAAGTAGAATTGGATCAGAACTATGCATTAATCCTGAGTAGTAATTCTGGACTCTGGGGGTATAGCATCGGGGACACCGTTAAGTTTACATCATTAAATCCATATCGGCTTAAAGTTAGTGGTAGAGTAAAGCATTTTTTGTCCGCTTTTGGGGAGCATGTTATAGCCGAAGAAGTTGAAAGGGCGATGCTGGAGATTTGTGAAAAATTCAGATTAAAAGTAACAGAATATACAGTTGCTCCCAAAGTTGAGGTTGAGGGAGAATTGCCATATCACGAATGGTTTGTTGAGTTTAGTGAGCAAATTAACAATTTGGAAGAGGTCGCTCTGGCGCTTGACGAATCGATGTGCCGACAAAACTCATACTATAAAGATCTAATTGAAGGGAAAGTACTTCAAAAACTGAAAATCAATAACTTAGGCAGGGATGTATTCAAGGATTACATGAGGTTAAGTGGAAAACTTGGCGGACAGAATAAAGTCGCCAGATTATCAAATGACAGGAGAGTTGCTGAAGGATTAGAAAAAGTTATGCTTCAAAAAACTTAATGCTCTACCTTTGCGTTCTAATTTTTTCAAGCAAAGAATTTCAATGACTTTATTACAAATAATTTTTGCAGAGGTTCCAGGTGGTTTAGTAATGACGGGTCAACTATTGTTGTCGTTATCTATCTTGGTATTCGTGCATGAACTTGGCCACTTTTTAGCAGCGAAAGCTTTTGGGATGAGAGTAGACAAGTTTTATGTGTTTTTTGATTTTGGAGGCAAAAAAATATTTTCAATAACTAAAGGAGAGACTGAATATGGGTTAGGTTGGTTCCCCTTAGGTGGATATGTGAAAATTGCCGGTATGATCGATGAATCGATGGATAAGGAACAGATGAATACAGAACCTCAGGATTGGGAATTCAGATCTAAACCTGCCTGGCAGCGTTTTATTGTCATGATCGGCGGTGTGGTTATGAATGTCATACTTGGTGTTATTATCTATGCATTCTGGCTGAATCAATATCAAGAGAGATATATACCGGTTGCAGAAATGCAGGAGGGGGTTTATGCTCATGAATTGGCAAGAGATCTGGGATTTGAAACAGGGGACAGAGTTGTTGCGGTAAATGGAAGTACACCGGAGCGTTATAAGGACATTACTCCGCTTAAAATATACTTTGGAGGTGAGATCACAGTTGAACGCGATGGTGAAATAAAAGATGTCAAGATCCCCGGGGACCTGTTTAAGCAGATCAAAGAACCTTTATTCTCTCCTTTATATGAAAAGGTGGTAGTCCAAAGAGTATTTGAAGGATCTAATGCAGAGAAAGGAAATTTAGAAGTCGGAGATGTGATCAAGGGTGTAGATGGAAAAGAAACTACAAATTTTGCCTCGTTTGGAGAATTGCTGAGATCTCATAGTGGTAAATCCACAACAATTGCAGTAAACAGGGGAGGTGAGCTAGTTACATTAAATGTTGATGTGCCGGAAGAAGGGAAAATAGGTTTTGAATCCAATGTTACAACCGATACAGAAAAGTATCCCATGAAGGATTATACCTGGGGATCTTCATTGAGATATGGTTCTCGTGAAGCATTTGCAACTTTTGTAACTCAGGTGATTGGATTCGGTAAGTTACTCAGAGGTAAAATCCCTGTTCGTGACTCAGTTCAAAGTCCGGTTGGAATTGCTACCATCTTTGGTAGCGTTTGGGATTGGTCAAAATTCTGGTTGCTGACCGCTATGATATCAATAGTTTTAGCTTTCATGAATATACTTCCAATTCCAGCGTTGGATGGCGGTCATATCGTTTTTATAGGAATAGAAATGATCACGGGTAAGCCTGTAAGTGAGACAGTAATAGAGAAAGCGCAGGTTGTAGGAATGGTATTTCTGCTAACACTGATGGTTTTAGTTGTGGGGAATGATATTCTTAAGTTGTTTGGTATATAAAGTATACTTAAACATTTCACTCCCACGTATAATTTAATAATTTAGCGATCGCTTTTGGTGTTTTTTGCCCGGGTGGCGGAACTGGTAGACGCGCTGGATTCAAAATCCAGTGATGGCAACATCGTGTGGGTTCGATTCCCACCCCGGGTACTTATTCAATTTTTGAAATTTTGAAATTTGAATTCTGAATTTATTTTCATTTGTATCCTGAAATCCTTCCCTTTTTTTTCTGATATCCTTACGCTCTCAACTACTCGGATAAAATAGCATAGCCCTCAGCTTTGATATCTAAATGCTTGTTTTGCAATCTTAAAACAAATAAAATAAAAAATAAATTAACCTTTTTTATATATCGGCCGTATATACAAACTGCAAATATAATAAGCATGAAAATATTTACTAATTTATTATTGACGGCCTTAGCATTTTTGATGGTTAATTTTGCCATGGCCAAACCCACAGTCACTATTGACCATGTGGTTGATCCTTCATGTACAGGGGGGGATGGAGAAATTATGATTTCGGTTACTGGAGGAGTACCTCCTTATTCTTATATGTGGTCAACAGGCGACACTACTGAGGATATTTCCGGAGTTAGCGCGGGAGACATTACTTGTACGGTTACAGATGCAAATGGAGATATTGTATCAGAATCTGTTAATCTTTCGAGTATGGGTGACATTCACTTGAGTTCTACTGTTACTTCGGCTTCTCATTGCAATGCAAATGACGGATCTGTGGTTACAAACATTTCAGGCGGTACTGGAGCCTATGTATTTCAATGGAGCAACGGAAGTCAGAATCAGATGCTCACGAATGTATCGAGTGGAACTTATAGTTTAACATTGATAGATGATCAATGTCAAATTTTTAAAAATTACAATGTCACTTATGATCAGGCGATCACTCTAAGTGGTACTGAAACTAATGAATCAAGTCCTCACTCGTCTGACGGTGCTGTTAATATCTCCGTCAGTGGTGGAAATACTTATCAGTATTTATGGAGTAATGGATCTACTAATCAAAATATTAGTAATCTTTCTGCAGGTACTTATTGTGTGACAGTGGATGATCCAAATATTGGATGTCCTCAAACTGCATGCTTTTCAATTACAGACCTCAATACAGCGACTCCGGTTATTGTTGATGCATCTTGCAGTGGGAATAATGACGGTCGGATTGAGTTGTCGACTTCTGGTGGTACACCGCCGTATACCTTTACATGGTCAAATGGTATGACAACAGAAGATATTGCAAATCTATACTCAGGAACGTACCACTGTACAGTGTCTGACAATAATGGATTCCAGATTTTGTCAACATTTGTAATCGATGATGCTCCTCCGATTTCAACTCATGTAGTCAAGAAAAATGAAAAAACTGACAACTCCAGTGACGGATCACTTAATATTACAGTGTCAGGAGGAAATAGTCCTTACACTTACCTTTGGAGTACTGGAGAAACTACTGAAGATATAAGCGGTTTGACTTATGGAAACTATTGTGTAACAATAACAGATGCTTTTGGTTGTGAACAGATTTCTTGTGAATTCATTTCTACGATAAATCAACCACCTTTCTTTATCAGCGATAAGGGAATATATGGAACACCGGAAACTGTTGTCCATTCAAACAACCATATGCAGGTATTGACTAATGGTACTGACATTGATGTGGCTTCAACTAATAATTTTACGCCTAAGTTAGGTAACGAGCAGAATCCGAATGCTATCGATCTGTTAGTTTATCCAAATCCGGCGCGAGATGTAGTTAGTGTTGACATTTCAAGTCTTGCAAATAATGGCGATATTAAAACAAGGATTTTCACGTCTGGTGGAAGACTTATACAGAGTGATGATTTCGGAAATGATGATGCTAAACTCATCAAGATCGATGTTGCGACTCTTCCTCAGGGTGTTTACCTGATTCAGGTTAGTTCAAATTCCGGATGGTATAATCAGGAACTGATTATCGTCCGATAAAAATATTTCACGGATTGTTTAGTTATGGCGCGGCGGTGCGATTGATTTCAATTGCACCGCCGTGCTTTTTTATTCTAGTATCTCGATATTTAACCTCTTGTCAAGAGTCGTCATGATCTTTAGTTGACCTGTTTGCGCATCAAAAGTCATCTCTGATTTCGCATCTTTCTCACTCTTCATTTCTCTTTTAATTTTAACCTTCTTCGGTTCTTTTTTAACTCCGTGAATCACGATCTCAAATAATCTGTCTTTTACTTTTCCGGAATAGTTTCCACCATCTTCCTCAATACTGATCTTAAGCTTCCCTTTTTTATATTCCGAATTCATCATCAGTATTTCAAATTGACCTTTTTCAAATGCATTTTTTGTTTTCCCATCGTCTTCGTACATCACCCCCTTTCCACTGGTTATATTTGGATGATGATAGTAGTGTAAATAGAGCTTTTCTGTATTATACATTTCAGTATTAGAAAAAACAGGGGCCAGAGGTATAAAGGAACCTGCTTTTACAAAAACAGGAATATTTTCTTTTGTTAATGTTTGCTCTATTGTCTGACCACCGGGATGTACTTTGTCTGTCCACAGATCAACCCAGACATGACCGCTTGGGAGATATATGGATTTGCTTTTTTGTCCTTTCTCAATAACCGGGCTAACCAGGAATGCATCTCCCCACATATATTCTGCTGTATGTTCAATTCCGATCTTAGGATCCTTTAAATAAGCTAATGGTCGCATCATTGGTATCCCACGTTGCGAATTGATGAACATCAAAGTATAATTATAGGGTAACAAAGCATATCTTAATTGTATAGCATTTCTCGCGATTCGTTTGGTCTCTTCATCCCAAAAAACTGGCTCTGCAGGTACTTCTTCCTGAGCATGCGTTCTATAAACAGGTTGAAACACTCCATATTGAAGCCAGCGGGTATATAGTTCTGCATCTTCGTAAGCACCAGCAAAACCTCCAAGGTCTGAATGCATATAAGCCAATCCCTGCATCCCCATGCTAAGACCGATCTCAACTTGTGGTTTAAGACCACCCCAACTTCTGTTAACATCTCCTGACCATGGGATAATCCCATATCTCTGTGTTCCTGCGAAACCCGATCTCATAAGAATAACCGGTCGTACATTTGGAAAATCTTTTTCATACCCATCCCAGACCAATTTGCACCATTCATGCCCGTACAAGTTATGGACTTCATCTGCTCTTCCATTTACATGAAGCAGATCATCAGGGTGTACTTCAGGCTCTCCAAGGTCACCCCACCAACCATCGACACCAGTCTTTGTATGCCTTTTATAAATTTCCCAGAACCAATCCTTGGTTTCTCTTTTGAAAATATCTAAAAGGGTAGTGGTACCGAAGTAGAAATCAAATATGTATGGTTCACCATTTGATTTTACTCCTACAAGTCCTTTATCAATTACCTCTTGGTATTTTTTAGTTTTTTGAATAACAAATGGCTCAGTGATCAGAATGGTTTTTACGCCTTCTTTTTTAAAGTCTGCCATCATTTTCTCCGGTTGGGGCCAGGCCTCGAGATCCCATTCCAGGTTTCCAAGATGTCCTTTCAGATCGGGACCAAACCAGTATATATCAAGAACAACTGCATCCAGAGGAATTCTGTCTTTTTTATATTTATCTACAACTGTTTCCACTTCATTCTGAGTATGATAACCCATCCTGGAAGCTATATTCCCGAGTGCCCATCTGGGGAGCATTTCTTGCCTTCCGGTGATCTCAGTATAATTTCTAGTGACATCCTCCCAGTCATCACCTGCCACGATCACATAACTCATTCTTCCACCGATAGCTTCAAATTGGAGTTTATCTTCCTCGCTGAATCCGATGTCCATAAATCCACTGCTTCCATTGTCAAACAAAAGCAAATAATTTCTCGAGGATAAAGCGATTGGCAATGAATAATACATCAGATCAGCATGAGTTTCATATCCATAACTTGCCTGGTTGAAGAGCTTCAACCTTTTTCCTCTTCGATCCATACCCAGAACTCTTTCTCCGCCACCAAGGACCTTCTCATCGGCTTTTAAACTAAATGCAAAACCCATCTTGTCAAAATCATAAAAATATCCTCCATCCTCAGATGTTAGTTCAAGTCCATTGCTGTAATAAGTGATATCGAATGGTTCTTTGGTGATCTCCACTTCAAGTTTTCCTGTAGCATAGCTGATCTTGCTTTCAGTTTCGTAAAAATTTGTTGCAACCGAAGTAGATTGTTTTTGCAGAGCATATGAAGGTGGGTTTGTATGATCCGGTGCTTGAAACTCAACCTCTATACTATGATCTGCAAGTGGAGTAAATCTTATATCACCATCTGAAGTAACTACAGTCAGTTGAGAATTTTTATATTCAACCGATACAAGTTCTCTCTTTTTTTCTTCGATCAATGTGAGCACTTTATAAGATCCTGGCTCTAGTTCAACACTTAGTTTTTTATCGATATCGATTTCATCCCCAGAAAAGAAGTCTCTGTAAACTCCCTGTTCATAATTTGTTGGGATGTTTACCAGCTGTCTCTTATTGCTAAGATTTAGGATAGCAAGGACTTTATTTTCCTGATTTTGACGAACATAACTGAGCACGCTTTCAGGCTTATCATTTTTCAGGCCTCTTAAGTCTCCACCAGTAGCACCATTCCATAGAGCGGTATTCTCCTCTTTCAATCGATTAAGATCAGTATATAGTTTTTCATATTTAACATCTGACCAGTCGATCTCATCCTTTTCAAAGAATAGTAAACGGTGATCGAGTCCGGCTTCCTGACCGCTGTAAATTAATGGTATCCCCGGAAGAGTATAATATAGCACGGCAAAAACATCATGTGCATCCCCAAGTCTTTCCGAAATGGTTCCGTTCCAGCTATTTTCATCGTGATTGGTGATAAATTGCATAGGATAACTTCCTGTAGGTAGCTGATCATATTTTGCACTATAATCAGCATAAATGTAATTTGGGGATAGATTTCCTTTAGCAATTTCATTCATGGTATGATGCATAGACCATCCATAGTTTGCATTGAATGCTTTATTGAGCAACCAGGATTGAGACTCATCTTCTGCTAGCATCCAGATTGACTTTATCTCATCGAGTTCAGGGCGGACATCTTCCCAGAAATCTGAAGGTACTTCTCCAGCCACATCACAGCGGAAACCATCAATATCGATATCCTTTACCCAATATCGCATGGCATCGATCATGGCCATCCTCATTTCAGGAATTTCAAAATTCAGCTCAGCAACATCAGTCCAATCGAATGGGGAATGAATATTACCATCTTCGTCCCTCACGTACCAGTCTGGATATTTTTCCACCCATTCATGATCCCACGCAGAGTGATTTGCGACCCAATCGATGATCACCTTCATATCCATACTATGTATTTCATCTACCAGTTTCTTGAAATCTTCAATTGAACCGAACTCCGGATTGATACCCTTATAATCTTTAATAGAGTAATAGGACCCTAAAGAGCCTTTCCTATTCTTCACTCCTATGGGATGAATGGGCATAAACCATAGAATATCAACGCCCATTGCTTTCAATCTGGGTAGATGTTTTCGAAATGCTTCAAATGTGCCTTCTTTGGTGTACTGGCGAATGTTTACCTCATAAAGTGTAGCATTATCCGCCCATGAGGGATGAGCTGCCTGGCTTTTTTCAAAGACCTCGATTTTCTTAGTTTCAAAAACAGCGGTGGTGTCGAGATAATAGAAAATATCTGAATTACCGATTGCTTTTCCAACCAAGGAACCATCTTCATTCCTAAAAACAAATGCAAATGCAACTATTTCTTCATCCGGAGGGAGTTTATACAACTCGTTGATTTTAAAATTAAGGGAGTAAGTGTTTTGGTCGACACGTTTCATTTTCAGAGCATCCAGATTCTGGCCCCAGTCTGCGGCAACATATTTCCAGTCACCGGCACTCGTACTTTTTGAGGTGATAAGTCCGGTGTGAGCGTAGATGTTTCCATCGAAATCTTTTAAGCCACCACCACCTTTGGAAGCATCGAAAGTGAGCGTTACCATTTGATTCCTGGAGGGAAATTCCGGGTTGATTTCAATCTGAGAAAAAGATGTAAAAGCAAAATGAGAGATCAGAACTAAAGAAAGTATAAATCGGAGCATAAGTTGATTTGATATTCATTGCTAATATAACAAGTGTCCGGAGAAAATTTTAGAGCAAACGAGCAAGCGAGCACATGAACACACGAGCACATGAGCACACGAGCACATGAACACATGAACACATGAACACATGAACACATGAACACACGAGCACATGAATTTTCACTATCTTTATAGGCATGCAAGCCTATGCCAATGCACTTTTAATTGGTATTCCATTTTTTCTTGTTTTGATCTTGATCGAAGCGATTGCTGACTGGAAAACAGGAAAAAAGCGTCTCAATGCATTTGATACTATCTCCAGCCTTAGTTCGGGTATTACAAATGTTATTAAAGACTCTTTGGGGCTCATTTTTATTATCGTTTCTTATCCATTCCTTTTAAAACATCTGGCAATTTTTGAATTGAGCTCGTCAGTGGCGGTGTATCTTATTGCATTCATTGCCATAGATTTTGCAGGTTATTGTTCGCATCGTTTGGCTCATTCCGTCAATTATTTTTGGAATGGTCATCTTGTTCACCATAGCAGTGAAGAGTTTAATCTGCCTTGTGCTCTTCGTCAATCTATCTCCGAGTTTTTCAGTATATTTTCTTTATTTCTCATTCCTGCAGCGATAGTAGGTGTGCCACATGAAGTGATTATCGTGATAGCTCCTATTCAACTATTCATGCAATTCTGGTATCATACCCAATATATCGGAAAATTAGGTTGGCTTGAATATATCATCATCACACCTTCACAGCATCGAGTACATCATGCTATTAATCCAATTTATTTAGACAAAAACCTGGGGCAGATATTCAGTGTATGGGATCGTCTTTTTGGTACATTTCAAGAAGAGTTGGATGAAGTTAAGCCGGTATATGGTATAACAAGACCTGTCAAAACATGGAATCCGATACGGATCAACTTTCTGCATTTAATTTTACTAGCTAAAGATGCCTGGAGAACGAATAGTTATTGGGACAAACTGAGAATATGGTTCATGCCTGTTGGTTGGAGACCTTCGGATGTCGAAAATAATTATCCTGTTTATAAGATCGAAGATGAGTACCACTTTGCAAAGTATGTAACTCGGGCTACAAGAGGGATGAAGATCTGGGTTTGGGTTCAGTTCTTCGCTACTGTAGCTTTCTTATTCCATATGCTGATGAATTTTGGTGATCTTGGAAGTAGCAACTTGTTGATATATGGAGCCGTTATTTTTGCAGGAATTTATTCTTTCACAAGTTTGATGGATGAAAGCAGGTGGGCAGCATTATGGGAAGCGATCAGATCAGGAGCGGGAATAACTCTGATTTTGATAACCGGAGATTGGTTTGGATTATCGGCTTCCATTCCATACGGTCAGTATGCTATCTTATTGTTCTTTATAACATCCATTATTGGTTCGATCTATTTTGCACTTAATCTGTCTCGAAACAGGAGTGCATCAACCCCCGGTATACCTACAGCTTAACTTAAGAATTTATCTTTCTGATAATTTCATGTAGCTTCATCATGGCCTCGATGGGCGTGAGAGCATTTATTTCAATGGAGTTCAGATCTTTTTTTATCTCTTCAAATCGGGGATCACTGGCGTTAAAAATATTGAGTTGGTAATCTTTAGCAGCAATATTTTTAACAACTTCGGAGTTTCCGGATTGGATATGATGTTCTTCGAGCTGTGCCAGTAGCTCCATTGACCGTTTGATGAGGGATTCTGGCATCCCTGCCATTTCTGCGACATGGATTCCAAAACTATGTTTACTCCCACCTTTTACCAGTTTTCTCAGAAATATCACTTGCTTACCGATCTCTTTGGTATCAATTCTAAAATTTTGAATTCTATTGTATTTATCTGCGAGTTCGTTGAGTTCATGATAGTGTGTTGCAAAAAGTGTTTTGGGTTTGTGTTCCGGGTGGTTGTGAAGATATTCTGCAATAGACCAGGCGATCGAAATACCGTCATAGGTGCTAGTTCCTCTCCCAATTTCATCTAAGAGGATCAGAGATCTGTTGGATATATTGTTAATGATCGAAGCCGTCTCGTTCATCTCTACCATAAAAGTTGACTCACCGGAAGAAATGTTATCTGTGGCACCTACGCGGGTGAATATTTTATCGACGATGCCGATCTTGGCTGATTTGGCGGGAACAAAACAACCCATTTGCGCCATCAGAACAATGAGGGCGGTCTGTCTGAGCACAGCAGATTTCCCTGACATATTAGGGCCGGTGATAACGATGATCTGTTGCTCCTCGTCGTTGAGGAGTATGTCGTTTGGAATATAACTTTCTCCAACGCCTAATTGTTTTTCAATTACGGGGTGTCTTCCTTCAACTATATGTATTTCTAAGGAGTTGTTGAGTGCTGGTTTGGAGTAATTGTTTGCAAGAGCTGTATTAGCGAAGCAGGAGTAACAATCGAGTTCTGCGATGATCAGCGCATTGAATTGGATTGTCTGAATGTATTCTTGAGCAAATACTATCAACTTCTGAAAAATGTCTTCTTGTACAATTCCGGATTTTTCTTCTGCTTCCAGCATTTTTTCCTCGATCTCTTTCAATTCAGGGGTGATGTAGCGCTCTGCGCTACTAAGAGTTTGTTTTCTAATCCAGCTTTCAGGTACTTTATTTTTATGTGTGTTTCTCACCTCAAGGTAATACCCAAAAACATTATTGAAACCTACTTTAAGTGAGGTAATGCCAGTAAGGTTTGCTTCACGTTCCTGTATCCCAAGAATCCTGTCTTTTCCATTTGAAAGGATATCTCGGTATTCATCGAGCTTTTTTGAAATGCCGTCTTTAATGTAATCTGTCTTATTAGTGTTTACTGGTGGTTCTTCTTCTATTGTTTTGGAAATTTTATCGATCAGATCATTACAGTGGAGAATATTATTACCAAAAGATGAGAATTGCTTCACGCCGGAATTAATGAGTAGGTCTTTTAATGTTTCCAGAGAAGTAAGCGATTTTCTGAGCTGATCGATCTCTCTTGGGTTACTTTTACCCATTGAAATTTTAGCGACCATCCTTTCCAGATCTCCTATCTCTTTTATGGTGCTGATGCAAGAATCCCGTTGTTCTTTGTTTTTGATAAAACACTCGACCATATTAAGGCGGACGTCGATTTCATCTTTTAGTTTTAAAGGTTGAACAATCCACTTCCGAAGCATTCTGCTTCCCATTGGGTTTTGACATTTGTCCAGAATATCTATCAATGTCTTGGCGCCAATATTAGGACTGTCTATCAATTCCAGGTTTCTGATAGAGAATTGATCGAGCCACACGATCTTATCCTCTTCGATCCTTGAAATTTTGTTGATGTGATCGAATTTCGAATGTTCTGAATCGAGAAGATAACGAATGCAAGAACCTGCTGCTATGATCGCATTTTCCATTTGATCTACACCAAACCCTTTTAATGATTTTACTTTTAATCTATCCTTGAGGAATTGCCTGCTGTTTTCGATCTCGAATATCCAGTCGTCTAAAGGATAGGTGTAATATCCTTCTCCGAATTCTTGCTGAAATCGCTTTGCCTGAGACTTAGAGAATATTACTTCAGATGGTTCATAACTCTTTAACAGCTTGTTGAGCTGACGTAAGTCGCCTTCAGAAACAAGGAACTCGCCTGTTGATATGTCGAGCAATGCAAGCCCATGGACCTTCTTACCAAAGTATATACATGCGATATAATTATTGCTTGAAGTTTCAAGAATACTTTCATCTATAGCTAACCCCGGGCTAACAACTTCTGTGACACCTCGCTTTACTATACTCTTCGTTAATTTTGGATTTTCCAGTTGTTCGCAGATAGCAACTCTAAATCCTGCCTTGATCAATTTTGGCAGATATGTATTTAATGAATGATGGGGAAATCCTGCCAGTTCTGTTTCTGAAGCAGAGCCGTTTGAGCGTTTTGTTAATACTATTCCCAGAACAGATGATGCCGTAACAGCATCCTCTCCGAAGGTCTCATAAAAATCTCCAACTCTGAATAGCAAGATCGCATCCGGGTGTTCGGATTTGATCTTGTTAAATTGTTTCATCAGAGGCGTCTCTCGCCTGGAGCTTTCGGGTTTCGTTTTTGCCTTCACTTTCGTAAAATTCTTCCTCAACAAAATTAATATTTATGCTGTAGGTTTGCGGTCAATGTGAACAATTATCCATGAAAAAGTTATCCATATCAGAACTCAAGAGAGTTGATATCCAGGAGTACAAGGAGCTGCCTAAGCATCCGGTGGTAGTTGTTCTAGATAATGTTAGAAGCCTGCACAACATTGGAAGTGTTTTTCGCACTTGTGATTCTTTTCTTATCCATTCGGTTTATCTCTGTGGTATCACAGCACAACCTCCTCATCGGGGAATTCAGAAAACCGCATTAGGCGCGACAGAAACAGTAAACTGGATATATTTTAAGAACACTAGTGATGCCGTAGCAAGCCTTAAAGATTCAGACTACACCATAATTGCTGTTGAGCAAATGAATGATGCTATCCCTCTTCAAAATTTTGTGCCTCAAAAAGATCAGAAGATAGCATTGATTTTTGGTCATGAAGTGAAAGGTATTTCCGACGATATAGTGGGGGAGTTGGATACAGCTCTTGAAATAGATCAGTTTGGTACTAAGCACTCGCTCAATATTTCTGTTTGTGCAGGAATTGTCCTTTGGCACATTACCTCCTCTTTAAAATAAAAAACCCTCAACCAAATGGCTGAGGGTCTTTTTGTATCTAATAGTTTCGATCTATTCCGTTGGAATAAAATCTACTCTTCTATTTAGCTTGTTCTTTCTCGATTGAGGATTTGATTCTCCTTTCGATACAGCCACGAGTGAAGCAGCAGGAATCCCGTACTGTTCAACAAGATAATTGATCACTCTTTCCGCTCTTCGTTTTGCAAGATCTTCATTATAAGACTCAGACCCGGTTTCATCGGTATTACCGATAACCAATAGCTTCAATCCCTCATTCTCTTTAAGCAATCGAGCTATTTCAAATAATCGTGTCTCATACTCAGATTTGATCGTTGTTCTGTTATAGTCGAAATAAATCGATGGAAGTATCATTGTGCGATACTTGTCTGATACATCGATGTCTAAGGCATCGATGATCGTCATACCCTGGAAGTTTACAAATGCATCTTTCACAGTGTTAGGTTCTCTATCCCTGTGATCCGGAACTCCGTCCTGATCTGAATCAAGTGCCTCTCCAAACTCGTCTACAACAGCGTCTTTATCTGTGAATGGTTCAAGATCTTCATAATCCGGAACGCCATCCATATCAACATCCATCGCCATACCTGACCCATCAACTCTTACACCTTCAGGAGTGTTTAAGTCCTTATCAAATGCATCAGAAACACCATCCTTATCTGAATCCTTCGCTATCTTATCCAGTTTTCTGTCAATACTAGAAATGCTTTCAGCAATCTCTTCTGTTGGATTGATCCACTCCATGTGCTCTTTATTCAGCTTCTTACCGCCGACTTTATATGTGAAACTCACACCTACATGCGTGTATTTATCATTCTTAGGTTTGTTTGGATGGTCATAAACCAAACCATCAATTTTATCGGTCATGGCGAACGTCTGTACTCCTTCGATCCCGATATCGATAGCTCTGCTCACTTTGAACTTCACTCCTAAAGCTAGAGGAAGGATCAATTCAGAAAATTTTTCGTTCCCATTAATTATATAGGAATTTGAACCTGGAGAAGGTGTAGATGTAAGATAAGTTGAAGATATCGGCACATCCGTCGCTTCGATCAATAACTTAGGCTCATCGTATTGCGCAAGCCCAACTCCACCGTATGTATAAACAGAGATCCATCTTTTCTTTTTAACCGTGCCAAAACGGTCAGATTTGTATTGCTTATTCATATTGAAGATCGTGTTACTGATATTCCAATATAAATTTATACTTCCCTGTAACGCTGTTTGCTCGAAGTATACCGATTGAACGATACCAAGGTCGACATAATATCGAGTATCCTCAATGCTTAGGGTATTTTCATCAAGTACTCCAACGATCTTACCATAATATGCTCTACCCATGATTCCAAAAGCACCACTTAGCATTTTGGTAACGTTGGCTGAAATACCAAATTGATTTTCATTCTTTGGCTTACCTACTCCAAAGAAATCTTTGCCTTTAACATCTGTAAAGCCAGTCGTAATTCCCGGAACAAGCGATATTGACCAACTCTTGTATGGTTTAGGTACAGATGGATCGACAACCCTTTTGATCGGTTTAGGTTCCTTTGGCTTTTTTGGCTCTTTAGGTTCCTTTACTTCGGGTTCTTTTACCTCTTCCTTGACAACCTCTTCTTTTGGTTGTGCATCTTCCTGCGCGATGGTATCTATCGATAAAGTGCAGAAAATCAAGAAAGTAAGAAATAGTGCAATTCTTTTAATTTGCATTGCTTATTGTTATTTGATTTAACTATCGGCTAAAGTAAAATCTTTTTATGAGTTTACGATAATCCTATTTTACATTTAAGATATTCCATGTATTAAGGTGGATAACTGTAAAGAAATGTGGATAAATCTCACACAAAATGAATTCCTTTCTCATATGATTTATCCAAAATCCGATTAATCTTTTCGAAATCCTTTTCACTCGATTCAAAATCAGTTGTATCCATATCTGCTACAATTACAATTGAATTCGATATACTCTTTAAATATTGGAAGTAATTTTTTTCAAGCTTTAGCAAATACTCTGCTTGTATTTTTAACTCATACTTCCTACCTCTTTTTCGGATATTTTCTAATAAAGTTTCGACCCGCCTGTGGAGATAAATAATGATCTCTGGTTCTGGCAATGTGCTGTTTATAATTTCAAACAGTCGGTAAAATAACCTTCTCTCATCATCGTTAAGTGTAACCTTAGCGAAAATCAATGATTTATAGAATAAGTAATCACTAATGTAATGTTCGTGGAAGAGGTCACTTGTAGATGTGAATTCTTGTATTTGTTTATACCTCTCTGCCATAAAAAATAGTTCGACAGCAAATGCATGTTTCTCAGGATCATCATAAAACTTTGCTAAAAATGGATTGTCTGCAAAAGACTCCAGTATAAGTTTTGCATTGTAGTGTTCTGCTAATTTTTTACTCAGGGTTGTTTTCCCGGCTCCTATATTTCCTTCTATGGTTATAAATCTATATCTCATATAAGTTTTATAGTGGTGAAACTTTCAGTTGATCTGTACATGTGCCCAGCAGGTCTGATATGCTTTTTTTCAATACCGGATGCATATGATCAGCAGCAATTTCCGCCATTGGCCGCAAGATAAATTTTCTGTTTTGTATTTCTAAATGAGGTATTTGCAGATGGTGCTTCTTCATTACGATCTCATCATAAAACAAGATATCAATATCGATTTCTCTGGGTCCCCAGCGATATCTCTCCTTTTTTCCAAGGATCTGTTCAATTTCCTGCAATCTCTTTAGAAGGTTGTCCGGAGATAGATCTGTACTCACCTTAATGACCTGATTTAAGAATTCAGGCTGATTTTCTTCACCCCATGCCTCTGTCTTATATATAAGTGACTTCCTCTCGATCCGGGCAAATTCAGAGATCCTATCTCTTGCCCTGATCAGATAATTATGTCGGTCTCCGGTGTTGCTACCCATTGACAAGTATGCGGTAAAGTTCATTTTATCCTGTACTTCGCTTTCTTTGTCGAAATTGTTAAAATTTTATTAACTAAGTGTTTAATATTGCCCTGAACATTTAAGAATCAATAATAACGCTTTATGAAACAGTTTTTGAAATTTGTACTCGCAACAATTACAGGATTAATTCTCACATTCTTTATTCTGATGATTATTTTTTCTGCGATAATTGGTATAGCCACGAAGGATAAGACAAAGCCGGTTGCTGCTAACTCTGTTCTGCATCTGGATCTGAATTATCCAATTCCTGAAAGAACTTCTGAAGACCCTTTTGAAAATTTTGATTTTCAGTCTTTCGAACCAGATCTGCATCCCGGATTGAATGACATTCTAGCTTCGATCAAATCTGCAAAGTCTGATGACGATATCAAAGGTATCTATATCGAAATGTCTTCAATTGAGGCAGGATATACGACGATTAAAGCAATTCGTGATGCTTTGGTAGATTTCAGAGAATCAGGAAAATTTATTACTGCATATGGTGAATATGTAGATCAACGGGCATATTATTTAGGTTCTGCAGCTGACGAGGTTTATCTGAATCCGAAGGGGTATGTAGACTTTCGTGGAATCGGTATCCAGTCTATGTTTTTCAAAGGAACATTAGATAAGCTTGATATTGATATGCAGGTTTTCAAGACCGGAGACTATAAAAGTGCTGCAGAGTCATTTACACGTGAAGACTACAGCGAAAGCAACCGAGCTCAAATAAGGGAATATGTCGAAGATGTCTATAACGTTATTCTTACAGATATTTCTGTAACTCGTGAAAAATCTAAGGATGAACTAATAACAATAGCTGATGAAATGCTTGCGATGATGCCTTCGGGAGCTGTATCAACAGGCCTGATTGACGGTACATGGTATTTTGATGAGGTTGCGACTTCGATTAAAGATAAAGCGGGCATAGATCAGGATGATAAATTGAAATTTCTCAGTTTGAAAGACTACAGTGCTAATGTTAAGAAGTCTTCCGGTTTTTCAAAGGATAAGATCGCTATTATCTACGCAAGCGGTGGTATTGTTGATGGAGAGGGAGAGGCAAATCAAGTCGATTCTAAGAGATTCGCCAAAGCAATCAAAAAGGTTAGAGAAGATGAAAAGATCAAAGGTGTTGTTCTGCGTGTGAATTCTCCAGGTGGAAGTGCTCTCGCATCTGAAGTTATCTGGAGGGAACTGAAATTAACAAAGGATAAAAAACCTGTAGTTGTATCGATGGGTGATGTTGCCGGTTCAGGTGGTTATTACATTTCTTGTGGAGCTGATAAGATCTTTGCTGAACCAACAACGATAACCGGTTCCATAGGAGTGATAGGAGCTGTACCTAACATGGAAGGTTTCTTCAATTCGAAATTAGGAATGACTTTCGATGAGATCGAAACAGGGGAATATTCTGTTTTTGGCGGTGGTGCAAAGCCACTCAGTGAGGCAGAGCAGCAATTTATTCAAAGAGGAGTCGATTCTGTCTATATCTCTTTTAAATCCAGAGTATCTAAGGGAAGGAATATCCCTATGGAAACTGTGGATGCGTTAGCTGGTGGCAGGATCTATTCTGGAGAGGATGCCCTTGACATAAAATTAGTTGATGAGTTAGGCGGGATTTCAGATGCTCTTGATGAGGTCGTTGAACTCACCGGTCTTGAAGATTATAGAGTAGTAAATTACCCTAAAAGGAAGAATCCTTTACAGCAGATAATGAGCTCTGTTTCGACAGAGTCTGCTGCAAGAAATCTGATCAAAAAGGAAATGGGTTCATACCTGGAAGTTTATGAAACTTTGCAGATGTTCAATAATTGGAATCCAATTCAAACTCGAATGTTTATGGATCTCGATCTCAAATAACACGATTAGTTTTTGGAATTTTAAAGCGCTCAATATTTTTATTGAGCGCTTTTTTATTTTTATATCATGCTTCCACCTAAAATCCAGAATGATCTGGAACTGAAACTAAGCCATCTTTTCAATAAGAATGTATCTGTAACTGGTAGTCAGAATATTGCTGGCGGATGCATCAATGATTCCTGCAAGATCGAAACGTCTTCAGGAATATTATTTGTGAAATGGAATAATGCAATGACCTTTCCAAATATGTTTGAAATGGAACGAAAGGGTCTGAGGCAACTCAGTAAAACAGCGGCGATCAGAATACCGAATGTTCTTCTTCAATCAAGCAGTGGAAAGTTTTCATATCTCATTTTAGAATATATCGATAGTGCACCAAGGTCGGTTTCATTTTGGCAGGATTTCGGTAGGTCCCTTGCCACTTTACATAAAACAACTCAGCAAAAGTTTGGATGGTCAGATGATAATTATATCGGCTCTCTTCCGCAGTACAATTCTTATCATGAGAACTGGATCGACTTTTTTATTGAAATGCGACTAAGAAAACAGTTTAGAATGGCTTATGATAATAATCTGCTCAACGATTCGGATCTGAAAGCTGCGGATCTTCTGTATTTACGTATGCATGAACTTATCCCGGAGGAAGAACCTGCACTTTTGCATGGAGATCTTTGGAGTGGTAATTTTATAGAGGATGAAAACGGTAACCCCTGTTTGGTTGATCCATCAGTGTATTTTGGTCATCGAGAGGTCGATTTAGCTATGACTCATCTGTTTGGTGGTTGTGATACTGAAATGTATCGAGCGTATCATGAGGTTTTCCCATTGCAGCCTGGTTTTAGCAAACGCCTGGATATCCATAATTTGTATCCTTTGCTGGTACACCTCAATTTGTTTGGAAGCAGTTACAAAGGAAGTATCAGGAGTATTTTAAATAAATTTTCTTAACTACCTGTTGAATTTTACTCTCATTCCTTTCCGACTTTCATCGAACTGTCCACCATTATAAACCAGATGACCGTTTACAAAAGTATGCGTTGCTTTCCCTTTAAATTTTTGACCTTCGAACGGTGACCAACCGCATTTATAATAAATGTTATTCCGACTTACTTCCAATTCAGTCTCTGGATCAACAATGACAACATCTGCGAAATACCCTTCACGCAGATACCCACGCTCAGATACTTGAAAGCACTTCGCAGGTGCATGGCACATTTTATCAACCAATTTTTCGAGTGAAATTTCACCTCGATGATAAAAGTCCAGCATGATATTCAAGCTGTGTTGAAGCAGAGGCACCCCTGATGGAGCCTTAAAATAGCTTTGACTTTTTTCTTCTATAGTATGAGGTGCATGATCTGTTGCAATAATATCGAGCTTATCGTCGAGTAGTGCAGCCAATAGCGCTTTCTTATGACGTTTATCCTTAATGGCTGGATTACATTTTATTTTACTTCCGTATCTGGAATAATCATCAGCATCGAAATACAAATGATGAACACAAACTTCAGAAGTGATCTTTTTGTTTTCTACCGGGCCTTTTTCAAATAATGCCAATTCTTCTTCTGTTGAGATATGGAGAATGTGAAGTCGGGTTCCGTATTTCTTAGCAAGTGAAACAGCGAGACTGGATGATTTGTAACATGCTTCCTCATTCCTTATTTCAGGATGTTTGCTAAAATCCATTCCTTCACCATACCTATCGAGATATTCACTGGTCCTCTTTCTCACTGTTGCTTCATCCTCGCAATGTGTGGCGATCAGCATAGGAACTTTACTGAAGATATTATCGAGGACTGTTTCATCATCAACCAGCATATTTCCGGTAGAGCTGCCCATAAATACTTTTAAACCGCATACATTTTGCGGATCAGTTTTGAGCACTTCCTCTATATTTTCATTGGAGGCACCCATAAAGAAGGAGTAGTTCGCTAAAGATCTTTTTTCAGCGATATCGTATTTATCCTGTAGTAGTTCCTGGTTAAGTGCTGGTGGTTTTGTATTTGGCATTTCCATAAAAGTCGTGACACCGCCAGTGATCCCGGATTTAGCTTCAGTATATATTTCTGCTTTATGAGTTAGCCCAGGTTCACGGAAATGCACCTGATCATCGATAATACCCGGGATTAACAGGTTCCCATTTGCATTGATCTCAGTGGTATTGCTTTGTAGATCTATAGTTCCTCCAACTTTTTCGATCCTATCTCCCTTAATATATAGATCACCTTCAATGATCTTATTCTCATTTACGATTTTAGCGTTCTTTATGATAGTATCTCGCAAAATGTATTCTTTAACTCGATAATATTTCAGCCAGGTGCATCAGTTCGGGATCAATTTCCTGATGATATTTTGTTGCTTTATCGAAAGGTGTAAGTACAATATTTTTATTCTGAATTCCAATCATCACATCATGTTTTTTGTCGACAAGAGCGTCTACGGCACCTTTCCCAAGTCTGCTTGCCAATACTCTGTCCTGGCAACTTGGATTACCTCCTCTTTGAATGTGACCAAGGATAGATACCCTGATATCGTAGCTGGTAAATTTTTCTTTAACTTTTTCAGCTATTGCAAATGCACCACCTTCATCGTCCCCTTCCGCAACAACTACAATTCCAAACTGTTTTTTTCTGCGAAAACCTGTCTCAAGAGTTCTGATCAATGTATTAACATTTGTTTTAGCTTCTGGGATAAGAATAGATTCTGCTCCCCCTGCGATCCCTGTACGTAAAGCAATAAATCCTGCATCACGTCCCATTACTTCCACGAAAAATAATCTATTATGAGCATCTGCGGTATCCCGGATCTTATCGATAGCATCGATTACGGTGTTTAAAGCAGTGTCATAACCTATTGTTAGATCGGTTCCGAATAAATCGTTATCAATTGTTCCCGGAACCCCAACTGAAGGGAATTTAAAGTCTTTATACAATGCATGGGCGCCTCTGAAAGTACCATCTCCACCTATTACTACAAGCGCATCGATCTTATTCTCTTTAAGATGCAAAAAAGCTTTTTGCCTCCATTCCTTTTCATGAAACCTCTTACTTCGTGCAGAACGAAGCATCGTTCCTCCTCTTTGCAATATATTCCCTACGTCACCGGACGGAAGTTCTTCCATTTCATTTTCTATCATGCCTTCGTAACCACGCCTAACTCCCCATGTTTCAATTCCATAGTAGGTCGCTGTTCTTACAACTGCCCTTATACAGGCATTCATTCCAGGTGCGTCACCACCGGAAGTCATAACTCCAATTCTCTTTACTTCGTTGATTTTCTTCATTTACGTCTTTGATTAAAATAAGCCCAAAGATATTTCAAATTATCTTAGTCTGATGTCAATTTCTTTTGCCTTTTCATTAACATAATCTATCTAAATTCGTACTAGAACCTATCACTCAACCTTCAACAACGATGCGGCCTATAGTGGCTATTTTATTTCTTTTCTCATGTGGTTCTGCATTATCTCAAGGTAGCTTTCAACCTCTCGGCAGCGACTCTTATCATATTCTTGATCGCTTCAACATTAAGTATGGTTCAGGTTTCTCGCTTTTGCACCCTACCTCAAAACCTTACAGTAAAAAGTATATTGGTTCTTTCATATCATATCTCGATTCATTCGAGTCTGAGATGTCCATAGTTGACCAGAAGAACCTATATTATCTGAAACTTGATAATGCAGAGTGGTTAAGAGAACCTATTTTAAGTAAAAAGCCGATCGCTAAATACTTCTATAGAGAGCCGGCAGATTTATATAGTGTCAACACAAAAGATTTCATACTCAAAGTTAATCCTGTTCTGCAGTTTAGTCTAAGTAGAGAAAAAGATAACAGCGATTTCTTGTTCCACAATACTCGTGGATTGGAATTGAGAGCATATATTAAGCGTAAAGTGGGCTTTTACACCTATCTCACAGAGAACCAAATGCGTTTGCCTCTTTATTCAAGCACAAGGATCGATGAAAGGCAAGCTGTTCCTGGTGAAGGGTTTTATAAGAATTTCAGAACAAATGCTTACGATTATTTCAGCGCTTCAGGCTATGTGACTTTTAATGTTATCGATCATTTCGATATTCAATTTGGTCATGGAAAGAACTTTATTGGGAATGGTCATAGATCCATTTTATTATCGGATTTTTCAAACAACTATTTCTATTTGAAGATCCAGACTTCGGTTTGGAAGATCCGTTATCAGAATATTTTTGCTGAAATGGAACAGCAATACGAGAGAGGTGCTGATAAGCTGCTGGAGAAAAAGTATGCAGCCTTTCACCATTTAAATATTGATGTTACGCCCTGGTTGGATATCGGAGTTTTTGAAGGTGTGATTTTCAATCGAAGCGAACACTTTGAATTGCAATATCTCAATCCGCTTATTTTTTATCGTTCAATAGAGCAGGAGCTGGGAAGCCCGG
>JABDMM010000058.1 GCA_013001465.1 Chitinophagales bacterium | reverse complement strand
AGCTCTCCTGATTTAAAATTTTGAATAACTTGTTTCATCAAACGGTTTGCTATATCATACTGAAGCGCTAAAATAGTGTTTCACAGTACGATGACAAAGTTAAGTATAATAATGCCTCATTTAATTTGCTAATCATGTGAAGTACATGCTTATTGGTTGAACCACCTTTATCGTGAGTTGATTTTTTAGTTTACGCTGAAACTGTTTCCACTTGTTAAACTTAAACGTTTGATTTTCTTCTTGAAACTTTAGCAGCTCTTCAGCATACTTCTCAGGCTCATATTTATTGAATATCTCATTCAACGCAAAATCGTACAGCTTTAGATCCATAGCATTCGCTTCGGTAACCCGATCTTTGATCTCCGGTGGGAGATCGTCAAATCGTAATCTGCTCTGTGCTTTTGCAACGTTGGCCTTCTCATAATGGATATTCATGTCATCCAATCCTAAACATTCTTTTAAGATCAATAGAGAGAGATCGAACTTCTCTACCAGACCGACGAAATCATATTTTTCCCGCAATATATTTTGTGCTAACTCTATATTTTCAGTACCTGCTATCCTTTTTGTTTGAAAATTTGTGAATTGTGGATCGTCGAGGAATTGCTCGATAGTCCATGGAATCTTCATCTCATGAATTTGATAGTTTATATGTGATATATATCTTTTGATTGGATTTCGAAGAAAGGTGAAATAAGAAATAGGTAGATCTACATGTTTCTCATATCCGGCAGTGGTAAACAGCGAATGACCTCCCATGCCGCTTATAAATGGGAATATGGTTTTGAAAAATTTAAACTGCTCTGCTGTAAATGCTCCATTCCAGCATATTTTATCTCTGGATGAAATATTAAAGAAGCCACTATAGTTATTATGTAGCATGCGGTTCAATGAAGTCCCCGCACATTTTTCGATATGTATAAAACAGATAAATTTATCCTGCTTCATGGCGGTGAAGTTAATCAAAGAAGAGTTATCTGTACTCGTTTTTAGAATAACTATATATTTGAAATGATGAATTGGAAGTTATACGTTGTTTTTCTGTTGGCTGTTTTGCAATATACTATTGTACAGGGGCAGGAGGATATAAAGTTAGGCTTTGTGGATGACGAAAGTATAATTCAGATCATGTTGATCAGACATGGAGAACCTGATCTGAAAAAAGACGGCTGGGTTGGAAGGAGAGGAGCGGAGGAATATTTCAGAGACTATGATTCGGTGAACATAATTATTCCAGAATTTCTACCAATCCATTTAAAACCCGGTGAGGTGAAATGCGTTTACACATCTACTTTGCCAAGATCTTCTCACACGGCAATGGTTTTATTCGGAGAAGGGTTTGATTATTGCCCAATGTATATGTTCAGAGAATTTGAAAGAAGAGTTTTCAATTTTATCAGTTTACGTTTACCGCTTAAATTATGGACAACTATTTCCAGAGGCTTGTGGATAATAGGTATCAACCAGAGAGATATTGAAAGTTTTCGTAAGGCAAAAAAACGAGCCAGAGAAGGTGCTGAGTTTTTGGACGAAAGAGCAATGGAAGATGAAAAAGTGATCTTGGTCGCTCATGGCTTCTTGAACAGATATCTTAAGAAATATTTGGTAGATATGGGTTATGAGCTCAAAGTAGATGGAGGGAGTGGGTACCTTTCCAGTTCGATACTTGTAAAAAAGAAATAGCTATTTAAATTTGATCTCGACTTCAGTTTCCTCTTTGATCGGAACTTTAAAACCAACACCAAGAGCCTGCACTTTGACATGTCCCTCGTATCTGACCTTGATCTTTTTCTTAGTTAATACATTGAAGATCGTACCCAGATGACTGGCTGTTAAATCTTTTGAATTCAACTCAGCAACAAGTGGCAACGCGAACTCTGACATAGGCATAACTTCTGCTTTTTTCTCCTGTTCTATCTTTCCTGTTTTATTATCATCGATGTAGACATCCAGATCCACCCACTTGAACTTGACCTTAAAATCATTGGGATTGTAAAAAACAGCATTTGCATTGAGCACTACTTTCTCTTTCGATATTACAGAAGCTCTTACATTCGTTATCTCTTTAAATTCAGGTGGCTCAGGGTTGTTACAACTTCCATGAATAAAAAGGAACATACTGAAAAATAAGGCAGGTATAAGAATTGATTTCATATTAATCTTCATAAGTGGTTACTTTATGCAAATTTCAAAATACTGAGATATAATGATCTATTGTTTATTAACAATAGCTGTGCCAATATTTAACAGCCTGTGGAAATGTTTGGACAAGTGGTCCACAGATAAGACTGTAATTTAGCACTCTTAAATATTTTATGTGAAGATCATTGGAATTACAGGCACTTTGGGTGCAGGAAAGGGAACGATCGTCGATTATTTGGTAAGCAATAAGAATTTTAGACACTATTCAGTTAGGGAATTGCTTACAAGAATGCTTGAAGAGCGAGGAATGGAGCTAAACCGAACAAATATGGTTGATTTAGCCAACGATCTGCGTAAGGAACACGGACCTAGTTGCATTATTGAAAAACTATACGAAGAAGCCTATTCAAATCAACTACCTTGTATCATAGAGAGTATCAGAACACCAGGTGAAGTGCATGCATTACAAGCAAAGAATGATTTTGTACTATTTGCAGTTAATGCAGATCCGGAATTGAGATATAACAGGATATTGGAGAGAAAAAGTGTTACCGACCATATTTCATATGAAGAATTCCTTGCAAATGAAGCACGCGAGATGAAGTCCGATGACCCAAACAAACAGAATATCAGTGCCTGTATTGAAATGGCTGATTACCGCTTCTTAAATAACGGGACCCAAAAGGAACTATACGATCAAATTGAAAACACACTAAATGAAATCAACAGAAACGCCGACAGCATCAAATAAAACGAACGATAAGTACGAAAGACCTTCTTGGGATGAGTATTTCATGGAAGTAATGAATGCGGTTTCAAAAAGAGCCACCTGTGGCAGAGGTCGCAGCGGTTGTGTCATTGCGATGAACCGAAATCTATTAGTTTCAGGATATGTAGGTTCTCCTGCAGGTTTGCCGCACTGCGATGACGTGGGGCATCAGATGAAAAAAGTGATCCATGTCGATGAAGACAATAAAGAAACAGAACACTGTGTAAGAACGGTTCATGCTGAACAGAACGCTATATGCCAGGCTGCGAAACGTGGAATAGCACTCGAGGGAGCAACATTGTATTGCAGAATGACACCTTGCCGAACCTGTGCTATGCTTATTATCAATGTTGGAATATCACGTGTTGTTTGTGAAAGAAGATATCATGCTGGCTGGGAATCTGAAGAAATGTTTCGAAAGGTTGGGATCGAACTTGATTACTTTCATGAGGAAATTCAGCAATACGAGAAACATTAAACCACTTTGGAGTTTTGAATGTTCTTATATCGATGGCTTATATATACCGGTAAAAAGTGTGCTTAAAACCTCATGTTTTTCTGTCATCAGAGTCCAGACTTGTGTTACCGTTCCATCCATGTTATATGTCCATGTGATAAGATCATAAACCATCTGACCTTCCTTATTTTTCCGGGTTTCGCTTCTTAATTTCATCGATCCGTCTTCAAAATTTCCGCTTAATTCTAGTTTGTATCCATGATTATCCAGCCAAAGCTGCTTCCATTGGCCACTTGTTGAATCATAGAAATTAAAACTTGTTCCGGTGAGTGTTTTAGCTTTCGAGGTCCAGTTTTCCTCTATTACACAATGATCTTGTATGGAGTTGACAATATTTGTCCCTAGCAATTTTCCATCCTCACTGTAAACGTCCCATTTGCCGATCCAAAAGTCAAAAGCTTTATGCTGATCTGTACAACATTTACAATCCTGCTCCTGAGCAACTAAAGAAATTGAACCAGAAAGAACTATTAATGTCAGTAATATAGTTTTCATGTTTTTGTTTTTATAACTTTTGATTATAGTAACATAGAATTAGTCTTTAATCAGGTAAACGCCAGCTGAATCCGGCGGAATAAAAATTGAAGGGATCTGTTATTCCTGTTCCAAATGAAAAATCGAGCTGAATATTGGGTTTGATCAGGTAGGTGATCCCATTATCATAATTCAAAACCCATATATCAAAATCGAAAAATTCACCATAGACCTCTGAGAAGAAAGATAGTTTTTCGGTAAGGCTAAAGCCTGCGGCAACAGTATAAGTCAAAGAATGCACTTCCTCAATATAGTCATGGCCCAAATTATATCCAATCCCGATTTTATCTGTGATATTATGCGAAAGTGAAAGTCGGTGTGTAACTCCCCAGGAAGGGTCACCAATGATGCGGGACTGACTGGGGAAAATGAGATGCCCCATACAGGCGAATTTAACTGCTCTGTCTATAAACTGATATTTAAAACCTGCTTCGAGGTTAGCGATACTCCAGGTAGAACCTTCCAGACTTTGAATTTTAAAAACGTTCAAAGTACTTACCATGCGTAGCTCAAAGTTTTTAGCAACTCCATAACGAAGTAATGTGCTATTGATATCGAAGCTGATAAAATTGCCTGACATCTCTATCATGCTTCCACTTTCGATTTGAAAATACCCTTTTGGAAGTGCGATTGCTGATTCTGTCTGATCAGGTCGGTCAGTAATTAAATCTTGTGCAAAAACAGTGTGAAAGCTGATTATACCAACAAAAATAAGTATGAGATTCTTCATAGAAAAAATAAATGTTTAAATAATTTGAAAAAAAGTTAAACAAAAAGATAGGCTATGTGTTATGCTGATATTATTTGAAAATTAAAACAAAATAACCATGTACAAAGTAAGAATAATTTTTTCAGCGCTGCTTGTAGCTTCGTTATTCACATTCAGTTCCTGTGAAGATGATCCAGCCGAGGTTGTCAATATCATAGAAACTGCACAAAAGAATGATGATCTTTCAACTTTTGTAGCAGCAGTTCAGCAAGCAAGTTTAGTGAGCACTCTGGAAACAGGTGGGCCATATACAGTATTTGCTCCGACAAATGATGCTTTTCAGGATTTGTTAGACTCAAACCCAAGTTGGACAACACTTTCTGATATTGACAATGCCACATTAACGTCAGTTTTATTGTTTCATGTTTTAGGTGCAGAAGTGATGTCTTCAGGACTTGCTGACAGTTATGTTACAACATCAGCTACAGGTCCAAACAGCGAACAATTATCACTTCAAATTGATGTTACCGGAGGAGTGAAATTTAACGGTTCCGCAACACCTGTGACCGTAGATGTAGATGCAACAAATGGAGTAATTCATGTTATAGATGAAGTAATGTTAGCTCCTGATGTTGTAAATGTTGCTTTAAACAATAGTGATTTTTCATCATTAGTTGCTGCACTTACAAGGAGTGATCTGAATACAGATTACGTGGCATTTCTTTCAGGAACAGGACCATTTACAGTCTTTGCTCCCACAAACCAGGCATTTCAGGATCTTTTGGACTCAGATCCATCCTGGAACAGTTTAAATGATATACCAGTAAGTACTTTAGAGACAGTTTTGAATTATCATGTTGTAGATGGAG
>JABDMM010000055.1 GCA_013001465.1 Chitinophagales bacterium | reverse complement strand
CTTACGATTTCAGCGATTTTGACATGGCTAAGATCTTGGAGAAGATCGATATAGACATGGATAAGCTAGAGCATAGCTTAGAAGGCTTAGACGAGAAACTTCAGGAGTTTGATATTGATGTAGATGTAGACATACAGGGTCTCGATCAGATGATCAATGCATTTGAAGAAGAATATCATTTATCTGTTGATGATGATAGTATGGAGAAAAAAGTTATCCGGATCAAACATGCCCATAAAAGTGACAAAGGATTTTTAGGAGTTGTACCGGAAAAGCATGAAAATGGAGTTTTGATAAAAGAAGTAGTAAAGGGTAGTGGTGCCGAAGCAGCTGGTATTAAGGCAGGCGATGTGATCACTTCTGTTAACGGTAATTCAATGGTTAAGCTTGATGATTTGTATGAGTCACTAAAGGATACGAAACAGGGAGACAAGATAAAGGTTAAGTACGATAGAGATGGTAAGAGTGCTTCTACGAAAGCAACTTTAGGAGAATATCCGAAAGAAGAAATGGTGATGCACAAGAAAGTGTGTGTGCCTTCACCTTCATGTCAGAAAGCTCCTGATCATGGATTTCTCGGTGTTTATATGGAGGATACTGAAGAAGGAGTACTGGTAGAAGAAGTGGTAGAAGGTTCTGCAGCTGAAAAAGCGGGCATTCTTTCCGGAGATGTCTTATTGAATCTGGATAATAAACCTGTGAACTCTGATGAGGAGGTTTTTGCGATCATGAAAACCACCAAACCCGGGGATGAAATGCCGGTAAAATTGATACGAGCGGGAAACACGATGACCCTCAATGCTACTCTTGGTAAACCACAAATGAAAAAGCATACTATGGAATGGAAGTCTATCGAGATCGAAAGACCATTTCTAGGTGTTGTCATGGAGGATAAAGATGAAATTAATGGAGTCCTCATTAAAGAGGTAGTTAAGGAAAGTGCTGCTGAAAAAGCAGGTATAAAGTCCGGGGATATCATTAAGTCTGTTGATAATGTGCAAACAAACGATGTCGAGAGCGCAATTCACGAGATCCGAAATAAGAAAAGTGGAGATGATATTGAGATGATCATCGACCGAAATGGTGAAATTCAAAATATTTCTGCAACATTGGCCAGTAAAAAGTTCAGTCATTGCGGAGAAGAGTGGTCGATGAATAAGGGTGATTTTAATATCGAGATCGATGAAGATGGCGATAAAAAAATTATCAAGGTGACTTCTCCGAGTGGCGAAGGTGTCATTGAAAAAATAATGAAGTTCGAAGATGTTGGAGAAGTAATGGAGTTGATGTTAAGTGAAGAGGACAATGTGAAATCACAAGAACAAGTCATCGAAGAAGAGATCTCTAAACCTCAGGCTCCAAACAAATCTATTGCTTCCAATACATTAGAAGTCCAGCAACTGGCTTTATTTCCGAATCCAAACAATGGAAAATTCAAACTTACCTTCGGGTTAGCAGAAAAAGGTAATACCGAGATATTGATCTTAGACACTCAGGGAAAGGAAGTCTATAAAGAAGTTATGGAAGGATTTTCAGGGAAATATGACAGATCTATTGACCTATCCGAAAACAGCACAGGAACATATTTGATTCAAATATCTCAAAATGAAAAGATATTAAGAGACAGAATCATCATTCAATAAAGATTTTAATTAAGTTTCTTTTCAAAAGCGTGGAAAACTTCCGCGCTTTTTTTTTGCAATAAGCTTTATAATTATTGACATAATCATGATATTCGCACCCGAATTCCAGATTAAATTTTTATTAATTTCGCAATATCACTAATCGTAAAATACCGAATATGAGAAATTTATTTACTCTCTTTTTTTCAATGCTATTCATCGTTAGCGGAGTTTTTGCGCAAAACAACTACATGGGGCAGAAGACGACAACTGATGCTCAGGTTTTGCAAAAGAGCAAACGGACTTTGAAAATTGACCCGAAATATGCTCACAGGTTAAAGCAAACAATAGACGACAGAGCATTGACTTTAAGCTTTCCACTCGACTACGATCAGGAAGATCGTGATTTCGCAACGTCGATTGGAGCTACAATGGATGAGTTTATTTGGCCATTAAATTCAGGCTATACCAATAATGATACTTTCACACTTTCCAGAGCGATGGTTTTTTGTGATACTTTTCCAAACGGTACTGCAGGAAACTCTGATTTCTACCCAGTTGGAGCTACAACAATTACAATTGATTCATTAGATATCTGGGTTAGTCATGTTAATAACAGCGGTGGTACAGATTCAGTTAAGATCAGAATTCTGGATGCTACAGGTATAAGTATTGTTGGAAATGACATTGTAGGAACTACTTTATGGCAGACTACTTTGGCTACTGATACCAGCATTACTCAAGCTGGGTTTGTTGCTCCTGTAACTGTTTTGCCAAACCTAACCTTAGCTCAGGGGCAAACATTCATAGTTAAAGTGGATTACATAGGTCCTGCTATCGATACTTTTTATGTTTTTGCAAGTGAAAGAGATGATTGCTTTGGTACTTGTATTTCAGAACCATCTGTCATTCCATTCAACTCTTTCTTCTATCTCAACTTTATAACTGGTACCGGAACGAATTTGTCTGGTTTTAACTATTTAGTTGCAGATTGTGACGGCGACGGTGCCGGAGGTACTCCTGGTGCTTGTGAGTGGTTCGGTCCGCAAAACTTCTTTTTCTTCCCATTCGTGACTGCTGATGTTGCACTTTCTGCAAATGTTATTGCCGATACTACTCAGGGATGTGAAAATGATGTTGCAAACTTAACAGTGAACGTAGCAGGAGCACAAGCACCTATAACTTACGCATGGTCTCCAACAACAGGGTTAAGTGATCCAACTTCGCCAACTCCTCAAGTTTTAATTGGTATTGCTGATGTTGTTTATACTGTTACAGTTACAGATGGTAACAACGATATGACTACTGCATCTGTTTCAATCAATTCAAGAGGTCTTGATGTTACGCTTCCTCCTACTTCTTTAAGTTGTGGTGGTACTGCTAATATATCTGCAGCAATAACTGGTGATCAAGTTGGTATCTCTTATCTATGGAATGATGGTACTACAGCATTTACCAATACGGTTAGTTCAGCAGGTATGTACAGCATAACTGTAACCAACTTGGCAGGTTGCTCTGATGACGCTTCTGTTAATGTTACGATCCCCGGTGTTTCTCAAGATATTGATCTGATGTTGCCTGGAAATGTTCCAGCACCAAACTCATGGTGTGCCGGCGATCCATTAACAATGACAAATACTTCTTCAAGTACCAGCGGTTGGTCTTTTACCTGGGATTACGGTGATGGTAATTCAACTGGTGGTCTTAATGGTTTCAATACTTATGCTACTGCAAATGATTACACTATCACTCTAACTGGTGATAGCGCAGGTTGTAGTTTTTCTGAATCGTTTGATATTACTATCCTGGCAGCTAATGATCCCGCTTGTATGGTCGGTATTAACGACATCGTGTTTGGTAATGCAATCGACATTACTCCTAATCCAGCTTCTGAGATCGTAAATATAACGATCGATGGAAGTCATGAAGATGTGGTAATTACTCTTTTCAACCTTCAGGGAAGTGAGATCGTAACCAATGCTTTTGAAAAAACAAACAATCTTGTTGAATCTATCGATGTAAGCGACCTACCACAAGGTACTTACGTTCTTCAGGTAGAAAGCAAAGATGGAGTTGCTACTAAGAAATTCGTAGTAACTAAATAACTCCAAATTCATATTTAATAAAAAAAGCCCGCTAAACAGCGGGCTTTTTTTTGTTCAAAACCCTTTGGTTTCGATTACAATGAAACCACCAATAGCATCTCCATACTTGGCTGGAATAGATCCTGTAAGCACGTCTATTTTTCTGATAGAAGAAATGGGAATATCGAGGCCTGATCCACGTACATACATCCCATCAATAATGATCTGAGTTGCTTCCGGACGAGCTCCTTTGATCCTGATTTGGCCATCTTCAACAGATACATACGGTGCTTCCTTTATAAAATCACTGATCTCTTTAGATGGTCCTTCATTTAGTTTTTCGGCATCCACAGACAAGCCAATATCAGGCTCAAACGGATTCAATAGATCTTCATTCCAATCTGGCATGACTACAAAGGAATCTAATCCAATGGCTGAGGACACATTAAAATCAACTTTTGTTACTTGATCCGCATGAACCTCAACATTTTCCTTCACAAAAAACGAATTCATATAAGCGACAACGATCTTGTAAACTCCGGGAGGAACCGGATTAATATAGTATATACCATGTTGATTTGATATTCCTGTGATGTAGTGCATGTCATTTTCGACTGCAATGGCTGCAAATTCGAGATTTTGCATCAGTAAAGTGTCCCTTATAGTACCTGTGATCTCTCCATTTTGAGAGAAACTGAATTGAAGGCAAGAGTAGAAGATGAAGATAAAAATTGAAAGTTTTTTCATGACAGTTCATTTTATTATTAAATAATAAAAGTTAGTCACAATGCGGATTTAAGCTGTCATTGAATAGTCACTATCTGTTTTTATTTAATAAATTTGAAACTGCTATGATCGAATGATTTTTGTAAACTATAATTAAGTCTAATTCGTTTTGTTTTTACTATGCAGAAATTTATCCCACTCTTTCCTTTAAGGTTGATAGTCTTTCCGGGAGAGGACTTGAATCTCCATATTTTTGAACCACGGTATAAACAGTTGGTTAAGGAATGTTACGAATCGAAAAAAGGCTTCGGGATCCCTCCTTTTATGAAAGACGATATTGCAGAATTTGGAACAGAGGTCGAGATCCTTTCTATAGAAAAGGAATACCCAAATGGAGAACTGGATATTAAAACATCTGGAATTCGCGTTATAAGAATACTGGAGTTCCTAAAAGATGTTCCAAAAAAACTCTATTCCGCCGGAATCATAGCTGAGATCGAAAATATCGAAACTCCGGATCCAGTTTTGAGACCTGAAGTAAAAGAGCTTGTGATCAAGTTTCACGATTTATTGGGTATTAAAAACTCTAAATTTGAAAATTACGATGGATTGAATAGTTATGATGTAGGTCACTACATTGGAATGGATATGGATCAACAATATCATTTGTTAAGCATTAAAAGTGAGGAGCTTCGTCAGAATTTTATCTATAAACACCTTAGAACGTTAATACCAACATTGGTTGAAACAGAAAAAGTAAAGGAAAGAATACGAGCGAATGGACATTTTAAAAGCGAAAAACCACCCGAATTTTAGGTGTAGCCTGGAAATTTATAACATTAATGAACCTAAATCGTATATGAGAAGGGAAATGTTTAATTGTATACCATTCAAAATTGAAATCGGTGAATAGTTTATTAGCAACGATTTTGATCATTATACTTTCTTCTTCAAAGTATGCTGCAGGAATAGGTCTTGCCCTTCTAAGTGATCAGAGCATTATAGTTTCATATTTGGCCAACATAATCGGTGGTCTAATTGGTATTGTTGTTTTCATTTATTTCGGAAGCATTATTAAATCATTTATAACCAAATACTTGGTCAAGGAAAGGAAAATTTTTAGTTGGAAAAGTAGAAAACTTGTTCGTCTCAGAACCTTAGGTTTGACCAGTGTGGCATTCCTTACTCCGGTGATCCTTTCAATTCCGTTGGGTATTCTAGTCTCATTATCACTAACTTCAGACAAGAAAAAGATCTTCATTGCAATGATGGTTTCTTGCGTTTTCTGGACTAGCTTGTTCTTTATTCTTTATAATGCATTTGGTCTCGATCTGGACAAGATGATTCATTCTATTTTTTAGAAAAAAATTACATGTTTTGATGTAGTCATGCCTATATTTGGGCATGAAAAAATTTCGTACGTTACTTTTAATCCTCCCTTTCAGTTTTTTTTACTTTTCTTGTTCTGAATCCGACACTAGTCTAAGAGGTCGTGTTGTCTCTTCTGAACTTATTCTTTCGCTTGACAAGAATGGAGTGGAAAATAAAATGAACGAGTTCGATCCAGCTGTAAAATTTCTTTTCCCACCCAGGCTGGGAGTAGATATTTATAAAGTGATCTACGAAACTGTAAGTTTTGATAACAGCACAACAACAGCATCCGGAATTGTTGTTATTCCAAACGATGGTGGAAGCTACCCGATCGCTAGTTATCAACATGGAACGATCGTCGTAAAGGAAGAAGCACCCTCCAGGTTAGTAGGTGAGTTTGTTGTTGGACTGGGAATTTCCACAGATGGCTATATTACAGTAATGAGTGATTATCTTGGTCTGGGAGATTCTGAAGGTCTTCATCCTTATGTTCATGCGTCTTCAGAAGCTTCAGCGTGCCTTGATATGCTAAGAGCCTCAAAAAATCTCTTATCGGATCTGGATATCCCAAATAATGGGCAACTTTTCCTTTTTGGATATTCGCAAGGTGGTCATTCAACTGCGGCATTGCAAAAAGAAATTGAAGAAATGCACTCTTCTGAGTTTGCCATTACGGCTTCAGCTCCAATGTCCGGACCGTACGATCTATCAGGAACAATGGCAGATGTTTTTCAAGATACGTCAACAACCTCAGCTCCATATTATCTTCCATATACTCTACTTTCTTACAATATGGTTTACGATCTATATACCAATGATGAGATTTTTAAAGCACCATACAATAATACCATGCCTGCTCTCTTTAACGGCATGAATTCAAGTTCAACTATCTCAGGTTCGATGCCTTCGGCTCCTATAGATATTGTCAACGAAAATTTGGTGAACGATTTTAATTCTGATCCGGATCATCCTTTACATCAAAAATTGGAGGAGAACGATCTCATACATTGGATCCCGCAAGCTCCTACAAGAATATATTATTGCGAGGATGATGAGCAGGTAGATAAAATGAACTCCATTATAGCTTATGATAATTTCATCAACCTGGGAGCAAACAACGTTGAAATAAAAAATATTGGTGCAGGACTTGGGCACGTGGATTGTGCGATCCCTACTTTTAGTAACGCAAAGGCATGGTTCGATTCATTAAAGATCCAATAGAGTGCACGTATTTAGAAATTTTTTTATAGGTATTTGCCTGATTTCAAAAAAACTTTTTATAAATTTAACCTGTAATTAAAAGAAAGATGTCAAAATGATGAGGTTTTCATATACATACATGAGTCAGCTACCTTCCGGGAATACCGTTGGTATATCTTTGATTCCGTTCGATATGTGAAACTGAATATATTTCAATATACATGTAAGCCGCGGATGATCTCCGCGGCTTTTTTTTTATCCGATTTTTTATGATTTTAAATATTAAAAGACTTTTTGGGATCCTCGACAGATGGAAGTGGGGTTATATTGCTTCAGGTTTGCTCCTTATCGCATCGATCTTTGTCAGAATGCTGGAACCTAAGATCATTCAGATAGCAGTAGATAATGTCATTCTTTATTATCAATCTGGTGGGACAACTTCATTAACTGCATCTGATTATTGGGCGAATCTCTTTCTGCGATTGATACCAAAATTGAGTTTAGATAACTTGTACTTTGTTTTGCTTTCGCTGGGAGCATTATATATGGCTATTGCGGTTATTAGGGGGATTATGATGCTTATTGCCAATGCAATAACTGCTTCAGCTACTGAAAAGGCGATAAGAAGACTTAGAGACAGATTGTTCTCCCACCTTCAGGCTTTGCCGCTTAAGTTTTACAGCAATCAGGCAACAGGGGAGTTGATTCAGAGATGCACTGGAGATGTCGATACTGTAAGAAAATTTATGCTGAATCAAGTAGTGGATGTCATTCGCCTTACCGCCATCTTTGGATTTTCTTTCTATATGATCTACATCATAGACCCCCGTTTTGCATGGCTTTCCATTCTTTTGGTACCCATCATTGCGATAGGAGGATATATCTTCTTTAAGATGGAGAATAAAGTTTGGGAAGCGCACGAGGTTGAGTCTGATCGATTGACAACTATGACACAAGAAAACCTCAACGGGATCCGGGTCGTGAAAGCATTTGCGCAGGAATCCTATGAGATAAGAAAGTTCGATGATCAGAACAAAAGAAAATTGCACATGGGTTTGCAGCATGTAAAGTTACATGCGATTTACTGGCCGTTATCCGATCTCATGGTTTATATGCAAATGTCGATGTCATTTGTCGTAGGAGGGTACTTTGCAATGAAGGGATGGATCACCATTGGTGAATTAGCAGCAGTGTATACATATGTGATTATGGTCGCCTGGCCATTAAGACAGGTTGGTAGGATACTTTCCCAAATGGGAATGGCTGTAGTTGCAATTGGAAGGATCTATGATATTCTAAAACAGGAAGAGGAAGATTATAGTGGAAATGAAATCACCGGAAAGCTTCACGGTAAGATCGTATTTGATAATGTCAGTTTTAAATATGATGAAGACAATACGGAACATGTTTTATGTGATGTTTCATTTCAGATCAACCCAGGTGAAAAAGTCGCTTTTATCGGACCAACTGGATCAGGGAAGTCTACAATTATCAAACTGTTAACGAGATTTTATGACCCTGATTCCGGTGAGATCTATCTCGATGATGTCGCTATCTCAACGCTTTCAAGAGAATCTTTGCGCAAGCGAATTGGAGTTGTACTGCAGAAGGCATTTTTGTTCTCGACATCCATTCATAACAATATCGCATATGCAGAACCGGCTTCTAAAAGAAATGCTGTAATACATGCTGCTGAAGTTGCAGGCATAGGGCATATCGAAGAGGTGTTTCCAGAAGGATATGATACTGTTGTAGGCGAAAAGGGAGTTACACTTTCAGGTGGACAAAAACAGAGAGTTGCACTTGCAAGGACCATCCTATCGGAACCAGATATACTTATCCTTGACGATATAACTTCAGCTGTTGATACAGAAACTGAGTTTGCCATATTTGATGCCCTGAATGAGCGTCTTGAGAAAACAACAACAGTAATAATTTCCCATCGCTTAACATCGATACAACAAGCAGATAGAATTATAGTCTTGAACGATGGGAAAATTGAAATGACAGGGACACACGAATCATTAATTCGAAAGGAAGGATATTATTTGGAAATCAATAGACTTCAATCTGCTCTTGAGAGTATGATTGATGAAGAAATATCGATTAAAAAATGAGTGCTGATAAACAATTACAGGAAGAGAGGTTTGAAAGCAAGCGAACATTATGGCCTTTCTTAAAGAGAATATTCACGTATGCTTTTCAGTTTAAAAGCTGGTCGATAAAGCTGATAATATTTATTGTTATCGTCTCGGCAATGGATGCTGCTTTTCCACTTATATGGCTCCATTTTCTGGATAATGTAGTTACTCCTATGGTTCTGGAATATAAGGCTGGATTGGAATCCGGCAATCCTGTAGATATCGATTTGTCTGGACTGATCAGGTTTGGCTGGATCTATGCCGCTGTTACGGTGGTACTTGGAATCGGAGTATTTGCGTTTATCGTTTATGCAGGGAGAATTCAGGAACATGTGATGTTCAAACTAAGAAGAGAAATGTTTGATAAACTTCAACACCTGTCTCTTTCTTTTTATAATCGGTCGGCTATTGGATGGTTGCTATCCAGGATCACATCAGACACCGATAGGGTTTCTGAACTGGTATCCTGGGGTTTTATTGAATTGATCTGGGGTATTGTAATGATCATCGCATGTATTACTGCAATGTTTTTTTATAATTGGGTTTTAGCTTTAGCAGTATTGCTAACTATTCCTCTTTTATTGATCTTGGGCATCAGGATCCGTCTATTGATCCTAAAGTATTCCAGGGAAGCAAGAAGGCTTAATAGTGAGCTTACAGCCTCATTTAATGAGCACATCAACGGGGTGGAAGTGAATAAAGCAACCTCTCAGGAGCAAAGAGCTGCTGCAGAATTTATGACGCTAACAAGTAAGATGCAGCGAAGTTCTTACAAAGCATCCTATTTCACAGCTATGTTTACTCCTGTGGTAATCGGTGTAGGTTCGATAGCTGCTGCTGTGGTAGTATTTTCAGGAGGGAACATGGTGCTTGAGCAAAAGTATGGCATCACTATTGGAATATTCGCAGCATTTTTCGTGTATGCAAGAAATATTTTTGAACCGATATTTGACATAACAAGGTTCTATGCACTCGCCCAGGGAAGCCTATCGGCTGGAGAGAGGATCTTTTCACTCATAGATGAAAAATTAGAAATAAGTGATAAAGAAGGTGTAGAACATTTTAATTCAATTAGCGGCAACATCGAGTTTGAAAAGGTGAATTTTTCATATGTAGAAGGCAAAAGTATATTGAAAGATTTCAACTTAAAAGTTAAAGCTGGCGAATCGATAGCTCTTGTTGGCCCAACCGGGGAAGGTAAATCCACTATCATTAATCTTATCTGCAGGTTTTATGAACCGAATTCAGGGAAAATATTAATAGATGGTACGGATTACCGCGATAAAACATTGGCTAGCTTTCGAAAACAACTCGGTATAATTTTGCAAACACCACATTTGTTTTCCGGTAGTATTAAGGAAAACATCCTTTATGGAAATTTAAATGCTTCTAATGAAGATGTAGTGAATGCATTAAAGTTGATAGGTGCTGATCATTTCGTCGACAAGCTGGAAGAAGAGGTAGGTGAGGAGGGAGGAAATTTATCGATTGGGGAGAAACAATTACTTGCTTTTGCCCGTGTGATCTTAAAAGATCCTGCGATCCTGATTCTCGATGAAGCGACATCTTCAGTCGACACTATTACTGAAAAGAAGATCCAACATGGATTCGATAAACTCGTGAATGGTAGAACAGCAATTGTGATAGCACACAGACTCTCTACGATCAGAAATTGTGACCGTATCCTGGTTATCAAGAAAGGATCGATCATTGAAGAAGGAAGTCACGAACAACTATTGAATTTAAAAGGGCATTATTATCATCTTTATACCAGACAGAAGAGACAGAACAAAGAGAGCGCTTAATTAAAGATGCTGTAGTATTATTGCGGTCGCTTCGTCATTGATACTGTGGTCACCTTCAAAGATTTCGATCTCAAAATTTAAACCTGTAGCATCAAATTTGGCACGTGTGCGATCGATAGCTTTTTCATCGATCCATCGATCGTCATTTCCAACAATATATAAATGCGGTATCGAGTTAATCGGGTCAGTAGGATCATTCCAATCAATTTCTTTTGCAGGAGCTCCGGCAATACTGATGATCTTTTGAAACTTCCTCTGATTACGCGATACCCAACGGGTACCTGTCGCAACTCCCTGAGAGAAGCCAAGACAGATCATTTTGCAGTCAGGTGAGATCGATTGAACCTGATCGTAGAGTTTATTTAAATATCTCGTATAATCTGAGATCTCTGTCTCCCGATCATCAGATGTCATCCAACTGGCAACAACTTTACCGCTGAATTGCTCCCAGTAGAACCTTGATAGTCCTTCAGGTGCAATAAGAAAGCGACTGTCAGACTTCAGACCTGCGCAAGATTTCATCATCGACAAAGCTGTTTGACCATATCCGTGAAGGAGAAATACTACGACTTTTGTATTCTTGTTCAGGTCACCTTCGGTATAGTATCTCGCGGTTTTGCTTACCCTTATATGATTTGCCTTCATTTTGAAATAAATCTAAAAGTACTCCTGATCAATAAAATCCCGCAAAGTGGTAACACTGCCGGATGAAACTCCTGCGGCCAGCTGTTCCAGAATATGATCAAAATAAAAAGAGAGGCTGCGATAATCGCAAAATAGTAATTAATCCACTTTGCTGATCGCCACTTCAGCAAAATAAAAACCGTAAAAATATGAAGAGGACAAGCCCAGAATATATTGTAATTGCGTGGGAATACGGTATGGTCTGTGCCGTACATAAAATAAAGAAACATTATTCCCAGAAAGCCAGCGACTGAGAAAACTAAAATGTCGAGGGCTATTTGTCTATTCTGCTTAAATCTACCATATACGCTAACAAAAGCAATTATAAAAAACAGTGCCCAAAAAATCTTGCTAGGTCCAAAAATGTTTGAGATAAAAGTATTTGAAATTGCTATCGGTTTAGCCTCATACAATGACCTGCTTTTTTTTGAAAGTTCAACCCAGCTGTCGTTCTTGTAAATCTTACCATTTTTAAATGCAAGGTCCAGGAAATCTGGCAAGAACATATATTGCTGCGGGTTTGCGATCTTATCCGAAGGAGAGCCTAATAGCAAATTTATTCCCAGGCATGTCCATTCATGCTTGGCTAAATAAGGTAAGAGTAGATCTCGAAAAGATCTGTCAGTCTCGGCATATGATAGATCTAATTTTAGAGAATCGCTTAAGTATAACTCGAAAATATCCCTGATTCTGCTAGAGCAATTATCAAAGAAAAAGTCGTAGAGGTAGTATCTGTTCTCTTCTTTATAGTTTTCTCTTAAAGCTTGATATATCTGCTGTTTTTGCTGTTGATCAAGGTCGAGAACATGTTCGTGAACGTCTCTGTTTTCTCTAATGTAAAGAGCCAAGAATCTATCAAAGCGAGATATGGAAAGAAAATAATCAAGTCGCCCATTAACAAAGTCAATTATAAAACCAGGTTTGTTGAAATCGAAAGTACCGTAGTTAAAAACGATATCCAGATTTGTCAAAGGGTCATGAACTCTGATTGCGCTATGTCCGAACAGCGTATGAATGTATTCACCGGTTCCACAAGTAATAAGAGAAATCTCTGCCTTCGGCGAAATTTGATCAAATTCTGACTGAGCAGAAACGAAACTACATATGCTTAAGCAAATTGTAAGAAGAGATAATTTTAGCACTGCGGCCAAAATTAATCTATAATATTAAATCTTGTATTAATTCAAAGATGGATGTTCAGGGAAGTTTGCAATTTGCTTATACTTTCCGCCCATCTCAATAAGAATTTGTTTCCAAAGATTTCCATTTGTCTTGCCCTCGAGTTTCGGTAATATATGAGGCTGTTTTGGAGTACTTAAAATCCACGATTTTTCCCCCATTTCCTCTTCAAGCTGACCTACTGACCATCCCGAGTATCCCAAGAAAAACTTGAAATTTTCCGGTGATACTTCATTGTTTTCGATCATGATCTTTAAGGTTTCATAGTTTCCACCCCAATATATCCCATCTACAACTTCAATACCACCATCTAATTTTGGTCCGATGTTGTGGATAAAATGTAATGTATCTTGTTGGACCGGTCCTCCTATATTGACTGCAACGTCAAAGAATGGGAAGTCCTCCAGAACATCGTTCAATTTAAGTTTGGTTCCCTTATTAACGATAAATCCTATTGTTCCATTTTCATCGTCGTGATCGCAAAGAAGGACTACTGATCTTTTAAAATCGGTATCTTCCATAAAAGGCTCAGCAAGGATGATATCACCTATCTGAATATTTTTGTGTTCCTCCATCATAATTTCCTCCTTTTTAATTAATACGATTAAATGTGCTAAAAAGATTTGTTTATTTAATATACGACTAATATATAATATTATCAAGTAACGCTGTCATAATATTTAATAATCTGCAAACTCCTTAAGAAGTAAGTTATACCTTTACTCTTACTTATAACAATAAAGGTTCCAATAATGATCTTAAAACCCGTAAAAATCACCCTTCTTTCTTTATTATCTTGTTTATCAGTATTTTATGCCGATGCGCAGATTTCTTTGCCCAATGCAGGGAATTCAGTTTCTATCGATTTTACTGGATTTACAGGAGCAGGATTTAATAACCCACCGGCAGCTGGTCAGCTTAGTTCTGTGGATTGGGAAATTTCAGGATTTAGTGATGTATATACTTACGGTAGTATTAATACTTCAGGTGATTTTGCCCGGGGAACAACAGGGGGAAATGTTACTTCAGGCGGTATTTATGCTAATACAAGTGGTGGGAATACCCGATTATGGATTCAACCAACGGGTGGCGATTTTACACCTGGTTCGCTGGTTTTATATCTGGTGAATAACACTGGCTCTGCTATCGATTTTCTGGATATATCTTATGATGTTTCTTTTTTAAACAATGAGAGCAGAGCAAACAGTTTTGCATTTGCGTATTCCAGTAATAATACCGTTTATTCTCCTGTACCCGCATTGAATGTGATTTCAACTGAAGCCCTCGATGGACAGGACTCTGTTACAACAAGAACGATTTCTTTAAATGGTCTGGCAATTCCGAATGGCGGGAATTTTTATCTGAAATGGACCGGTGACGATGTTTCGGGTGGCGGAGCTCGTGATGAATTTGGCTTGGATAATATCGACATCTCGGTTCCCTTAACGAACCCAGACCCAATAATTTCATTTTCAACGACTTCTTCAACGATAATTGAAGGAAATTCTACAATAACACTGCTTGCATTGATCGATTTTGCACCATCAGATACTATTGTAGTTGATGTCGCTGTCGATGCGGCTTCTACGGCAACGCAAGGCCTTGATTTTAATTTGCTTAACAGTCAGATAATATTCCCTGCTGATTCTAATATGCAGCAATCGGTTGGAGTATCGATCCTGGAGGATGTATTGTCCGAGGGTGTTGAATCTGTTGTAATAAAACTTTTGAATGCATCGAACAATGCGATACTAGTTGATTCAGTGCACACGATTTCAATTTTTGATAATGATCAACTATCTGTTCAATTCAATGGTTTTGATGTAAGCGTACCTGAAAATACGAATCAGGTTTCAGTAGAAGTCAATATCGATAATCCCAATACAATGGCGACTTCTGTGGACGTTAAACTCCTTCCTAATTCAACCGCTACCAATGCAGTTGATTTTAACTTCAGTGATACAACACTAATATTTCCTCCTTCGACGGATACAGTATTATCATTCTTGATCGATTTAATAGATGATGTTGAATTTGAGGCTGATGAGACTATCCAACTTGCGCTGAGAAATTTTAGCAATGGTGCTGTTTCTTTCGACTCATTGTTTAAGATCACCATCCTTGAAGACGATCCAATTCCGAGCGGACCTTGCCAAAATCTTTTTTTCTCAGAGTATATTGAGGGTAGTGGGAATAATAAAGCTTTAGAGATATACAACCCTGGAACGCAAGCAGTAGATCTTTCTAAATACACCATTCTTCGTTTTAATAACACCAGTACGACAGCTAGCGGAACATTAGGGCTAAACGGTACTTTGGCTGCCGGCGAGACATACGTAATCGCAAATAGCAATGCAGATACCTTGATCCTTAATCAAGCCGATATTACATCGACTATAACCTTTTATAATGGTGATGATGCCCTGCTTTTACTGCATATCAATGATACTATCGATCAGATCGGAAGAATAGGAGAAGGTGTTGTGTGGCCTGTTGGAATGGGCTCAACACAAAACTTTACATTAGTTCGAAAGGCAAACGTCTTGCAAGGGACTACAAATTGGAATCTTGGCGACGATCAATGGGATGTCTATGCTTCAGACTTCAGTGATTCTCTGGGGAGCCATACTACGATTAGCTGTTCAGGTAACCCAATAGTCCAATTCTCAACTTCCTCTGTCATTATCGATGAATCCGATGGCTCGTATATGGTTTCCGTTGAAATTCTAAATCCTGATACGATGGATGTAAGCGTAGATCTCGTTTTAGATTCTGCCAACTCAAGCGGACTTAACGGTGTTGATTTCACATTTTCTGATACCAGCATTACATTTTTAGCGAATTCTCCGGCCCCGGTTAACATTATTTTAGATATCATTGATAATGTCATCGTAGAACCTGATTATCAGATATCATTAGTACTTATGGATCCTTCAGCTAATGCATCTTTAGGAGATTCGACAATAACGATCATAGTTGAAGACGATGACGAACTTACCCTAAGTTTTAATCCTGTTGATACTATGATATTTGAAGATTCTGGTAGCTTGCAGATCTTCCTTAATATGTCAGGATTAAACTCTGATTCTACTTTTGTCGATCTCAATATCCTTTCGCAAAGTGAAGCAGACTCAATGGATTTTAGTTTGAGTAAATCGACCATCATATTTCCGCCTTTTGATGCTACACCCAAATTGTTTACAGTGGCTATTATAGATGATACAACATTTGAGGGAGACGAATTTTTAATATTAGGAGCGTCTGCCAGCAAAGCTGGTTTGGTTAGTCCTCTTTCCATTCTTATAATTGAGAACGATACCATGGTAAACAACTTAACGGAACCAGATTTAAATGGAATCAGCGTTTCTCCGAATCCTGTTGCAGACGGGCATAATGTGTCAATAAGTTCTATAGTTTCGCTTAAAAGAGTTATTGTTCAGGATCTGTCAGGTCAGATTATCAATCGCCGGGACCTCACTGGCATAAACAATCTCAGTATCTCATTGGACAAGTTACCCTCAGGAATATATTTTTTAAGAATTGAAACCAGAGAGGGAAAATCTGTAATCAAACGACTGATAAAACTTTAGTTGGTTTTATGTTTAGAAAATTAAAATAAATATTTGCATTTATTTGCTTAATTAATAGATTATCAAGAGAGTACAGCATATTCAATCGATTTGAAAAAATGCATAACAGAGCACAGGATTTAATAAAACTTATTTTACCTTTGCCCACAAATATTCAAATCTTCTTAAATGAGTGATAACAGCGGAATTAAGCATTTTACTAAATTCATTTTTTCTCTACTTCCATCTTTCAGCAAATCATATTTACTGATAATATTTACGGGTTTCCCCTTTATGGCATTTTCTCAAAGCGGTGGAGGTTTTAATCTTCAAAGTGTTGTCATTTTATTGTTAGCTGCAACTATGGTATTGGTTGTTTTTTTATTCTTTGTTTTTGGTGACCACCTTATTAAGGATTCGGCAAGGGTAGCAGGTTATGGTAATAAAGCAAACACTTTTGGAGTACTTCCAAACAAAGAAGAAGTAAGTAATATTATCCATCATAAACATGCAGGAGCAAACAAGGTCCATAAATTGGAAAAAGGATTCGATGTTAAGATCAAGGGTAAAGCTGCAAAGGTTATTGAGCATTATGATCCGGCAACATATGCTGTTAAGCCTTATGATTTTAAAGGTTTGCAACCAATTCCGAAAATGTCTGTTGAAGTTGGAACAGAAGTTAAGGCTGGTGATAAATTGTTTTACGATAAAAATTATCCTGACATATTCTTCACTGCGCCAGTGAGTGGAGAGATAGCAGAAATAAGAAGAGGTGACAAGCGTGCTATTGAAGAAATCGTTATTCTGTCTGATAAAAGAAAAGAATTCAAGCAGTTTCCCAAGCTGGATATCACAACAGCACCACGATCTGAAATTGTTTCTCTGTTGGCTGAAAGTGGTGCATGGAGCAGTTTTATCGAGCGACCTTTCGGATTAGTTGCTAAATTAGAGAGAGTTCCAAAGTCAATTCATATCTCAACATTCGATACATCACCATTGGCCCCTGATTACGCCTTTATTATGAAGGACCGTGGAACACATTTTAAAAAGGGTGTTGAAGTGTTAAAGAGACTAACTGACGGGAAAGTGCATATTAATTTAAATGCAAAGAAAAAACCACTTCCTTTTTATTCTGAAATCAAGGATATCCAGTTAAATTGGTTTGAAGGCAAACATCCCGCCGGACTTCCTGGCATTCAAATACATCATACCGATCCAATTGATAAAGGCGATACCGTTTGGACCATCAGTCCGATGGATACTGCTGTTATTGGCAAGCTGTTCTCTGAAGGTATTTATGATCCTGAAAGAATAGTTGCAGTTGCGGGACCACAAGTAAATACTCCGAAATATTATAAAACTTATCTCAGTGCTAATCTATCTGGTTTAATGTCCTCGGTTAAAAAAGAAGGAACACGTTTTATAAGTGGAAATGTGCTGACAGGAAAGCAGGTAGACCCGGAAAAAGGTCATGTTGGTTATTATGACCATTTGATTTCATGTATCAAAGAAGGGGACTTTTACGAATTATTCGGATGGCTCATTCCTTCGTATCCCAGACCAAGTGCTTCAGTTACATTCCCATGGACACTATTCCCTTTTGAAGAATTTGATGTTAATACCAATACTCATGGCGAGGAGCGTGCATTTGTGGTTACCGGAGAGTATGAAGCAGTACTTCCTATGGATATTTATCCGGTTCATCTCTTAAAAGCTATCCTTTCCAGAGATTTCGACCAAATGGAGGGATTGGGAATTTATGAAGTGATTGAAGAGGATTTCGCTATATGCGAGTTTGTCTGTACATCAAAGCAACCGGCTATGGCGATCCTGAGAGACGGATTAAATTATATGAAAGAACAAAGCTAAAAAGTTAAGAAATACATCTAAATGAACCCATTAAGAAAATTACTTGACAGTATTGAACCTAAGGTGAGGAATAATAAATTTGCTCACACTGTATACGATGGTCTCGAGACTTTCTTGTTTCAGCCTAATACGACCACAAGTGTTGGAACGCATATTAAGGATGGAATGGATCTCAAAAGAACCATGGTCCATGTCGTAATTGCCCTTCAGCTATGTTACGTTCTGGGTACCTACAATATTGGACATCAGCATTACCTTGCTTTGGGAATGTATAGCGGACTTTTTGAAGGATTTTTCTTGAAGCTGATGTACGGCCTACTTCAACTACTTCCAATTTTTGTGGTTGTACATCTTGTTGGGCTAGGTATTGAGTTCTTTTTTGCTGCCAGAAAAGGTCATTCCATAGAAGAAGGGTTTTTGGTTTCAGGTGCCCTGATCCCATTAATTATGCCACCAGACATTCCATTATGGATGGTTGGTATGGCGACTGGATTTGCTGTACTAATTGCAAAAGAGGCTTTTGGAGGTACCGGAATGAATATCCTGAATATTGCCTTGGTCTCAAGAGTCTTTGTCTTTTTCGCCTATCCAGGTGAAATTTCTGGAGATATTTGTTGGGTTTCATATGATTATAACATTTTTCATCAGATATTCGGAATTGAGGCACATACCTTAGCTTTCCATGGGTGGGATAAGCTTCCGGCAAAAGTGAATGAGATCATGGTCGATGGATTTTCGGGGGCAACTCCGCTGGCATTGGCCGCCTCAGGAGGGTGGGAAGCAGTGCAATCAGCAACTTTACCGAATGGTGATCAACAATATAGTATTGCAAATTTGTTGTTTGGAATATTACCCGGTTCCATTGGTGAAACCTCGAAAGTTTTCGTGATCGCTGGAGCCGGTTTGATGATAGCAGCAGGGATCGCATCCTGGAGAATAATGTTGTCCTTTGTCCTTGGTGCTGCATTTGCAGGTATTCTAATGAATGTACTTCATGTAACAGCATTCCCTGATTCTGCGTTTATTGGAGTCCCATGGTACCACCAGTTTCTGATTGGTAGTTTACTGTTTGCCATGGCTTTTATGGCAACAGATCCGGTTACAGCAGCTTCTACAAATCAAGGGAAGTTGATCTATGGGTTTATGATCGGTGTGCTGGGTATGATTATTCGTGTGCTCAATCCTGCTTATCCGGAAGGATGGATGCTTGCGATCTTGTTCATGAATATATTCGCCCCGTTAATAGATTATTATGTTTTAAAAAGTAATATAAATAGGAGGTTGAGTCGTGTCGCTTAATACAAATTCAAATAGTTATATCACCATATTTCTATTATCTATGGTGATCGTTGTTGCATTCCTTCTTTCGTTCGTAGCAACTGGTCTTCAGCCAATAATTTCTAAGAACGAAGAGGTTGACAAAAAGAAGAAAATCCTGAAATCCGTGGTTTTTGTTGAAGAGAGCCGTGAAAAGGAAGTATTTACACAGGATTTTGTAATCGATGAATACAACAATAAGATCAAAGAACTGGTAGTCAATTATCAGGGAGATCCAATCGAAGGTAAAACTGCTTTTGAATTGGATGTTAAAAAAGAGTTTAGAAAGCCGCTCGATGAGAGGCAGATGCCTGTTTTCGTTTACAATGATGATGGCGGGAAAAAATATTACATCGTTCCTTTGATAGGAATGGGACTTTGGGATGAGATAAGCGGTTATATAGCATTGGAAGACGACATGTCTACCATTAAAGGTGCTGCTTTCGATCACAAAGGTGAAACTCCAGGTCTTGGTGCGGAGATCTCAAAAACTAAATTTAGTGAGAGGTTTATTGGTGAGGAGATATTTGGTGAAGATGGTGAATATCAGTTCCAGGTTTTGAAAGGGACAGGTAATCTTAAAGCAGAACAATCTACATATTATATCGATGGTCTCTCAGGAGCTACTTTAACCATCGATGGAGTCAACAATATGATGAATGAGATCCTGACAGACTACACTACATTTTTTGATAAAGTAAAATCCAGTAGCTAATGAGTACAGAAACTGCTACAGCAATACAGCAAAAATCGGAACCGTTATTTTCAAAAAAGAACCAACGTCTTGTATCGGATCCTTTAAATGATAACAATCCGATCACGGTTCAGGTATTAGGTATTTGTTCAGCTTTAGCCGTAACATCTCAGGTGGTTAATGCTGGTATCATGGCTTTATGTGTGATCTTCGTTACTGCGTTCGCCAATCTTACGATCTCTATGCTTAGAAACTATATCCCGAACAGGATCAGGATGATCGTACAACTAGTGGTTATTGCAACTTTAGTAACATTAGTAAGTGAAGTACTTAAAGCGGCAGCTTATGATGTAAGTAAACAATTATCAGTCTTTGTAGGACTTATAATCACAAACTGTATCATTATGGGGAGGTTGGAAGCATTTGCAATGGCGAATAAGCCTTGGCCTTCATTTTTAGACGGTATTGGAAACGGTATTGGATACGGTATTATATTGATCGGTGTCGCATTTTTCAGAGAGCTCTTTGGAGCAGGTTCATTGATGGGTATTGATTTTGCTTCGCAATGGCCTTTATTCACCAATGGTATTATGGTATTGCCTATCGCATCTATATTCCTGATCGGTATTTTTATATGGATACAAAGAAGCTTCAACCCCAAATTAGTAGATATCTCTTAACCTAAGACTATGGATTATATAAATATATTTATCAAATCGGCTTTTATCGAAAATATGGTGCTCGCGTACTTCCTTGGTATGTGTTCGTATCTGGCGGTTTCTAAAACAGTTAAAACTGCAGTAGGTCTGGGTTTAGCCGTAATTTTTGTTTTAGCAATAACAGCTCCGATAAACTGGTTGATCTTCAATGGATTTCTAGCAGAGGGAGCTCTCGCATGGATCCATCCTGTATTTGCAAATGTTAACCTTTCATTCCTCGGACTGATCGTTTACATTGCTGTTATTGCGTCTATGGTTCAACTTGTGGAGATGATCATAGAAAAATCTTCTCCAACATTGTACGTATCCCTTGGTATATTTCTTCCCCTGATAACTGTGAACTGCTCAATACTTGGTGGTACTTTATTCATGTTTACGAAAGAATACAACTTTGTGGAAGGAACGGTGTTTGGTATAGGAGCAGGCTTTGGTTTCTTTTTAGCGATCGTTGCACTAGCAGCAATTCGAGAAAAGATCCGTTACTCAAATGTTCCCGCACCGTTAAGAGGTCTAGGAATCGCCTTTATCATTACGGGATTAATGGGTATTGCTTTTATGAGTTTAGTTGGAATAAAGCTATAAAACGTTTAAAACTATGATGAGTGTTTTCCCAGTATTAATAGGTGCTGTAC
>JABDMM010000041.1 GCA_013001465.1 Chitinophagales bacterium | reverse complement strand
ATTTTATCCTGTCTATTAAATCTCTATTCAATTAAATTTTTCTTAACTTTGCCATCCGTTTTACGGATATTACTTTTTTCAAAATATTGAGAAAATGACAGAGGAATTAAGAATTGTGCATCAAGAGCACATGTCAAAGATAAAATTGCCCGAATTTAAGGCTGGCGATAACATTACCGTTGATTACAAGATCAAAGAGGGCGCCAAAGAAAGAGTTCAGCAGTTTAAAGGAGATGTGATCCAGATCAGAGGAGAAGGTGCCAGTAAGATGTTTACCGTAAGGAAAATGTCTCATGGTGTTGGTGTCGAGAGAGTATTTCCGATGTTTTCTCCCAATATTGAAAAGATCACAATCAACAAAGTTGGTAGAGTTCGCCGTGCTAAGCTGTTTTATCTCAGAGAAAGAAAAGGTAAGGCTGCGAGGATCCGTGAAAAGAGAAGAACTTGATCACATACTTTCCAAGATCTTGATCTCTGTTCTCCGATTTAGAGATCTGTTAATTTCGTCTGTATTTTCTACTTTAGGGAATTCTTCCCCATACCCAATGTAGCGCACTCTGTTCGAATCTATTCCGCTGCTGATAAGATATTCAAATACAACTCTGGCCCTGTTATCAGAAAGAATTTTATTTTTTTCATCATCTCCAACATCATCGGTATGCCCGGCAACTTCTAACTGAATTGATTTATTAGTATTTAAAAAATCTACAAGGTTATCTAACGAGAGTTTTGAATCTAACTTCAGATCATATTTATCAGTATCAAATAAAATATTGTTAAGCTGAAATGAGCTTCCTATTTCTACAGGGAGAAGTTCTGAATCAAATTGAATGTTGTTAACCGACGCAACTTCAGTTTCAGTTATGAGCATCTCGTCATAAAAGTAACCTTCACTGTTTATAGTTAGCATTTGATCATTTTCAAAAATCTCAGAATACACATACTCCCCTGTTATGGAGTCTACATCAATACTCTTTACACTTTTGGTTATTAAGTCTTTCAATTTTAACTGAGCTCCCCGAACAGCGTTCCCGGATTCATCAGTTACAGAACCTTTCACGAACAATACTTTTTTAGGTCGAATGCCTTCATATAAATCAAACTCGTAAATATCCCATCCACCTTTGCCTTCCAACTTGTTAGAAGCGAAATAGCCTTTTTTGCCGTTAGTGCTGGCAAAGAATCCAAGATCATCAGATTCAGAGTTTATTGGGTACCCTATGTTTCTTGCTTGAGTCCATTTCCCTTGCCCGTCAATCCTCGAAATAAAAATATCAAAACCACCAAGACCGAGATGACCTTCTGAAGAAAAGTAAAGCGTGATCCCATCTTGATGAATAAATGGCGATTTTTCATCAGCCTCAGTATTGATTTCAGGACCCAGGTTAACCGGCTTTGTCCATTCGCCTTTCTTGAAAACGGTGTAATAAATATCTTTGCCTCCATAACCACCTTTTCTATCGCTTGAAAAGTACAATCGCTTGCCATCCGGGGCACATGAAACCTGAGACTGCCACAGAGAATCGTTAACATTCTTCCCTAAGCTGCTTAACTCTGACCAACTTTCACCTCTTCTTTCAGAGTAAAAAACATCACAACTACCAGCTCCTTGTGGGCTATTACAAACGGTAATAAATATATTCTTGTTGTCTTTTGAAAGCGAAGCTCCGCCTTCATTTTGAGATTGGTTAAATGGACTTCTAAGAGGTTTCCCGGATGTAAAGCTTCCATCTTCCTTTTTCACAGCTACGCAGAATTCTTCTACCCATGCATCTCCAATAACAGTAAACTTGCTGTCCTTTTTATGCCTTCTTGTAAAGTATAGAAAATCATTGTCAGGAGTAAGCATGGGAAGATATTCATCAAAAGAGGTGCAGATTCCACTCATCGGTTTGGGATCGAATGGAACCGGATTTGAAAACATGGAATGATAGAATTCACCTGTTTTTATAATATCAATAGCTTCGTCTTCAAGCTGTGGGTTGCTATATTCCATATCCAGAAAGTCATTCGCATACTGGACAGCTTCATGATATTTTTCGAGTTTGAACTCTAACTTTGCCAGACTCAGATGGATCTCCGGATCAAAATCCACGCAAACCTCAAGGACATTTTGAAAGTTAATTTTTGCTTTTACATAGTCTCCCTGGAGGCTATAGATATGAGCTATAAGATAGAATGCCTTGGCATACCGATCATCTTTGGCCACTGCTTCTTTCAATACTTTTAAAGCAGCATTGTGTTTCTCCTGATTGAGAAATGTGATCGCTTCTTTATATAACTTCTCAACCTTTTTGCTTCCGGAGTTACCACAACCATCTGTTACGGAAGATGCAACAGCAAATCCAGTTGTCGTAAAAACCAAAAGTGCAATAGATATAAATGTGTTTCTTACTAAATGCAATTACCTATGGAATTTTAAGAATTTCTTTTGCTTTCTCCTTTGCCTTATCTTTAGTCTCTTCTACTTCTTTATCCACTTTTTGCTTAACCTCCTCTTTCTTCTCTTCAACTTCCTTTTCGATTTTACTTTTATTTTCCTCTATCACTTTTTCAACCTGGGTTTTGGCTTTTTCTATTTCTTTATCTACTGTTTCTTCAATAATTTGTTTGGCTTCTTCTTTTATAGAATTGTCCTCTCCATTTTTAACACTTTTTAATGCAACTTTCGGATCCATAAAGCTCCCACTTACTCCAAAAGTAAAACGAACGACCTTCGGTATTAATTGCGAATTATTAGGTAGAGGATTTTTCTTAATCCAGTTTTGCACTGTTGTTGATGCAGTTCCAAGTTTATCAGATGGCACATCAAGTTTAATCAGATAATCGATGGATTTATCGAGGCCGTTACTTCCAGAGACTAGCATATCGTATCCACCAGCTTTAACTGTAAAAGGTTCCACTGCCATCTTGCCATTCTTTATCTTGACAACTGTCCATGCGTTTTCAATCTTCCAATTCGAAGTTTTTAATCCGCTTACACTCGATAATTTTTCCATCAATGGCATCGACTGGATAGAAGCAAATGGTATCTTGATATTACCATTACCTGAAACTGTGCTCAGGTCGAAAAGCATTTCATTTGTAAAATCACTCTGTAACTCCATTTTAGAACTTACTTTACCTTCGAGATATTTTGCTACAGGAAAATAACCATCTACCAAACCAAGATTTTCGGCTGTCTTTGCAATATCCAAGGCTGATACATCATATGTCATATCTACGGATGCTTTTCCATTTTTGGTGAGATAAGCACCATCTACAAGGATCTTTCCACCAAGTGCATCCGCTTTTACTTTTTGATATATCAACTTACCTTCCCGGATCTGAAACTGACCGCTAATGTCTTTCATATCGATTTCCTCATAAAGGACTTTCGTTATCGTCGCGAAAACTGAAAGTTCAAGATTTTCAGGAATAGCGTATATCTCAGCATTTTCGGATTCATTTGGTTCAAGCCAGGGATTCAAATTAAAGAAGCGACTGTTCATCGTTAAATCACCAATCAGTTTTCCATCCGATAGCAGATAGTTAAAAATTCTATTGATGTTTCCTACTATAGCAACATCACTTTCTCCCATTTTGCTCTGGAACTTAGACACCTTAAGTTGTCTGTTTAAAATTTCAAATTTTGCTTCATTTACTTTAAGTACTTCAGGAAACGCCGTAGTAGAAAACGATGCATTCTCCACTGCGATCTTACCTTTTGATTGTAATGTTCCGCTGCTTTCGAGAAGCTGACTTTTAGCAGCCTTCAATTCTACATCGAGATCGATCAATCCAGACATACTTTCCAGAGCATCATCTGTAACATATGGCATCAGGTCTTCAAGGAATAATTTGCCTTTGACTGCGAGATCGATATATGGATCGCTTAAAATTTTTGAAAGCATCAAACTTCCTTCAATGCTTTTACCATCAGCTAATGCATTGAACTTTTTAATGTTCACCTTAACATTGTCCAGATCCCCTCCCATTTTCGATATCAGAGCAACGAGATTAACTCCTTCGATCTTATGGGTCATTTCTTTGAAGGAGACATTTCCTTTTTCTATTCTGCTGTTTATTTCGAAATCGGGATAAACTCCATCTGCAAAAACACCTTTTATAAAACCATCCATCTGCAGATTCCCTTCGGTCTTCAGATCTCCCATGTTTTGCTTAATGACAGGGAGAAGCGATAGTAACCCATTTATCGAATTGTTGTTTGTATTGAAAGTGATATCGCTTGTCACGGTTTCAGTGTTCTTAATATCACCGTCAAGATTCAGCTCTAAACTATTGAGCTGAAGAACATTTTCTTTAAGTGTATACAGGTCCTCTTTAAGATCTATATTTAGAATTGACTCGAGTTTAAGTTCTACATTAGAAAAATAATCCTCATTGTCAATTGACAGTTTTTGAATATTTGCTGAAGTATTACTTTGAAGATCGAATACTTCTGAGTTAAAATTACCGCTACCGGAATGATCCAGTTTTTTAATGTCCAATGCGACTTTGTTAACTTCATCTTTATAAGAAATGCTCGCATTTGCGATATAATATTCATCGATAGAAAAACTGACACCTGCATCGTCAGATTTAGAATTAGTCAGCAGGAAATCCCAATTACTACTCCCGTCTTCTTTTATTATGTAAGAGGTAACCGGATTTAGTAATCCAATTTTGCTGATATCAGTTGACTTTCCTGATAAAACGCTGAATAGGTCAAAAGAGAATAACACTTCATCCGCATGAAAAAGACTGGTTTTTTTTGATTTCGGTGAAATCTTTAGGTCTTCTATGTATATGGTAATATCAGGGAAGTGCTTAAATAGTTTCACCTTTGGATTTTTGTAATCTACTGTCACGTCCGGATTTTTATTTATTTCTTCAATTACAAATTCATTTAAACGGTCTTGAAAAATAAACGGTGCAGCTATAATGACGGCGGCAAGCAGAAAAATCAGGGTTGAAAAAATTAAGATAACTTTTTTCATAGCGTTGATTGATGTCTTTATAATTGTAATGTAATATTCAGTAATTTGTTTGACGAATAGAAAAATAGTTATGACACCCGAAAGGGAAGAAAAGATCAAAAGTGTAATAAAAAGAAGGCAACCTGATCTAACCGTTATAATAGAGAACGTTCACGACCCTCATAATATTTTTGCCATTATGAGAACGTGTGATTCGGTTGGAATACAGGAAGTTTTTGTTATCGACACTCATCGTATTTTCCATGAAAAGACGCATTATGGGAAACGGAGTTCTGCTTCATCGATGAAATGGGTTGACCTTCGTATTTATGATACATGTGAAGAATGTATGGTTGAAGTCAGAAAAAAATATATCAACATCTATTCCACCTATCTCTCCAAAGAATCTGTTTCACTGTATGAGCTTTCATTGACCGGATCCACTGCATTAGTATTCGGGAATGAAAAGGATGGTTTATCAAAAGAGGTTTTAAAGTACTGTGATCAGAACTTTGTGATACCATCTGTCGGAATGATACGTAGTTTAAATGTATCTGTAGCTTGTGCAGTTACTCTTTATGAAGCATATCGTCAGCGAGATCAAATGCAGATGTATTCAAAACCTCGTTTGGATGCGAGCGCTTCTGAAGAATTGTTTCAAAATTTATCGCAGCGTTAATCGCAAGTACTGCAATATTCTTTTTTGATTATTGGGTGATCCAGCAACTGAAATGTGAGATAGGGTTCTCCAAACAATTCACAATACCTTTCCTTATTCATTTCTTTCGCCTGCTCTAGAGCAAGCTTGAACTCTCTTTTAAATATATTCTCTTGATCTTCAGCAGATGCAGTGATATAGGTAAAATAGAACTCCTCACTCAATCCACTTTTGCCGATGAATGGTGTCATGATTCCCAGTGCATAATTTATATCTCCCGATTCGATAAAAATATATGCCAGTTTTAAAGCATTCTGCCATGACGATCCTTCGATTTTGTAAATCTTTTTGATTCTGTCGAGACTGGTTTCTTTTACTTTATCAAATTCTTCAGAATCCAGAGAATCAACATATTCCATTGTTCGGAACTGAAGTTCAAGGTTGATCCCATCGACCAATTTTTTTGGGATCCTGGAAGAATAGAGCTCTTGCACTCCGCTTTGCAAATCATTCAATTGAGCAATATTTTTGATTCTCGCATTCTTAATGGCTGTCAAATAGTAGTTATATGCTGCAAAGTCGTTTTGAGGAGCCAGATCAAAAACTCCTTTAAACTTAGCTGTTAATTCAGGATCGATCGCACCACCATAATTCTTTCTTGTATCGAGATATAATTTATTGACTTTAATAGAAGCAAACTGTTCCTCATCAGGAATTTCCATTTGTATCAGGTTATCAGCACTGTACTTATCAGCATCAATTTTTCTCATAGCAAACTTCTGGATCTTGAGAGCTTCTGCACCGTCATTCTTTTTGATCGCTTTTAAAAGGCGGGAAATAACGAATGGCTCTTCAAACTCACCAGTTACATCGTAAGAGATCTTCATAGTCACTTTCGCGAATCTTTGCTTTTCAAAAAGCGGTTCCAACTTTTTGTAAACTTCTCTGTTTGATCTCATTTCTTCGAGAACCTGAGCTTTATCCATTCCAACGAAATAAGCATAATTTTCATCTCCCGTTATCTGATCCTGAAAAATTTCCCAGCCATCAGCTGTATGAATATTTTCTTTATTGAGCAGATTGTTTGAGGTACCTTGAATCTGCTCGATAGCTCTGATCATACTTTCAGCCCTTGCCATTTGCAGTCTTTCGTTGATCTCCTGAGTACCCTCTAAAGAAGAAAAGGCGGAGATAAATATTTCATTAACCACATATTTAGGTTCATTGAGTGTATCGAGGATCGGTTGAATATCCTGAGGCTTATAGTTTGACTTTCCCTGTTCGAATGGGACCACAAATGTCAATTCAGCTTCATCAGCATCTATTTCCCATGTTCCTAAAACATCATTGATAGCAGTGTCTGGATAGAGGTCTAATTTTGTCAATGATTCCTGTCCACCCATTTCGATATAGCCTCTTTTTATCTCCATGCATTTTGCTTTACTCTGCACCACCACGAGATTCATTTCATATTCCTCCGGTAGATTATACACTACTTTTTTGCTCACTTTAGCAACCGGACCATAGAAAGATCGAACTCTTTTTCCCTCCACTTCATTTTTCTTGAAAAGCTTCTTGGAATACATTGGTTTAGTCATAATGCCTTTGCTTGGCAAAGTATTGTTCATAATGTTAGGTCCTCCACATGGGTATTGAGCTAACTGAATGAAATCGATTGCCAGGCCATCCTTGGACTTTCTCAGAAGGCGACTTAGCTCTTTAAGGTTGTCATATTCCAGATAGACCATATTATCGATTAACGTTAGCCCTTTGTATAATTTTCTGTAATTCTCGAATTTAGCAGCACCTCGGCATAGTTTATCATCACCGATCGCGAGGCCCATTTTTTTTGTACCATATTTTATTGGCAAAGAATTTCTTAAAGCTTTATCAGCGCCTAAATTCAGAGCATTGATCTTTCCCATTACGAGAGACACATAAATTCTTCTTTTTGCTACATCAGCAGAGATCCCAATCCCCGAATAGAAAAATTCAGGAGAGGTAAGTGTTTCTTTATTTCTTTTCGATCTGCTAAATTTTTCAATAACCTCATCGACCACTTCAGAATAAGTAGACATATCTTTTGATCGCCCAGCCGAAACATAACCAGCCATAAACACTGCATTTCTGGTCCCGCCTTTCTTTTCCACTCTTTTTCCAATATCATCCTGGGAATCCACACGTTGATCATCCTTATTATCTTCAGCCTGTTCCATGGCTGCTGTGGATAAAATCTCATTGTCGATGAGAACATCGGCACCATTAGCCAGCCGATATTGATCAATTCTGTTTTGCAGCAGCTCATTCATGAGATCTGCGTTAAAAGATTCCATACTTATCTCACTATCTGCACTTTGTGAATGAAGTGAAATATTAATACAAAAGAGTAAAAGAATACAAAGTATGCTTCTCGTCATGTTAGTTGATTTCTAAATGTTAATTGAGCGTTAATTTCTGAATAAATTGATAAATCATCGTTGATAAAAGAGATTAATTTTAAACAATTGAGGAGTTACAGTGATTTCGCATGAGATTGTTAATTCCTGCATTTAGAATTACTTTTGTTCCCATATATGCATCAACACATTTTAATCATCGATTTCGGTTCACAATATACGCAGCTAATTGCACGGCGAATACGTGAATTCAACGTTTACTGTGAGATCCATCCGTTCCACAATCTCCCTGAAACAGGAGAAAACACAATGGGAATAATCCTTTCGGGAAGTCCATTTTCTGTCAATGCTAATTCTGCGCCTAAAATTGACCTTAACAAATATCTAGGCAAAACGCCTGTTTTAGGTATATGTTACGGTGCTCAGTATATTGCTAAAGAGCTGGGAGGTCTTGTTGAAAGTTCCGACAAGAGAGAGTATGGCAGGGCTAATTTGAATAAAATAGACACTGAGAGAGCCTTATTCCATGGATTTGATGATAGTTCTCAGGTTTGGATGTCTCATGGAGATACTATTAAATCTCTTCCTAATGGTTTTAACATCATTGGAAGTACTTCTGAAGTTGAAATAGCTGCCTATATGGCTAATTCAGATCAATTCAAGCATCCGGTCTATGGAATCCAGTTCCATCCAGAAGTAACACATTCAATCCAGGGTGGCCAACTCTTATCATCTTTTATTTATGATGTATGCCACTGCAAAGGCGACTGGACTCCGGCGTCTTTTGTAGAAGAGACTGTTGCATCTCTAAAAGAAACTGTGAATAATGGTCAGGTTTTACTCGGCTTATCTGGTGGCGTTGATTCTTCTGTGGCTGCAATGCTTCTTCACAAAGCTATTGGACGTAATCTGCATTGTATTTTTGTTGATAATGGCCTTTTAAGAAAGCATGAATTTCAAGAAGTACTCTCTTCTTATGAACATATGGGGCTCAATATTAAAGGTGTCGATGCAGGAGCTGAATTTCTTAAAGCTTTGGATGGAATTTCAGATCCAGAGGAAAAGAGAAAAATTATTGGCAAGGTTTTTATAGATGTATTTGAAAGGGAAGCAAATCTGATCGAAAATGTGGATTGGTTGGCGCAAGGAACGATTTATCCCGATGTAATTGAATCTGTTTCGGTTCATGGGCCGTCTGCTATGATTAAATCGCATCATAATGTTGGTGGCTTGCCAGATATTTTAAATTTAAAGATCGTGGAACCTTTGAGAAATTTGTTTAAGGACGAGGTAAGACGTGTAGGAGCTGCGCTCGGACTGCATGAGAATATTTTGCACCGGCATCCATTTCCCGGACCTGGTTTGGCAATCAGAATTATCGGAGAAATAACTGAAGATCGTGTAAAGTTGCTACAGGAAGCGGACGACATATTTATAAGCAATTTGAAAAGCCATAACTTATATGATAAGGTATGGCAGTCAGCAACAATGTTGTTACCGATTAAAAGTGTTGGAGTAATGGGTGATGAGAGAACATATGAACACGTGGTTGCATTGCGTTCCGTTAACAGTCAGGATGGAATGACAGCTGATTGGAGCCAGTTACCACATGATTTTTTAGCTCAAACTTCAAACGAAATAATTAATAAAGTAAAAGGAATAAACAGGGTAGTATATGATATCAGCTCGAAACCACCAGCGACAATTGAATGGGAGTAAGTTAATACTTCTTCTTATATGCGGATTCTTGATCTTTCCCGCCTGCTCGATTTTTCAAAAAACTGCAAAAAGCCCAGATGTAGTAATTCCAAGTGGTACTAAAGATCCTGTAGATAACTCTGAGATAACTGAAACAGAACCTAAAGTTGATACTGTAAAAGAAAAAACAGATACCAAAATTGATTCACGAAGATTTAGAGTCGCTTTGATCATGCCTTTTCAAACCGATAATATGTTCAAAAGTTATTCAGTTGATGATGATAACGAGCCGAAGGATGAAGAGTATATATTGGATCAAATTCCCAAAGATGTTGAAATGACTCTTGACTTTTATCAAGGACTCTTGATGGGTTTCTACAGAATGGAAAAAAAAGGTCTCGATCTGGATCTATATGTGTACGATTCAAAGAAAAGCACTTTTGAAACTGATAGAATATTAGAAAAAGCCGAATTCAAATCTATGGACCTCATTATCGGTCCGATGTATAATAAAATAGCTTCGAAGGTTGCTGCATTTGCAAAAGAGAATAAGATCATGCATGTACTTCCCTTTTCTCCTGCAGATAATCTAACCTCAGAAAACCCATATCATATTAAAGTAAATCCTACGATCGATGTTCACTGTAGGAACTTGTACGAATACATTGTAGATGAATATCCCGGAGAAAATATTGTTATTGTTTATCGAGACAACTCCGCAGAAATAACTCTCAGCAACAAGTTTCATGAGTTATCAATGTATACAAACGATGAAATGCTTCCACCTAAAATGGTTATGTACGACAAATATGAATTTGATCTCGATGACTACCTCATAAAGGATTCAAAGAATATAGTCATTGTGGCTTCATTAAATGAAGCTTTCGCTCAAAAAATAACCAGACAGTTGCATTTAAAAAGTAGGGAGTTTGATATAACTGCGTTTGGAATGCCTACGTGGTTGGATGCACCTTCTTTGAATTTAGACTACTTTGAGAGTTTGAACTTCCACACCAGCAAAGAAATTTGGATCGAAGACAACAAAAATGTAGAAAGCTTTAAGTCCGATTATATTGAAGAGATGTATGCAGACCCAAGCGAAGCTGCATATCTGGGATTTGATATTGCTTACTATTTTGGATATCTCATGAATCTAAAAGGTAAAAATTTTCACAAACATGTTGGAGATGAAATATTTGAAGGTTTGAGCACCAATTTTAATTTTCAACCAAAATTATCCAAAGAAAACAGCGTTGAGTATTTGGAGAACTCTTATGTAAGGGTTCTGAAGTTCGAAAATTATGAATTGAAGCCGGTCAACTAATGAAAACCATCACGCTTACTCTTTTTTTGCTATTGTCTTTTCAGTGCTTCTCTCAAGACAATATGGAGTTGAAAAGTGTCCTTCCATTTAGTGATTTCATGAATGACATCTGGGGTTATCAGGATACTTCAGGTAAGGAGTATGCACTTTGTGGGTTGCAGAGTGGAGTTGCGGTCGTTGATGTCAGTATTCCTAATAATCCGCTTCAGTTACATTTTATTCCCGGAGAAACTTCGGTATGGAGAGATATTAAAACATGGGATAAGTACGCTTATGTTACCAACGAGAGCGGCAAAGGAATTCAGATTATTGACCTCAGGTTTTTACCTGATAGTATTGCATTCAAAAATTGGGAGGGTGGTCTTTTAAAGCTCAGAACTGCTCACAATTTATACATCGATACATCAGGAACTGCTTTTGTTTTCGGGTCCAATATTTTTGGTGCAGGTGTTGTAATTCTCGATTTAAGCAATTCCCCAAAAAACCCTGTATATCTTGGAGCTTATAGCGATCACTACGTGCATGATGGTTTCGCGCAAAAGGACACTGTCTATACCTCAGAAATCTTCATCGGTGAATTTGCAGTAGTTGATGTATCGAATAAAAGCAATCCAATTGTCATTGCCAGACAGCAAACACCTTCTCGTTTTACCCATAACTGCTGGCCTTCGCCAAACGGTAGATTTTTATTCACAACTGATGAGCTACCGGGAGCACCGGTTACGGCATATGACATTTCGGATCTATCCAATATTCAAAAGTTAGATGAGTACAGATCCAATCCTGGAGATAGCGTAATCCCTCATAATGTTCATGTGTTAAATGACTTTCTGGTCGTTTCTTATTACACAGATGGTGTTAAAATAATTGATGCCAGCAACAGAGACAACCTGATCGAGGTTGGAAACTACGATACTAGTCCGTTTAGCTCGGGACCCGGATTTGACGGTTGCTGGGGAGTTTATCCCTATTTGCCTTCAGGATTGATCCTTGCAAGCGATATTGAGGAAGGATTATACGTACTTGACCCTAACTATATCAAAGCTTGTTATTTACGAGGAGTTGTAAGCGATACAGTAAGTGGTATTAATGTCCCGGGGGTTAAGGTAGAGATCATCGGCTCAAGTAATACCGAATTGACATCTATCACTGGAAATTATGCTATTGGCATTGCAGATTCCGGTTTGTACGATATACGCTTCTCTAAAAAAGGCTGCACAACATCTATACGACAAAACGTAATGCTCAATAATGGTCAAACTACAATTCTGGATCTTTCACTTGATTGTGATGTAAATACTTCAATACCCGAACTTAAAAATGAACTGATCAAAGTATACCCTACTCTTTTCTCAGATCATTTCAGAATTGAGATGGAGGATCATGGGTACAATTCAGTTTCAGAGCTTCAGATACACAATTCACAAGGACAAATAGTCATGCGAAGAAAAATAAATCGCCAATCAACCACAATTTCAGGTTTAAAAAACCTCCCAAATGGTATTTATATCGTACAAGTTGAAAATGAGGGTAGAAAGCATTTTTTTAAGGCCTTAAAACACTAGTTATAGAGAGGTTCGAGATCTGACATATCGGGCATAAATGGTTCGAGTTCAGACCAGAATCAAAACTAAATAGCATCCTTTACCAGCAAGTAAATCGAAGCTTTTAAATAGTGTTCTTTGACCAAAATAAATCGTATATTTGCCAACTATTTTTTGACGTCAAATAAATTTCATATAACAATATGCAAGCCAAGGGATTGATTAAGTTTTTCGTAATTGCATTTGTAGTTGTTTGTACATACCAGCTTTCATTTACGTATGTTGCTTCTCGAGTAGAGAATAAAGCAGTAGAATATTCGGAAAGGATAACTGGTTTCACAGCAGATCAACTAAAAGCGATTGAAACTTTCAAAACGAAAGATTCTATCCAGCGATTACAAAAACGCTACCAGAGAAGATATCTTGACTCCGTTTCTACAGAGACTGTTTTGAATCTTGGGATCGTTCAGTTTAACTACAACGACATCAAAGAGAATCAGATAAATCTCGGACTGGATCTTAAAGGAGGTATGAGTGTTGTTCTTGAAGTAGCAGTGGAGAATGTGATCAAAGAGCTATCGTTCAATAGCCAGGATGAATCTTTCAATAATGCTATAAAATTAGCAAAGGAGAAGAAAAAAAGCTCCGGGAAAGACTTTTTAACACTTTTCAGAGAGTCCTATGAGGAGATAAATCCTAATGGTCAGTTAGCAAATATCTTTGCTCCTTTACAGGAGTTCAGCGAAGAGATCGATTATACTTCAAGTAATTCAGAAGTTATTGATATACTTAGGGTTAAAGTTGAAGAGTCTGTTCAAAACACGTATAATGTTATTAAAACCAGAATAGATCAGTTTGGGGTTGCACAGCCTAACATTAATTTTCAGAAGAACACAGGTAGAATATATGTTGAACTACCCGGTGTTGATGATCCATCCCGTGTAAGAAATCTACTTCAACAAACTGCACAATTAGAATTTTGGCATACCTATGATAATCAGGAGATAGTAAACAAATTTATCGATGCAAATGATATTCTTCGAAACATTATCGTCCTAAAAGATACTTCCGAAAATATTGAAGAGGATGTACCATCGCTTTCGGCAGAATCTCCGAATGATTCAAAGCCTCTAATTTCTGAAGAGAACAATAGTGACCTGGATACTTCAAATCCACTGATGGCGTCTCTCAACGCTGACACAGGTATCAGCGATACAGCAAACGGCAGTGGTGCTGAGTTAAATGAGCAAAGAAATCCTTTATTCGAAGTTTTACAGATCAATATAGATCAAAGTGGTAATGTACTAGGCGGACCGATGATCGGTTTCACATTAGGAAGAGATACAGGAAAAATCAATGATTATTTGAACTACCCTCAGATAAAAGCTGTCTTCCCCAGAGATCTTGAGCTATTGTGGAGCGCAAAACCGTTTTATTTTGACTCTGATTCCAGAGCATTTTATGGTTTATATGCGATCAAAAAAGATGCCGGGGCTTCAAATAAAGCACCTCTAACAGGTGAGGTTATTACTACAGCGCGTCAAACTTTTGATCAATTCGGACAACCTGCAGTAAGTATTTCTATGAACTCAATTGGAGCATCCAAATGGGAGACGATAACAAGAAAAGCATATGAAGATCCGCTCGGACCTAAGTGTGTTGCAATCGTACTTGATAAACTTGTATTCTCCGCACCTGTAGTACAAGCTGTTATTCGTGGAGGTCAATCAGAAATCTCCGGACTGGATGACGTAAATGAAGCAGTGGATCTTGCAAATATTTTAAGAGCTGGTAGACTTGAAGCTCCAGCAAGAATTATTGAAGAGTCTGTAGTAGGACCATCTTTAGGTCAGGCTTCAGTTAATAGCGGTCTTTCATCATTGGTCTTAGGTTTATTGATCGTCTTGTTTTTTATGGTTTTTTACTACAGTAACAGTGGATTTATTTCAAATCTTGCACTTCTTTTAAACTTATTCCTGATCATAGGAACATTAGCTTCTTTAAATGCAGCATTGACATTGCCGGGAATGGCTGGTATTGTACTTACAATTGGTATGGCAGTCGATGCAAACGTGATCATATTTGAACGTATAAGGGAAGAGCTTTTAAAAGGAAAAGGAGCACGGCTGGCACTTGTAGACGGTTTCAAAAATTCATACTCTGCAATTATTGATGCCAACGTAACAACCTTGATCACTGCAGTGATACTTTTAGGGTTCGGGTTAGGTCCGATTAAAGGATTCGCCATCGTTCTCCTGATCGGTATTATATCATCCTTCTTTACAGCAGTAGTCTTCTCAAGGCTTGTGTTCGATTACTATCTTTCTAAGGATAAGAAGATCAACTTTTGGACAGGACTTACAAAAGGCGCTTTCAAAAATGTTAACGCAGATTTTCTTGGAAAAAGTAAGATCGCTTACATTGGATCATTGCTTTTCATTTTACTTGGAGTTGGATCTATGTTTACACAAGGTTTTGATTTCGGCGTAGATTTCAAAGGTGGTAGAAGATATGTGGTCAATTTCAATCAACAAGTTGAAGCTGAGGCTGTAAAGCAAAAGCTTGCCGGTGTATTTGGAGGAAGTCCAAAAGTAACTACTTATGGTACAGGAAGTTCCGAGATGCAGATCACAACAGATTATAGAGTTGATGATGAAGGAGATAATGTAGAAAGCGAAGTTCAGGAAACCCTGTTTCAAGGACTTGCAGATCTTTACAATCCCAGACCAGAATATCAAAGCTTTGTACAGGACAACATCAAGCAATCTACTAAAGTAGAGTCTTCCATTGCTGATGACATCAGGCAAAGTGCCTTATGGGTAATTCTATTAGGATCTTTTGGCATTTTCATATATATCTTGATAAGATTCCGAAAATGGCAATTTGGAGTTGGAGCGATTGCTGCAATCCTGCATGATGTAGTGGTGATCCTGGCAATTTTTTCAATATTTAAGAGCATATTACCATTTCCGCTCGAAATCGATCAAGCCTTTATTGCTGCGCTTCTTACGATTATAGGTTATTCAATAAACGATACGGTGGTTGTTTTTGACAGGATCAGGGAATTCCTGAAGCTTCATCCTACGACTAATCTAACAGATAATGTAAATAATGCGATCAGAAGCACACTAAGCCGAACCTTGATCACTTCTGCAACAACACTCATCGTTGTATTGATATTATTCGTATTCGGTGGTGAGGCGATCAGAGGGTTCTCATTTGCATTATTGATCGGTATTTTAGTGGGAACTTACTCTTCAGTTTTTATAGCTTCACCAATTACTGTTGATCTATTAAAGAAAAGCGGAGAAACTACAGTAAAATATAAGTAGGCAAAATTTGCAATACCATAGCATGAAGAAGCGCGGAGGATTCCGCGCTTTTTTTTTTTTACTTAATCCAGTTATTTATTCCTCTATGACTGTTCATGGTAGGAAAAGAAAGTAGGCTTAAGTTGAGGACTTCTCTGCCTCCTGAACTTTCTTATAATCTGAAAGAAACTGAGCTAATCCTTTATCTGTTAGCGGGTGGTCGAATAATTTAACAAGAGCGCTAAATGGCGCAGTTACGACATCTGCTCCTGCTTCAGCTACTCTTATTATATGCAATGGACTTCTCACTGAAGCTGCGAGAACCTCTGTTGTATAGCCGTAGTTATCATATATATATACGATTTGTTCGACTAACTCAACTCCATCATAATTGATATCATCTAATCGGCCCATAAATGGAGAAACATATGTAGCGCCAGCTTTAGCGGCAAGAATGGCTTGACCCGGAGAGAAAACAAGAGTGCAATTTGTTTTGATTCCTTTGCCATTAAGATATTTGATAGCCTTGATCCCTTCTTTGATCATTGGAACCTTAACTACAATATGCTCATGAAGTGATGCCAAATGTTCACCTTCACGTACAATTCCATCGAAATCAGTCGAGATCACTTCAGCACTTACCGGACCTTGTACAACTTCGCAAATATCAATATAGGTTTTGATAACAGCATCATTTCCTTTTATGCCTTCTTTGGCCATCAATGAAGGATTGGTAGTTACCCCATCAAGAATGCCCATATCTGAGGCTTCCTTTATCTCTTTTAAATTCGCTGTATCTATGAAGAATTTCATTTGCTTTGATTTTGGGATAAAAATACAGCATTTGCATCATTTCCTCTCTTCAATCCTATGTGTAAAACCCTTCCCAATTGTATATAACGTAAGCTTCAAACACTAAAGAATGTATATCCTGATAAGTTTATCAATAAATACTACCGATAATTCTCTGAAAGATATCTTAAGCAAATTGTAATGAGAAAAATTCTAAACAGCAATTAACTTTATATGAAGTCAGAGGAATTGCTAGGCTTCAGCTTGAAAAACAATTAGTTAAAAGCGCTTAACCAGATATAGGTAAACAGGTTTTTGGTCAAGGAAAAAATCAAAAAACAAATTTCAAGCCCACAACAGTAGGTCTTTTGGTTAAGCGTAAAAATCCTTCTGCAAGCTCTCAGCAGAAGGATTTTTTATATCCTGATCGAAAGTGGCAAACATTTCAGTCGATATTAATCATGCTCCAGATCAATACCTCGAGAGGTTATAATTCTTCCATCTTTGAGAAGGATAAGGCACTCCAAATCCTCGACATCATCAACCAGATAAATCCCCGTTTCCTCCCCCAATATAAAGATCGCAGTTGCAATGGCATCGGCAAATTCTCCAATTCGACTTATGACTGTAACGCTTGAAACATTATTAGTCACCGGCATAGCAGTCCTTGGATCAATAATATGGCAGTACTCCACACCATCGATGATAAAATACTTCTCATAATTGCCGGAAGTTACTACCGCCATATCAGAAATTTTCAAGTAAGAAAAAGCCAAGTCTGCCATTTCCGGATTAGCAATACCTATGGACCAATCGTTCCCACTTAATTGTTTACCCCAACAAACTATATCACCGCCTGCATTGATGACTCCACTTTTTACCTGGCTGGATTTCAAAACTGCTGCCACTCTATCTGCGGCATATCCTTTACCAATAGCGCCAAAACCTATTTTCATACCTACATGTCTAAGTAATATAGAGGTATCCTTCGGATTTAAAACAATTTTATCATACCCAATCAATTTCAAGCTACTTTTGACGGTGCTGTCATCTGGAAGAAATTCCACATCAGGATTAAATTTCCAAAAATCAGTATTTCCAGATCCAAAAGTTATATCAAAAGCACCCTGCGTAAGAATAGAAATCTTTATAGATCGAAAAATCAGATCGTACAACTCACCACTAATCTTTTGAACTGATTTTCCGGCATTTTCATTAATCCTGGATGTTTCACTGTGCTTGTCCCAACTGGAGATCAGTTTTTCAATACGATCGACTTCGCTATAAGCCAAATTCAAAAGACTATCTGCTCTTTGCTTAGATGTGGTGATTATAGTGATTTGAAAATCACTTCCCATAGCGATGAAACTTCTAGTATAGATGGCTTCATCAGAATTGTTAGCAGATATATATAAGCTGAAAGATAATGATAGAAAAAGTATAATGCCTTTACAGATCAAAGGTGCACTATTTCAGAGGAAGAAAAAAGTGGGTAGGTTACTCACATCGCACTGCTACGACCATCTACCCTTGCTTCGTTCCCGACCTGGGGGATTCAACGGGAGCTAGTCGTGCAAGACCTACCCGGGGGTAAAGATATACAATATGCTATTCAGGAACAATTATTTTTAAGCTATTAATACTATTTTCGATCTGCCCTGTGGTGAAAAAATTAATCCTCAATACAATCAACTTTTTAAGTCTGCTATTTTTCTTGTTAAGCTTTCAAACTGCTTTTACACAAGTAGATTATATTCCGGAAGAGATTCCAGATTATTCTATAAATGTATATGGTGATGCACATCCTGGCTATATATTCATCACCCCCGCTCCGGCAGTTGCCGGTTTCATTGATCCTAAATTTGGTGGAGTCCTCTTAATTACAGACAGCATCGGTAACCCTGTTTGGTATTATTATGCTGAAATGACCAACGGAAAACCATATCAATTTGCATTTGCCGACTTTAACGTTTTTTATGATGGACAAATGTCATTTGGAGCGTTTAACGAAAGGATCGTTCTGGATACCGCATTTAAAATAATTGATACTTTGATTTGTTCAAGTAGTCTTTTAACCGATAATCATGATATCATAAGAACTTCAGATGGTCACCGTCATATGCTATGTTCGGAATTCAGGATAATGGATGCATCAGCCTTAACAACCACAAATGGATTAACTGGTGATACCAATGCCGTTGTTGAGGGTGCTGTAATTCAAGAATACGATGCAACCGATTCCCTAATATTCGAATGGAAGAGTTTGGATCATCTTTCTCTAAATGAAATGGTCGATTCTGTTAACTTTCATCAACCGGGGATCGTTGATTTCACTCATCACAATGCTATCGACATCGATCACAGTGGGAATTACATTTTATCTTGCAGACATCTCAATCAGATCTTGTTTATCGAAAGAGCCACTTCCAATATAAAATGGAAATTGGGAGGCAAAGGCTCTTCGTTTACACTTATAAATGACAGTGTTGAATTTACGTCTCAGCACGATTGCAGGTTTACAAATGAAGGTAACATTACAATTTTTGATAACGGAACATACAGTAAGCCGGCTATCGGTCGGATGCTGGAATACCATTTAGATACCATCAATTGGAAAGCTACTCTGATCTGGAGTTATAATAACACAGCAGGGGTACATTCCGGTTCAAGAGGAAATGGACAAAAATTAGAAAATGGAAATAGACTCATAAACTGGGCATTTGCACTCCCATGGGATTCAAGTATTTCAATTCAAGAAGTGGACTCACTTGGCAATATAGTTCTAGATATAGATTTCATGAAAGGAGTACTGAGCTATCGAGCGATGAAGTTCAATATCCCATTCAAACTAGACCGAGCAAATGTCGCATATGATTCCGCAAACAAAAAATTATACTGCGACAGTAACTTCATACTACAACGATGGAGCACCGGAGACACTGTTAATCCAGTTAAAATTGAACAAGCCGGAGATTATCAAGCATGGACAAGCTCAGGAATTGGATATCTGGGATCGAAATATTTTAGAGTTGAAGATCCATTCGATAGCAGTTGGACCGATATGATCACGGGTAGTTCGGCACGATTAAACTGGACTCCGATCCCCGGAGTATTGAGCTATTATATAGCCATAAGGCAGGTTGGTGGTTCGATAATATTTATTGACACGGAGACCGTAAACTCAAGCTATACTGTAACCGGACTTCAACCCGAATCATCATATGATTGGTCTGTAAAAGCATTGTTTACAGCTAAAAGCAGTTTGTTTAGTCTCAATAATTGTTTCACCACAAATAACCTCACCTCTCTGGCCGACAATGCGAGATCTGATTTGTTAAGCATCTTTCCAAATCCTAGCATGGGAATGCTCACTATTAAAAGTATTGAGCCTTTTAGTGAAGTTGAACTTTATAATTCACTTCATAAAAAAGTCATAGCGGTCAGATCCATAAAATCTGAAATTTCATTAGATCTGAACAAATTACAACCTGGTTTACATATTTTGAGGATAAGAAAGGGAGAAGAATGGATAAGCCGTAAAATTGTGATCATGTCTAACTAGTTGGGATTATCAATTCGTTTTTCGGCATATATAGTAAATTGGTATTTTTAGCCTCAAATTTAAAATGATGGCAGATATAGAATTCGCTCAAAATGAAGATTCACTCAAACTAAAGGCAGCACAAGTTCAAAAACATTTGAGTAAGATCTATTTGGGAGGTGGGAAAAAGAACATTGAAAAACTTCATAAGAAAGGCAAGCTGACAGCCAGGGAGAGGATAAGTAAGCTGTTAGACAAGGGTAAACCTGAGATTGAAATAGGAGCATTCGCAGCTTATGATATGTATGAGGAGTATGGAGGAGCGCCATCAGCCGGAGTCGTAGTAGTATTGGGATATGTTAAAGGAAGGCTTTGTGTTATTGTAGCTAATGATGCCACTGTAAAAGCAGGAGCATGGTTCCCGATGACAGCTAAAAAGAATCTGAGAGCACAGGAAATTTCAATTGAAAATAGAATTCCAATTATATATCTGGTCGACAGTGCAGGGGTATTTCTACCGATGCAGGACGAAATCTTCCCAGATAAAGAGCATTTTGGAAGAATATTTAGGAATAATGCTGTAATGTCATCGATGGGAATTCCTCAGATCGCTGCGGTGATGGGTAGTTGTGTTGCAGGGGGTGCTTATCTTCCGATTATGTCTGATGAAGCACTGATTGTAGATGGTACCGGATCGATATTCCTTGCAGGACCTTATCTAGTAAAGGCAGCGATTGGTGAAGATACCGATAGCGAAACATTGGGTGGAGCAACGACACACTCAGAAATCTCTGGTGTTACAGATTACAAAATGAAAGACGACGAGACCTGTCTGGCAACGATCAGAAAATTAGTCGATAAATTTGGAGATACTCCAAAGGCAGGATTCAGCAGAGAAAAATCATTTATGCCAAAATCCGATGAAAAAGAGATCTATGGCATTCTTCCTGAAAACTCAGCCAAACCTTATGAGATGCTTGATCTCATTCATAGAATAGTCGATAAATCTGAATTCACACAGTATAAAGAACGCTTTGGCAAGTCAATCGTTTGTGGATATGGTCGGATCGATGGGTGGGCAGTAGGAGTTGTTGCGAATCAGAGAAGCATTGTAAAAAGCAAGAAAGGCGAAATGCAATTTGGTGGTGTGATCTATTCAGATTCTGCGGATAAAGCTGCCAGATTTATAATGAATTGCAATCAAAAAAAGATCCCGCTTGTCTTTCTTCAGGATGTTACAGGATTTATGGTAGGTACCAGATCGGAGCAAGGAGGAATTATTAAAGATGGTGCGAAAATGGTCAATGCAGTGTCTAACTCCGTGGTACCAAAGTTCACGATCATCATTGGTAATTCATATGGTGCCGGAAACTATGCGATGTGCGGAAAAGCTTATGATCCAAGGCTTATTGTAGCCTGGCCAACCGCTAAAATAGCGGTCATGGGTGGAGCCCAGGCAGCCAAAACTTTGCTCCAAATTCAAGTATCATCGTTAAAAAAGCAAGGCAAAGAAATATCAAAAGAAGATGAAAAAAAGTTACTGGATAAGATCACAGAAAAATATTTAAAACAAACCTCTCCTTATTATGCCGCCTCCAGACTTTGGGTAGATGCTATTATTGATCCTATAGAGACAAGAAAAGTAATATCTATGGGAATAGAAGCGGCGAATAATGCTCCGATAACCAGGGATTTCAACCCAGGAGTGCTTCAGACCTAAAAATTGGGGATTTTTTGGAACAAAATTTGTATATTTTGAGTTGAATGAAATTAGATTAGTACTAATATGAAAAGAATTACACTGTTTTTTATCGCAATAGCCTCAGTGGCTTTTATTACCACTTCTTTTATCAACAAACCAGCTGAAGAAGAAATTGAGACAATCAACTGGATGACTTGGAATGAAGTCGAAGAGGCCATGAAG
>JABDMM010000031.1 GCA_013001465.1 Chitinophagales bacterium | reverse complement strand
GGATTGGATAGCATCCTTGTCGATCACATTATTGGAGCGGGTAAGATCTTTCAGCGCTTCATACGGATTTGGATAGCCTTCACGTCTTAGTATGGTTTGAATAGCTTCTGCCACCACAGCCCAGTTCTTTTCGAGATCGCTTTCGATCTTCGATTTGTCGATGCGAAGTTTATTGAGACCTTTTTCCAGGGAGAGGAGAGCGATAAGCACATGGGCGAAAGGAACACCCAGGTTTCGGCTCACGGTTGAATCGGTAAGATCTCTTTGCAATCTGCTGATCGGAAGTTTTCTCGACATGAACTCAAAAAGAGCATTCGCCAGAGCCAGGTTCCCTTCTGCATTTTCAAAATCGATAGGGTTAACCTTGTGAGGCATTGTGGAAGAACCCACTTCACCTTTTTTGATCTCCTGTTTGAAGTAATCCATCGCGATATATAACCAGACATCCTGAGCAAGATCTATCAGGATGGTATTGATCCTTTTATAGTTGTCGAGCAAAGCAGCGAGATTATCGTAGTGTTCGATCTGCGTGGTGGTTTGCTGCCGTTTCAGCTTAATAGATTGTAGGAAGTCATTTGAGAAAGCGATCCAGTCAATATCCGGGAAAGCAGACAAGTGCGCATTAAAGTTACCCGTAGCACCGCCAAACTTTGCTGTGAATGGAATATTGCTCAAAGCCTTTATTTGGATCTGCAGACGTTCAGCAAAGACGAAGAATTCCTTTCCAACTGTAGTAGGAGAAGCAGGCTGACCGTGAGTTCGGGCCAGCATGGGAATATCAGACCACGACTTCGCAAGATCATTGATCAGGTCAAGAAGCTTTTTGAGCGCCGGATACATCACCATGTTATGCGCATCCATCAGAAGTAAAGGAACAGCGGTATTATTGATATCCTGGGAAGTAAGACCGAAGTGAACGAACTCGAGATGACTTGCCAGACCGAGATCTTTCAGCTTATCCTTTAAGAAATATTCCACGGCTTTAACATCGTGGTTGGTAATTTTTTCGTGAGATTTTATGGATAGAGCATCCTCGACTGAGAAACTTTCATAAAGATTTCTGAGTTTTGCAATAAGATCATCATTGAAATTTTCTTTTATTCCAATGTTTCGGTTTGCAAGGGCGATGAGATATTCAACTTCAACCTTCAAGCGATATTTGAACAAAGCATGCTCTGAAAAGTAATTGCTAAGTATCGCAGTTTTAGATTGATATCTGCCATCCACGGGGGAAATGGAAAGGAGGCCGTCTGAATTCATGGCGGTAAAAATAGTGAATTGTTTCTATGTCATTACCCGGAATATATGGAGAAACTAAAGATAATTGAACAAATTATAAGTAAGTGATCTTATGAAATTAGCTTGAGGAAGGAGTGGATAAAACGTTGATTATGTATGTGGTAATATACATAAGTTGGGTGTCGTGGAGTAAAAGTCCCCACAGAGACTCAGAAAAACCTTTTATTTGCAAATTCGTTTTAGCCAAATATAAACAGCAGATATAATGGCAAAAAATTTAGTAATAGTCGAGTCACCGGCGAAAGCAAAAACGATCACCAAGTACCTTGGGAAAGATTTTGTTGTCGCTTCCAGTTATGGTCACGTAAGGGATCTTCCTTCGAATAAGATCTCAATTGACGTGGAAAAATCTTATGAGCCTACCTATCAGGTTTCCAAAGACAAGGAGAAAGTTGTTAAGGAACTTAAGAAGTTAGCCAAGGGAGTTGACCAGGTATACCTGGCGACGGATGAGGACCGAGAGGGAGAAGCGATCTCCTGGCACTTATGCCATATTCTCGGACTTAAGCCGGAAGATGCCATGAGAATTACCTATACCGAGGTGACCGAAAAAGCCATCAAAGAAGCAGTAAATAATCCTAGAAAACTTGACCTCAATTTAGTGAACGCACAACAAGCGAGAAGAATACTCGATCGCTTGGTGGGATACGAGTTATCTCCAGTGCTTTGGAAAAAGATAAAGCCTTCGCTTTCAGCAGGAAGGGTGCAGTCAGTTGCAGTAAGACTTATTGTGGAACGCGAACGTGAGGTTATGAAGTTTGTACCGGAAGCAGCCTTTAAGATCGATGCGAATTTCGATGTGAAAGGAGCTGTTTTAAAAGCGATCCGGAAGAAAAGATTTGCTGAAGAAAAAGATGCTCAGGACTACTTAGAAGTTTGTAACGGAGCTGATTTTACGATCCAGGATATTCAGAAGAAGCCGTCGAAGAAAACTCCGGCAGCGCCATTTACGACATCGACACTTCAACAAGAAGCGAGTAGAAAATTGGGATACTCGGTTGCCAAGACGATGACGATCGCACAGAAGCTTTATGAAAACGGTTTCATTACTTATATGAGAACAGATTCTGTGAATTTATCTGAATTAGCACTTACAGCTGCTGCTGCTGCTATCGAGGATAAATTCGGCAAGGAATATGTCAATACAAAACAATACACGAATAAAAATAGCAATGCTCAAGAAGCTCACGAGGCGATCAGACCTTCTTACATGGATAAAGAAGAAGTCGAAGGTTCGAGCGATGAGCAAAGATTATATGATCTGATAAGAAAGCGTACACTTGCTTCGCAGATGAGTGAAGCCAGGATAGAAAAGACGGTTGTCGACATCTCTATTAGCGGAAGCGACGAGATCTTGAACGCAACAGGAGAGGTTGTCATTTTTGATGGGTTCTTGAAAGTTTATAAAGAGTCCAGTGATGAGGAGAATGATGAGGATCTAAGCGGATTGTTGCCACCGCTCGAGATCGGTCAGGTTCTGGATCTGATCGATATGACGGCAACACAGAAATTCACCAAGCATCCTCCGAGATTTACAGAAGCGAGTCTGGTTAAGAAACTGGAGGAATTGGGAATTGGAAGACCATCGACTTATGCTCCAACAATTTCTACCATACAGAGAAGAAACTATGTTGTCAAGGAAAGCAGAGATGGTACCGAAAGGCAATATGTCATGCTGACCCTTAAGAAAGGTAATATCGATAAGCAGGAACCAACCGAGATAACAGGTACAGAAAAGAATAAACTTTTCCCTACGGATATTGGATTATTGGTGAATGATTTTCTAGTCGACAACTTCCAGAAGATCATGGATTATAGCTTTACCGCCAATATCGAAAAGCAGTTCGATGAGATCGCGACAGGGAACTTGTCATGGAACAAGATGATCGACTCTTTCTATAAACCTTTCCATACGAACGTAGAAACGACGACTAACGAAGCGGAAAGAGTAACAGGTGAAAGATACCTTGGAGATGATCCAAAGACGGGAGAACGAATTATAGCGAGAATGGGGCGATATGGTCCGATGGTTCAAAAAGGAGAAACTCCGGAAGAGGAAGATGGTAAGAAGCCAAAGTATGCGAAACTCAGACATGGTCAGAGTATCGAAACGATCGTACTCGAAGAAGCGCTGGAGTTGTTTAAACTGCCAAGATCGCTTGGAGAATTTGAAGAGAAAGAGGTGAAGGCGGCGATCGGGAGATTTGGTCCGTATGTGATGCACAATTCAAAATTTGTTTCTATTCCAAAAGACATGGATCCATATACTATTTCTTTTGAAGAAGCCGTTGAATTGATACAAGCTAAAAGAAAGGCGGATGCTGAGAAGATGATCCATGATTTTAAGGATGAGGAGATCCAGGTATTGAACGGTAGGTATGGTCCGTACATTAAGCACGAAAAGAGAAATTACAAAATACCAAAAGACAAAGAGGCGAAAGAACTGACTGTTGAGGAGTGTCTGGACATCATCAAGAATGCGCCACCTCCAAAGAAGCGAGCAGCCCGAGCCAAGAAAAGTTAATGCAAGAGGATAATCAAATAAATGCACTGATATCGTTGTTAGACGATTCCGATAAAGAGGTCTACCAGCATGTTTTCGACAAGCTGGTTTCATTCGGACCTGATATTATTCCTGAGTTAGAAACCGCATGGAGCGAGACTTTCAATCCCACGATGAATGAAAGGATCGAGGAACTCATCCATTTCATACAGTTCAATGTTCTTAAAGCCGATTTCCAGGAATGGAAAGATCAGGGTGGGGAAGACCTGCTTAGAGGATGGCTGTTGATCTCAAGGTTCCAGTTCCCCGATCTGAATATTACTGAGATCGAAGAGAAGATCGATGACCTCAAGAAAGATATCTGGTTAGAACTTACAGATAATTTAACGCCGATCGAGAAGATCAATATTTTCAATCATGTACTGTACAGCCTGAAGTCCTTTAAAGGAAACATCACCGATAATCAGGATCCTCGCTACTATTGTATCAACCATTTACTCGAAACCCATAAAGGCAACCCGCTCTCATTGGGGATGCTCTATATTATACTAGCCGGAGCCATGGAGATCCCGGTTTATGGCGTTAATCTACCAAGACATTTTATCCTCTGCTTTAACAAGTATGCAGATCCGGATTTCGAGGACTCTGACTTGTTGAGGAAAGATGTGCTATTCTATATCAATCCGCTCAATAAAGGCTTCATCTTTACAAGGAATGAGATCACCGAGTATCTCAAGAAGATGCAGATGAAAGCCAGAGATGAGTACTTTGTTCCCTGTACCAATAAAGAAGTGATGCAGATCCTAATGCATCATATGATCAAGTTGTTCGGAGACTCCGGCAATCCGGATAAGGTAACGGAGATCAAGCAGCTGTTGGATATCCTTAACGATTAGTTCATGAGCACACGAGCAAATGAGCACATGAGCACATGAGCAAATGAACTACAGATCATTCTTATAAACGATAGTCCTGTAAGGGAAAGGAATTTCGATACCTTCTTCCGGAAAGCGTTTCGCTGCTCCTTCGAGAATATCAAACCTCAACTCCATTCCATCGACATGGTCTTTAGCCCAGGCCCAGGCTCGCAGATCGATAGAAAAATCATTTAGATTGATGACTTTTAAACGAACTCTGGGAGCACCGTTTTGGATTTCTTCTTCCGTTCGGGCATCTATGTTTAAAGGATGAGAAACGATTAGATCAGTGAGGATCTCTCTGGCTTTATCAATATCGGAATCGTAACTGATGCCTAATTCGATGAACTGACAAGTTCTCTCATCAGATATACTGGAATTCAGGATCACATCGGATGCCATAGTCGAATTAGGCACAATGAATCTTCGGCTTTCGAAACTCTTTATTGTGGTATGCCTTAAATTGATATCCTCCACCGTTCCAAAAATATCGTTGGGCATCTTGATCACATCACCAACCTTGAATGGTTTGAAGATCACGATAAAGATCCCGCTAATGATGTTGGCAAAAGCTTCCTGTGCAGCAAATCCAAGAATGGCAGCAAAGATCCCGGCGCTGGCAAACAATGTGAGACCTAGCGTTTTAAGTTGAGGGATCGAATAAAAAATGAGAAATGTAGCAATGCTAAAAACGATAGCACTGACGGCATTTCTCAAAAATTTATATGTAGTTGGGTCGGTATTTAAAAGGATAGATCGATTCTCGAAATAAGTCTTAAGAAACACACGCAAGATCTTATTTAGTATGATAGCAGCGATGATGATAAGAACAATAATCAATATGTTGTGCCATATCGTGCTGATATCAAATGACTGTATAGAATCGATGATCTTGTTCATAGAGGCAGCAAAGTTAATCTACTACATTTTCTTTTCAAGCAAGTTATACAATTCGTCGAGTTTAGGTGTAAGAATGATCTCTGTTCGGCGATTTAATTTACGTCCATCCTGTGTGTCATTTTCGGCAACCGGATGATGTTCTCCTTTACCGGCGGCGGTGATGCGAGTTGGTGCTACTTCATATTTCCAGATCAAGATCCTGCTTACAGCTGTAGCACGTGAAACACTTAGATCCCAGTTATCCTTCATGCATGCTGTTTTGATAGGGACGTTATCGGTATGGCCTTCGACGATGATATCGATATCCTGGTGCTTATTGATCACCGATGCAAGTTTACCCAATGCCTCTACTGCTCTGGGTTCGATGGTAACACTACCCGATTTGTACAAAAGCTTATCAGAGATCGAAACGTAGACCATTCCCTGTCTCATCTCGATCGACAACTCATCATCCTGGAAGCTGATCAGCGCTTTTCTTAAATTCTTAACAAGGCTGTTGGCGGCAGAATCTTTTTCTGCAATGATATTCTGCAGCGAATTGATCCGGTCTTCTTTTTCTTTTAGTGCTATTTCCTTTTGTTTGAGTGCAACCTGCAACTCAGAGAGCCGGGTCGCATCTTTTGCACATGTTGCTTCCAGTTGATCATATTTAGCTTTCAAGCTGTTTAAATCATTTTCCTGACGTGTACTTAGACCATTACACTGCTTCAACTGCTCATCAAGTTTTTGATTATCTGCTTTCAATTGAGCATATCTTGCGCCGAGGCTATCTTTCTCGCCACTCAACTCTTCGAATTTCTTCTTGCTAACACAGCCGGATAGCAGCATCGCTACCATGACCAGACTTAACAATTTCGTGATATTCATTTTATTTGGTTTTTGGAGTTTTAATCGTAACATCAACCCTTCTCATATACCATTCGCTGTCGCTATAATTCTGAAGGATTTTTTCTCTTTCCAGCGGCAATATTTCGATCCTGCTTTTATCGACCCCTTTTGCGATAAAGTAATCAGCTACGCTTTGTGATCTGCGATTGGCGAGCGCTTTATTGTATTCAAAGCTGCCTTTGATATCGGTGTATCCTTCTAAATAAACCACAAGATCAAGTTGCTTTTGCATTTCTGCTATTAGTTTATCGAGCTCCGAGTTGTACATACTGGGATAGTTTGCGTTATCGAAACCGAAAAAAACCTGAGCTTTGCTGATAATAAGTGGTGGGGGTGGCTCGATCGGCGGTGCTTTCTCCTCACTGATGATCTTAGCATCTGCATCAACTTCTATAGGATTATTACTGATGGTATCAACAGCGGTAATGCTATCGCTTGAAGAGCGAACATTAGCAAGCGCTGAATCGATATTTCCGTAACGCACTTTTTCAACTTTTTGGTCCACCGGTTTAGACCCGATTTCCAGTACGCTCCCATCGAACGATTTAAATTCGATCTGTTCGAGATTATTGGAATCTATAAGCATCATCACAGAATCTTCATCCAGTATAGCAGGGTTCTCCCTGGTGGCATCGGAAATAATAGTCATGATATCCAATGAGTCTAAAGAGATATTCGTAGTGTCAAGAAGGAATGTGGTGCCATCCAGTTGAATGTAAATGATATTCACTTCAACGCTCACCTTATTAAGAAACACCTGACTTGTGTCCATCGCGTTCTTTGACTCAACTGACTCTTTAGTATAAAATGTAATACCGCTTCCATAATCGACAGACTTACCTGCAGGCTTTTCAACTGAGGTAGCATCTTTCGCCAGCTCTTCTTTCAGTTCACCCTTGATCTCCTGTTTTAACTCCTGTCTCAATTCTTCTTTGAGCTCTTTCTTTATTTCTTCTTTTGAAGCTGATCCAGTCTCATTGGATTCTGCAAGTTGTTGTTTTTCTTTTAACAGCTCCTCAGTTTTAGCTTGTTCCTGGCGGAGTCTGTCCTGTTCTTCTCGTAATCTTTCCTGATCAGCCTGAATTGCTGCCTGTTCTTGACGAATTTGTTCTTGTTGTTGTTGTATCTTTTCTTGTTCTTCCTTAGTTAGCTTCATATCTTGCTGCTCTAGTTCCTTCTCCTGTCGGATTTTTTCGAGCTCACTCTCCATCTTCTCCTGTTCTTCCTGTGATTTTACCTCATCAGATTGAGATTCTTCTCTTTCTTTCTGAAGTCTGTCGAGTTCCTGCTGGATCTTTTCTTCATCCTCTATTGCTTTCTTTTTTTCCAGTTCTGTTTTCTCTCGCTGGAGCGATTCCTTCTCTTTTTGAATAGCTGCTTTTTCTTGCTGTAGTGACTCTTTCTCCTGCTGAAATACTTCTTTCTCTTTATTCAGATCATCGATCTCTTGCTCTTCGATCGCCTCTTTCTGTTCATCTGCTTGCTGAATTACCATATCCTTTCGCTGTGTTTGCTCCCCCTCATCCAGGTCATTTAAAGCTTCGGTTTTTATCTCAACTGAATCCATTTCCTCTTGGCCAATGTCTTCTTCGGCTTCGATTTCCGTCTGCAGGATTTCTAACTGCTCGCGTTCTATTTCTTCCTTTTCTTCAGAATCGATTTCAGGCTCGATTTCAGCTAAATCAATCAGAGAATCCACAACTTCTTCAAGCGAATCGACTTCTTCTGTAAGTGTTTCAGCTTCTATTTTCTCAGATTGGTCAGATCTTTGTGTTTCTACTACAATTACAGGCTCTATTTGGATCCTGCCTTTTTCAGCCTCAGCTTCATTCGAAGTTGTATCGGTCGGAGTTACTATTTCATCCGGCTTAACCTCATTTTCACGTTGACTCTCCTCCTTAACCTCACTACCTTTCTGCGTTTCAGCGGATGTTTGCTCTGATTTACTTTTACTGTCCTGAAGGTCATTTTTACTACTCTCAAGTTCTCCAGAACCTTTGTCACTTTTGTTTTTCTCTTCTTGAACTTTGTCAGATGGAGTCAGAATGTCTTCAGATGGAGCCGGAATGTCTTCGGATGGATAGGTGTTTTCAGCGATATCCTTGTCCTGATCTGCCTTTACAGATTCAACGGACGTGCCAATTGCTTTCATAACGGTATCTAGAGGAACTACTTCCGTTTTCTCCAGATCATCGTCTAGCTCAACTTCAGCTGGAATATTATCGATAGTGATAATTCCAACTTTTGCGATCGAATCAATTCGATTTTGTTCCCTGCTGGAATCGATAAGCGCTTTATTTGAAACCGCTATCTCTTTAAGAATTTTAGCATTTAAGGAATCCTGTATTCTGCTGAGTTCACTTTTTTCAACTGGTGTATATTCAACGTTTTCATAAGATTTAGGAATAACTTTGAATGGGACAGCAGTCTTACTATTTACAGTTTCTGAACCTGTTTTCAGCTGAACCACCATTCTATTCAGACTATCGATGATCCTGTAATGCTTATCTCTTGGTGGTACTTCAGCGGGGATATCTTCTTGAGCTAAAGTTTCCTGGGGTGCCGTATAAAGTAACGGTCCGGTGAACTGAGTTTTGCATGAGTATAGTGTTACCGATAAAACTATCAGTGTAAGAAGTTTTGATATTGTCTTCTTATTCATATCAATCGTCACCTATTCCAAGCCAGAAATTGAAATCGATACTTGCTCCAATGAATGGCTTAACATTTACTTTATTGTTTCCCGGTTTTTCGGTCTCTATCAACGTAGCACCTGCATTTACTCTAATAAATTTGAATACTCTGTATCCGAGTCCGGCGTATAATGGTCGTTTGATGAAAGGACCGGTGACAGTCTGACCTTCATTATTCTCCATCTCAGAGAGAAACACACCAAAAGAAAAAGAGGAGTTACTCAAGAATGATGATTTGAAGGCTCTGTTACCTAAAGGAATACTTATACCTACATATGGAGACGAGCCGTAATCGAGATCATCGAAATTGAAGTCATAAAGGATCGCAGCATATCCTGCATTTAGGCCGATGATATTCCCGGTCTTTTCTGTTGGATACTGATAGATATTTTTTACCTCGACCAGGATCATCCAATCCATGCTGAGGTATTGATCGACTTCATTGTGAAGAAGATCTTTCAATTCTTTGATCTGTTGCTGCCGCATAGCAAGGATCTTCTTTTTATCTTCCTCACCTTCCATCAAAAGACGAGATGACTTTTCGAGGTTAAGTTCTTCGATATACTTCAGCTTCATTTTCACGAAATCCGAAAAACCATCAAAATCCATCTCGTTGCGGTTCTTGTAAAGTTTAAGTCCGTCTTCTACAATTACATCCAGATCATTCACGATCACATTGTACTTCTTCGAAATAGAGATCTTCTTCTTTTTCATGGTGAAGGTCATATCCACGTAGGAATCGAGAAGTCGAAATAAGTTGTTTCTCAGCATTTGCCTCTCCATATCGATCAGATCGCGATAGTAGTTGATCGAGAAGTTATATTTCTGCTTGCTCTTCAGTTTAAAATTGATCGGCAGGAAATAGTTTGTTGAAGTATTCCCGTAAGGACGTTTCCAGATCGCTTCACTCAAAGGCACCTTGTCGGTATGATCGGAACTTCCTTTATAGATCTTGACATCTATAAGCGTGATCTGCGGACTTACAGATCCGCTGAACATCATATTCTTTTCTGAAGGGAGGGGTTGGTTCTCATTAAAGGTTGATTTTTCATAATCGAAAACCACCGCTTCGTATTGTGCGAAAGCAACGTAAGATAAAAGAATACATAAAATGGTTAAGACGTTTTTCATTTCTATTGTGTTATATCGAGCAAGATAATGCTATTCTAATCTAATAATACAAGAATAAAAGGCAATAATTTTGAGTGGATAATCAGGTTTTTCTGATGGCATATATGTGTTCATCTTCGAATTCTCCATTCTTGAAGATCGTTTTCTCCAAAATCGCCTCTAAAGTAAATCCTGCTTTTTCTAAAACCCTTTGTGAAGCTAGATTTGTGCCATAGGGAACAGCAAAGATCCGCGTAACATCAAAGGTCTTAAATCCATATTGAACCATCTGTTTTACCACTTTGGACATGACTCCATTTCCCCAAAATTGTTCAGATAACCAATAGCCTAGTTCTGCATTTTTACAGTAGACATCATCTTGCTGAAATATTCCTGCACCACCGCATGCTTCTCCTTCGATAACTATGGCGAATTTATTTGTTGGCTTATTCTGAGATCGTGCAATATAGGCATGCGCATCTTCGATACTATAGGGATGGGGAAATACATTTCTTAGGTTCTTTGCTATCTTGAAATTATTGGCATGCTTTGCCAAACTCTCAGCATCTCCTTCCAGCCATCCTCTTAAAATAAAATCCATTACAATAGAGATTTAACATTTTCAGGAGGTCTGCCGAGAACTGCTTTATTTCCTTTAACAACGATCGGTCTTTCGATCAGTTTCGGATGTTTGACCATCACTTCCACCCATTCCTTTTCACTAAGATCCTTAGCCTTAAACTTCTCTTTGTATATCGCTTCACCTTTTCGAAGCAGATCTGTTGCTTCAATCCCTAATTTCTTGATTATGGCAGTTAATTCAGATACTGAAGGTGGTGTTTTAAGATATTCGATCACTTCAACATCAACTCCTTTTTTCTCAATAATAGCCAAGGTCTCCCTGCTTTTCCTACATCGTGGATTATGGTAAATTTTCATTCCGGTCTCTTTATGATTGAAGTTAAAGAGAATTTACAAGATCCTTAAGACTTAAGCTTCAATATCGCTGCATAGTATCCATTCCTTATGAAACCTCGCCCATATATAAAGCATACTTGAAGCAGCACCGCCAATAGAATAAGTGGCAACGTTGACTCTTGCAAAAAATTGATAATGAAATTGGTAATGAAGAGGTAGATCAAGGATAATATGATGAAGCTTAAACCTAAGATCAAAAAGTAGGGTAGTTTCCGACTAACACTATGAAGACTGGAACGAAAAGATTTCCAGGCTTTGTGATCTTGTGTTATAATGACCCACTTGGCCGTCACTGAAACCGAAACGATAAAAATGGTGATCATGACAAACAGGGTGATGAGTCCGCCTAGAATGATAAGTATAGGAACTTCAGAAAGAAAATTTTCCATACCGTAGTTTGTGATCTTCGCACCCAGCCAGGAAAGGAAGCCTAACAAAATACCGACGCCGAAAAATTGAATGAGATTGATCTTTAACATAGATGCATAATAGACACTTCCACCATGCCAGAAAACCGACCATTTGTCATGGCCTTCATTAAATGAGTATAGCAATCCACCGGAAATGAACGGACCGATGATCAGATAGATTATGGAAACAGCAACCATAAATGATTTGATCATTGTCCAACCGGTTCCTTCATACAGTAAGAGATCCTGAAAGACATCATGATCATAACCATCCAGAATTTTAAGAATGGCGGTGCTACTCCCGATCGAATCGGTCACATAATAGTAGGCAAGAAGACCAACAAGCAGGGAGAGGAATGACTGTAGCATCAGAATAAAAAAGGCAACGAACTTAAATCTGAGACTTAGGCGGAGGCCGTTATATATGGTGCTGAATAAACTCATATCAATATACCCAGCGTTTGAATGATGTTATGAATAAAATACATCACCTTACTGGCGATCTTGATCGAAGGAGACTTACCTGATTTAAGCGAAAGGCTGTTATTGTTTAGATCGATATCGATGTACAACTTGTTCTCGGGATCTATCTCAATAGTAGTGAGGCGAGAGGTGTTTTTTAGATAGAAGAATTTTGCTCGCTCTTTACCGCTCCATTTTGTATTGATCACATCACCATTTTCAAAAGTAAATCTAACATCTACCGGTAAAACAACTGCACCAAGTCTATGCACCAACGCTTTCGATACTATAGTATCCGTAGATTCCTCTTCAACATAATCTTTATTTGTGCCGAAAAATCCGACTTTATGAATGGGTGTGAAGTATGTGATCTCTGTCGCCTGATAATCCAGTTTATCTGTACCATAGATCAACTGTTCAAAAAAAAGATCGACATCACCGAGTGCATCTTTGTTGGACGAAGTAGCGAGGAAACTTTTGACATGATCGATAAAATCCTCTCCACGCGGATGTGCGAATTTATATTTCTGATAATATCCCCGCATCATGTCAACAAACAATTCCTCACCCATCATTCCCTCCATCGTCTTCAATATGGTAGCAGTTTTACTATAGATGATCCCTTTATAGCCTTCCTTTATCTGCCATCCTGAACGAGCGACCGAACCGGTTGAAGGATTAGGCAGCGCAACATATTCATGTCTGGAAAATGATGAGTTGTTTACTTTGTAACCAAGAATTCGGAAGAGAGAGCCATTGAGGCCGTACATCGACTCCATGATCTTGTCTTCATGATACGTTGTGAAACCTTCATCCAGCCAGGGTTCTTCTTTCTCATTGGTTGCGATAATCGCCATGAAATATTGATGTGCAAATTCGTGAGCGATGAGTGATTCCATCGAATGCATTCCTTTCGGAAATATCGCAAAGGATCCTCCCGTAATATATGTAGGGTATTCCATGAAACCGGAGTTTAAAGCATGTAACGGCGGATCCATGATCGTAATACTATTATATGGATATAAACCCACCTTATCACTCAAATACTTCAAACTGTGTTTAACTGTAGCAATGATCCTGTGTCTATGATGACAATGTTCCGGTGGGATCAATAATCTGATATATACATGTTCCCATTGGTCTTCGACTACATGAAAGTATGGGTACGCACACCATGCAAAACTGATGATGTCCTTACCAATATGTCGGATCGTCTTTCTTCCATCACCAAGGTCGGTTTCGTTTACCTTACATCCTGAAGCACCAAATATCAGGTGATCAGGAAGTGTGATGCTCACGTCATAGATGGCGAAGTCTCCATAAAATTCCGTGCGACGATGCGCCTGGTGACAATTCCATCCCCATTTTCCTTCACGATCTTTTTCCCAGACGCCCATTTTAGGGAACCAATGCACCATATTATAAAACTCCTGACGCTGATAACCGAGACGGGAGAATAGCTTTGGGATCTTCTGTTCCCATTTCATCTCTAACTGCAATGTGTCACCGGGATTTAGCGGTGTGTCAAGTACGATCTCCAATACGGTTTTATCTTCCTCATTGTCATCGTCGGGATGAATATATGAAGCCTTATCGATCAGTTCGATCCCATTTCGCTTTGCAGAGCTCACATCCAGCCAGCCCCAATCTTCTTCCGGCCTGTCTTTAAGACTATTGCCGAATAAATTACCTTCGGTCGAAAGCATGAATGTACTTTGTGAATTTCTGAAGGCATTGGTATACATAGAAAAATGTATGCTGAAGACGGTATCCGATGAGTGGTTCACCCATTGCAAGAATTGATCTGCCTGGAGCATCTTGTTTTCGTTATCGAGCGTTGCTTCGATGATATATTTTGAATTCCTGGGACTGTTCACTTCCATCAGTTCAGGGTCACAGTTGGCCTGGCTGATCAGAGGAAGCATTAGTAAAGCGAACAGATAAAGAATGCGCATGAAGCTCTTTAATTTGGCGTGAAATTATAAAATACAATTGCAATTACTTCAGATATTAAGGGAAGTTCTATCATCTTAAATAATAATTGTGTTTATTCGCTTCAGAATTCAAATTCAGTATCCTGATGAACAAAGAACAACTACAGAACGTCAAAAGCCGGGTCGATGCTTTAAGGAGGTATCTTTGACGTCGAAAGACGACAAGATGATATAAGAGAAGACGAACGCGCTTCTACTCAACCCGATTTCTGGAACGACCCCAAAAAGGCCGAAGCGCTCATGCGCAAGATCAAATCCAACAAAAAATGGGTCGGTATTTACGAAGAATTAAACACCTATTACGAAGACTTAAATGTTCTGCTCGACTTCCTTGCAGAGGGAGAGGCGTCTGACGAGGAGGTGGAATCCCTTTATCAAAAGACACTGAACAGACTGGAGGAGGTCGAATTGCTCTCATCTTTAGACCAACCGGAAGATCAGCTCAATGCTATCCTTACCATCAATTCAGGTGCCGGTGGTACGGAGAGCTGTGATTGGGCTTCGATGCTCATGAGGATGTATATCATGTATGGTGAGAAAAATGGTTTCAAGGTTAAGGAACTCGATAGGACAGATGGTGATGTTGCCGGAATCAAATCTGTCGCTTTAGAATTCGAAGGAGAGCTCGCTTATGGATACCTCAAGAGTGAAAATGGTGTTCATAGATTAGTCCGAATTTCTCCGTTCGATTCCAATGCTAAACGTCATACTTCTTTTGCTTCGGTTTTTGTATATCCTGAAATTGATGATTCGATCGAGGTGGATGTGAATCCTTCAGATCTTGAATGGGACACTTTTCGTTCGAGCGGTGCTGGTGGTCAGCATGTGAACAAGGTCGAAACAGCAGTTCGTGTGAGGCATTTGCCATCGGGGATCGTTGTTGAATGTCAGGAGTCACGTTCTCAAACGATGAATCGGGATACTGCCATCAAAATGCTGAAATCAAGATTGTACGAGCAGGAGCTTCAGAAGCAGAATGCTGAAAAACAGAAAGTCGAAGATTCCAAAATGAAGATAGAGTGGGGATCGCAGATCCGAAATTATGTGATGCATCCTTATAAGCTGGTTAAGGATACGAGAACCGGACATGAAACAGGGAATGTGCAAGCTGTAATGGATGGTGACATTCACGATTTTATCAAGGCTTTTATGATGCACAAGTAACCTCTACCAACTCGTTGGAAAGAAGGCATCTTTGATGTGATCTAATTTATGATGCTCTCCGGAGATCTCTATCGAGATAATATCGAAGCGAATCGCATCATCCCATCCTGTTTTTTCAATATAGTATTGCGCAGCTTGAGAGATGTAGTTCTCTTTTCTTTTGCTTACAAAATCCATTGGTTTTCCGTGGGAAAGATTGGTTCTTGTCTTTACTTCGACAAAAACGAGATGACCTTTGACCGATCTGCAAATGATATCGATCTCGTACCTGGAGTATCGGTACCGTGTCTCCAGAATTGCATAATCTTGCTTTTTAAGGAATTCAACAGCTAATTTTTCTCCTCTTTCGCCCAATTTCAAGTGACCCGCCATATAGTATTTTCATTTTAACGACGGGTTTACTTCACATTCATGATAGTGTATGCTGCGTTGTTGGAGTTTGAAACTTTGATATAGTAATTGCCGGAAGCCAGCGGTTCAGCATCGAAGATGAATTCCTGCTTGCCTGCCGTTTTATGCCCATCGAAAACGGGATGGACTTTTCGTCCGAGTACGTCGTAAATGTCTACAGAGACCATGCCGGAGAACTTAAGATTCACTGGAACGACCGTGATACGACTTGCCGGATTAGGATAAACATTCCCTATTTCGAAATCGCTGTTTGTTATGTCGTTGAGAGCAGTGGTTGCGCCGACCTTAAAATCCCAATATGCATTAGGAGCGGGCATAGGCCTGTTTTGATTTTTACCACTAACCGATGTTGCTGAAATATAATAATAAACCTCTTCGCCACCATTTTGAGATGGAATGCTTGCAGACCAAATATCGTTAGTCGGATCACTTAATGACATCGAAGCAGGAGTATAGAAACTATTGGTATCGTTAGTGTAGTAAAGAGTAGCATTAAGAATACCTGATCGGTGCTTAACCACCGCATCGATATCGAAAGTGATACCGGCGGGTTGAATATCTCTGATAGGTTGATGCACGATCAACAGCGGATCTTTCGTGCCAACCGCTTTTGTGATACAGTGAATGGCACCACTAAACGGAATGATGGAATTAGAATTGATCCCACGTATTTTATAACCCGGCATAGCTTCCCGCCAGATGTCCAGTGCAGGATCATCGAACTGCTGTTCATACGTAGGGATTAGAATTGTATTGTTTACGAATACAGCATTGGTATAAGTGCGGTAATCTCCAAAATTATCGGGATACTGTCCGTTTTCCGGTGGCATTTGTATCCTTACAAAACGATAAGGAGTACCGAAGGCGGAGGTGAAGTTGTTTGCGATATATGCGATATTGGCTTCGATCTGCGGACCGTCTGCGACACCATCAGGGTACTCACCCACGAGGATTGTTTCCTCATCAAGTAACTTCATATGCATATCGATATGATGGATCTCGTCATAAGGCAGGTTTTCCATTTTGATAAAACGTTCGATGCCCATAAACTGCTTCATCAGTGTATCTATTTGATCTGATGTTTTATCGGTGATATTAAATGTGCCTCCGTCGTTTTCATCGAGCACCAGTTTAGAAGAGAAACCTGTACCCATGCCATCGACCATGAAATTGCCGCCGGTGTGTACGAGATCAAAAGGTGCTTGTGTCATACTGTAAACTGGTACGTTCATGTAGTCGCCGATGAGATCAGGAATAAGATCATCCTGTGGTCTGTTCCTGTTATAGATCCAGTCTATTAAAACCAAAGAGTCGACATCATCTGTGTAAGCCGACCATTGCGCATAATCACGCGACCATATCGAGTTAAACGGACCTTCAATGAAGCTTACGTTATATGGTGTTATCCCTTGTCCGGAAAGATAATTTTTAACCTGGTTTGAATCTGCACAAACGACGATAACTTTACATTCCTCTTGAGCATAGTTGAGGATCTGACTTAAAATATTGAATTGAGTTGCCCAAGTGATCAGCAAAGCATCAATTTCCTCCCATTCCGCCATCGTTCTCAGCTTTTTATTTGGTGGTGTGTTGATACCTTTAGCGGTCGCAGACTGAATGAGTACAGGAGATTGCTCCACGTATTGAGCATCAGTATTAAGGTTACTTTGTCCAAAAAGTAAATAAGGGATGAATAAAAAAGATAAAAAAGCAGCCGCTAAGCGTGTATAATTCATGTCTCTTGCATTAGTTTTGCTGAAAGTGAAGAATTAAGGAATTGATCACGATATCAAATACAAAATAACAATATTATGGATATGAACCAACTGATAGCCTCTTTCCCAGAACAATTAAAGGAGGCAATGGAAATTGGAAAGAAAGCGAATATTAAGCAGCACGATAAAGAGATCAGGAATGTTGTGGTATCCGGTTTAGGAGGAAGTGGGATCGGAGGCAGCCTTGTTGCTGCTATCTGTGCAGACCAGCTCAAGGTCCCTTTTATAGTCAACAAAGGGTATACATGTCCTGAGTTTATCGACGAACACAGTCTTGTGATCATTTCGTCATACTCAGGAAATACCGAAGAGACACTTAATGTATTGAAAGAAGTCTTGAAAAAGAATGCAAAAATGGTTTGTGTAAGTTCAGGAGGAAAGGTGATCGAGCAGGCACATACACATCAGAAAGACTTCATACAGATACCTGGTGGTAAGCCTCCAAGGGCTTGTTTAGGATATTCATTTGTGCAGCAACTCTATATATTAAAAGCATTGAACCTGATCAATGGAGATTTTGAGCAACAGCTACTCGATGGCATACATCTTCTCGAGCAAGAGAAAAGCTTTATACACACTGAAGCAGGTAACTTGGCAAACCACTTGAATGGAAAGATCCCGGTACTATATATTGAAGACAGGATGGAAGCTATTGCGATCCGGTGGAGGCAACAGATCAATGAGAATTCTAAAATGCTCAGCTGGCATCATGTTGTTCCTGAAATGAATCATAATGAGCTTGTCGGTTGGAGAAATGAAAATCAAGATCTGGCTGTCATATTTCTGAGAAATTCTGATGACTTCAATAGAAATAAACAAAGGATGGATCTTAATATGAAACTGATGCATCAATATACAAGCTCTGTTTTTGAAGTATTTTCCAAAGGTTCTTCCTTTATAGAAAAAGCGCTCTTCCTGATCAATGTTGGTGATTGGTTATCCGTTTACCTGGCTTCGAACAGCGAGATGGATGCAGTTGAAGTAAAAGTCATCGATAAATTAAAGAGTTCACTGGCAGAAATGGAGTGGTAAGACGAGATGGTTGAAGAAGAGCAACAGGACGAGCATTCGAAAGAAGAAGATGATGATCTGTTCAAAGAGATCGAGATCAAAGTTGATCCGGGTCAGGAGCCGCTGCGCATCGACAAGTTCCTGATCAACCGACTAGGAGACGGTATTTCCAGAAACCGAATACAAAACGCTGCTAAAGCAGGATCTCTATTCGTAGGAACGAAAGCCGTTAAATCTAACTATAAAGTTAGACCGGGAGATCACGTGAAGCTGATCATCCCAAGTAGACGAGGTGAGTATAAACTCGAAGGAGAAGACATTCCACTGGAAATCCCCTACGAAGATGACGCCATGCTCATCGTGAATAAACCGGCAGGATTAGTGGTTCATCCCGGTATATCGAACTGGAGCGGTACTCTCGTAAACGGACTCATCTATCATTTTAAAAACCTACCAGTTAAAGCACAATCAGACCGACCCGGGATTGTTCACAGACTTGATAAAGATACATCAGGACTTATTGTTATTGCCAAGACAGAATATGCGATGACACATCTGGCAAAGCAGTTTTATGAGAGGAGCATTCAAAGGAAATATTATGCATTGGTTTGGGGAGATGTGATCGAAAATGAAGGTAGAATAGAAGGTAACATTGGAAGAGATCCAAGGCATCGTAAGCAGATGTATGTATTTGAAGAAGGAGATCAAGGGAAACATGCTGTTACGAATTATAGAGTGATAGAACGATTTGGATATACTACAATGGTAGAATGTAAGTTAGAAACAGGCAGAACACATCAGATCAGAGTGCACATGAAGCATCTAGGACATCCTGTGTTTAATGATTCAACATACGGAGGAGATAAAATTGTTAAAGGGACGGTTTTTACGAAGTACAAGCAATTCGTGGACAACTGCTTTAAGATAATGCGGAGACAAGCGTTGCATGCGAAGACCATCGGTTTTACTCATCCGGAAAGCAAGAAAGAGATGTTTTTCGAATCTGAATTGCCGGAGGATTTTGCCGGGGTGGTGGAGAAGTGGAGAGGATATGCGAAACACAAAATGTAACCATTTGAAATTGAGACATTGAGACATTGAGGCGTTGAGAACTGAACATGTATAGTTCATAATAATGCAATTTTTGAGCACGATACTATAATAATTACGAAAACAGATCGTAAATTTAGAAAAGCAAGCAGGCAAAGTCCTTTACTCATTTAAATACTATTAATTGATATTTTGTTAAAGCTTTTTAATGATATATTAATATATTTTATTATTTTTAATAAGTATTAGAAACAGCCATTGAACAGCAAATGAAAAAGCCTTTATTAAACGAATGTTGCACCATGGTGTATTCGATCATGATATTGATCATGTTGAGTATTCCCGGGGTTGTGCTTGCACAATTCTCCCTTTCATTCGATGCTGACAATGAGATCTGTGATAATCAAAAGGGGAGAGCCTGGGTTTCTCCAAATGGAGGAACTTCTCCCTTTACCTATTTCTGGAGTAACGGTGAGCAAAGCGATACTATCGAAAACCTGTCAGCCGGAACTTATGTCGTTACTGTCACCGATAAATTTGGATTGAAAGGAATTGACTCCGTGGAGGTTCAAAATGATATCTTTATTATTCAACTCAATACTACTGCAACACAACCACTTTGCAACTCCTCAAATGGAGCTCTCAGCGTGACTGCACTTGCGGGGACTCCACCATATAGTTACAATTGGTCGACCGGAAGCAGCAGTACTATTCTTTCTAATCTTACTGCCGGTGTTTATGGAATTACAGTAAGTGACGTCAATGGATGTGTTTTAGAGAAAAATGTACTGTTAAATGATGTAAACGGACCTACAGTTAGTTTAAGCACAGTTTCAGTTTCCTGTTTTGGTAAGAGCGATGGAGCTGTGAGCACAAATGTAACCGGAGGAAACCCACCGTATAATTATCTGTGGAGCAATAGTTCGCAGTCCAATTCCATTTCAAACTTAAAAGCCGGAAATTACTCCTTGATCATCACCGATAACAATAATTGCAAAACAGCGATGGATATTGTAGTGAACGAGCCCGATAAGCTTATTGTCGATGTATTTCCGTTGCAATCTGCTTGTGGAGGATTTGGTGGAAAAGCAGCAGTTGAGGCGATCGGTGGAACTCCTCCGTATATGTACAATTGGCCAAATGGCGATACTAGTAACTCGATAGGTGGATTGGTTGCTGGTCTCTATCTATGCAGTGTTACAGATGCGAATGGATGTGAAGATTTTGATGTCACTAACATAAATACTACTCCGCCTCCTGGTTCTGTCTTAACGACTTTTACTTCAACATGCAGCGGTAAAGCGGATGGTAAGATCCAGCTCACCGTTTCTGCAGGTCAGCCTCCTTTTAGTTTTCAATGGTCAAACGGTTCAGGAAGCCAAAACCTGAATAATGTTGAGGCTGGAGAATACTCAGTTACTATTGTCGATGGCAATGGTTGCTCCAATGTAAATTCGACACAGTTAGGAACTACTAAACCTATCTCTATCGAGTTCGATGTTAGTCCGGTTTCTGCTGTTGATGCAAATGATGGAAAAATCGAAGCAATGGTTACCGGTGCAACACCTCCGATCACATATCAATGGTCGAACAGTTCAAGCGGTCCGATCAATAATAATCTTACAGCAGGCAATTACAGCTTGACAGTTTTCGATGTCGAAGGTTGTAATAAGAACGCTTCAACAGGAGTTTATTTGGTTGGAGTTGATGATATTGAATATGAACAATTTTCGATCTATCCCAATCCAGTCTCAACACAGGTCAACATTGAAATTCTCAAAGCTGAGCATGTCCTTATTTCAGTTTATGATGAAATGGGTAGACTTATTCTGAACAATGAATTTCAGAATTCACGACAATTTCAATTCGATGCAAGCGAACTTCCATCCGGTTTCTACCATATCCAAATACTTTCTCTGAGCAGTAATAGCAGATACTCTTCACGATCATTCATCAAGCTATAATTTTTTGTCGAAAGCTATGATTCGTTAACTTTGAAGCAATGAGTCATGCTAAAGAACTATATATAATCCGTCACGGTCAGACCGATTACAATCTTAAAGGTATCGTACAGGGTAGAGGTGTAGATGCGCCACTAAATGAAACCGGACGTAAACAAGCCGGAGCGTTTTACGAAAAATATGGCAGTATCAATTTTGATATACTGTATACATCTACACTGATTCGAACGAAACAAACCGTTAAGCAGATAATAGAGGGAGGTATCAGGTATGAAGAACGCCCACATATCGATGAGATCAGTTGGGGGATTTATGAAGGTTTGCGCAGCTCGCCGGATATGAAGTTGGATTACTTTAAGATCGTGAATTCCTGGATAGAGGGAGATCTTAATCATAGAACTGAAGGAGGCGAGTCTCCGCTTGATGTACAAGAACGATTGGTACCATTTATTGATGAGTTGAAGTCGGAAGACTTTTCTAAAGCTTTGATATGCACACATGGAAGAACGATGAGAATTATGTTGTGTACCATGCTGGGAAAGGACTTGTCACAAATGGACCAGTTTGATCATGCAAATCTTACTCTTTACAAGCTAAGTTATGACGGAGAAAATTTCAAAATGCTTCTTAAGAACTGTACGGAGCACCTTGAGATATTTGATTGTTGAGAGGGTTATCTGGCTTTCTATTTTTCTAATTTCATTGACCAAAGAAATGATCTTTGGATCGGTAAACTCTTATGGATCTTAACAATAATAGCCTCTTAAGAGCGATAGGTAGAGTTACGATCTACAGTAACTACTTTTCCACTTGAAGCTTTGATTCATAGTTAATGCACCAATAGTGCTCTGTAAACCATTGGTAGTCAGTTATAAAATATTTTGGTATATATTGAACAATATAGGGTGTAAAAGCATTTAATATATAAACAAACAAATATGAATATGTCAGTAAAAAAAGCAAAAGAGAAAAAAATAAAAAAGTTAGAAGTGCAGCCATCCGGTAAGCGTATCTATAAAAATCTTGGGTACACAGGTATGGAAACACTAAGTATTATATCCAGCCTGAATACGCTCATATCTAATTATCATGTGCATTATCAGAAAATGCGAAATTTCCACTGGAATGTCAAGGGAAATGACTTCTTCGAACTCCATGAGATCTTTGAAGAGCTATATGATATGGCTAAGTTGAATATTGACGAATTAGCCGAGAGAGTGCGTGTGTTTGGACAGACTCCTGTAAGTACATTAAAAGAATATCTTGAGGCCTCAGAGATCAAGGAAGTTGGTACGGATCTATCAGGTGAGATGATGGTAAAAGAAACTTTACATGATTTCGAGACGCTCTTATCGATGATGGTAGATGTAGCTGATGCAGCGATAGAGATCGGTGATGTAGGAACGGAGGATATGATCAATACATATATCAAGAACTTGGAAAAGAGACATTGGATGTTCACAGCATGGTTAAACGAAGCGATCACATCAAAGAACAACTAAATAGGAGTATAGATCTCCAGATTTTTTACAGGGTTGATGTTTTTAAGTAGAGTATTGAAAGGCGGGGGAACTCGCCTTTTTTTATTTTATTGAGGGATTGAGGGATTGTGGGATTGTGGGATTGAGGGATTGAGGGATTGAGGGATTGAGGATGTAGAGGTTTAGAGAATTGTGATTAAGAGATTAAGAGATTAAGAGTGGTTGGGATTATGGATTGAGGCTTTTGTGAATTGAGGCTTTTGTGAATTGAGGGATTTTGGGATTGTGGGATTGTGGGATTGAGGGCTAGCTTGTTGGTAAGGATTCAAAAATTCAACCTTCAAAAACTCAAACTTGAAAAAAGTACCCGGGGTGGGACTTGAACCCACACGGACATTACTGCCCACAGGATTTTAAGTCCTGCGTGTCTACCAATTCCACCACCCGGGCGGATACGTTTCAATTTTTCAAGTTATCAAATTTCAATTTTTCAAGTTTATGAATTCTCACCTCATTATTCTTTATTGAGTTTTTGTTTGATTGTGTATTTTGATGAATTGAAAATTTTAACTAATTGATGACTTTCATTCATTAACTCATCTATTACTTGATTTGGAAGCCATCCCATCGCCTCTATGATTTCTAGCCAGAATAGTGACTCATCAGCTTCTTCAACAACAATACATAATTTAGCAAAGAACTCTTTGTCTGATCTTGCATTGCAAGCGGCACGATAGTTTGAGGCTACAGATGTGACAGAACGAATCATTTGTTTAACAACAATAACAGATTCGTATGTTTTTCTAATAGCACCAACTTCTTTCAAAACCCGAATCGCAAAATATTTAGTACGATCCTTCAAATCATATTTCCTCACACAACAAACTCAAAACGTAAAATATCAACCGTCAACTTGATAAATTGAAAATTGAAATTTGAAAAATTGAAAATGAGCGAGAAACGGGACTCGAACCCGCGACCCCAACCTTGGCAAGGTTGTGCTCTACCAACTGAGCTATTCTCGCTGAAATTTAGGTCAGCAAATATAGAAAATTGATACGGAAGTATAAAAAGTTTCATTCCCTATAATTAAAAGATATTTTCTCTATTCCTATATTCGCTCCATGCAATATGCCTGGCACTCTTTTACTTCTTCTCCCTCTTCTTATCAGCTATTGACTTACATCGCTTTTGGCTTGATCGTTTTTACTGTTTTCGGGGCCTTAGTTATGAAAACTCCTTATGGTCGGTTTAGTTCTGCGATGAAGGGTTTTAAGTTCAGATCAAAAACAGGATGGTTTCTGATGGAACTACCAGCGTTGATAAGCTTCATATACTTTTACTTGCGGGGTTCAGATGCATATGAAGCTGTATCCCTATTTTTACTTACCGTTTGGATCATGCATTACGGTTATCGAGGAATACTATTCCCCTTGCGAATGATCGATCACAGTGGAAAGAGATCTTTTCACTTTTCAGTTGTACTTATCGGTATGATCGTGACAAGCCTTCATGGTTATTTAAATGCATTATGGATCACAGAATATGCCAGTTTTATTACAAACGATTATCTTCTTTCAGCACCATTTATAATCGGGTTGACTATTTACCTTTTCGGTTTTTATAATATCGTCAGATCTGATTCTATCTTGCGGAAACTAAGATTGGATAACATTTCTGATAAGAGAAGGTATTTCATTCCTTATGGAGGTTTATTCAATTATGTTAGTTCAGCTCAATATTTAAGTGAATTGATCGCATGGTCAGGGTTTATGATTCTCACAATGTCACCTGGTGGAGTCTTTATCTTTCTAATCTCAGCGGCCAATTTGATCCCTCGATCAATTTCAACACATCGCTGGTATCAGGAAAGCTTCCCCGATTATCCCAAATCACGCAAAGTCCTGATCCCGGGAATTTTCTGAAGTTACTATGTCATTTTTTATTACTGAAAGCTACTCTCAGTATAACATTTTCGTCTATTAGAGAAAATAGCATATCTTCCAAACTGTAAACTTTTTGCATTTTTTTCGATAATTTTTGTAAAATTTGCAGTGCTTTGAAGTCCCATTTACTCCGACCTCGACGCATTTACCTTAATACTAAACTTATACATATGATTGATAATATCGCTGTTTTGAAGAAGGTCATTTTTCTGATCATTTTTTGCATCCCGGTGGTGGCTTTTGGTCAGACTGCGACTATTAGCGGAAAGATCACGGATGAAAGCGGGGAAGGTCTTATCGGTGCTTCTATTTATCTTGAAGGAACGACGATCGGTGGAATTACGGATATTGATGGCAATTATAAGATCGGAGGGATCAAAGCTGGAAATCAACTCGTTGTGTTTTCCTATTTAGGTTTCAGTACAGTAAAAGAGAGCATAACCTTTGCCGAAGGACAGACAATAACAAAGAATATTACTATGGCTGAAGATATCCTGATGCTTAATGAGGCTATAGTTGTAGGATATGGAAGCACTGAGGTTAAAGATCTGACGGGATCTGTGACCTCTATTTCTTCAGATAGATTCCAAACAGGAAATGTCACCACTCCGGAACAATTGGTTGTAGGTAAAATTCCGGGAGTAAAGATCACATCAAATAGTGGAATGCCTGGAGCAGGAAGCAAGATCAGAATTAGAGGTGGTACATCGCTCAACGCAAGCAATGATCCTTTAATTGTAATTGATGGTGTTCCTCTGGATAATGATGGTATTGATGGAGCTGGAAATGCCCTCAGTCTTGTCAATCCGGATGATATCGATAATATTTCCGTTTTAAAAGATGCTTCTGCAGCAGCTATATATGGATCACGTGCTGCGAATGGTGTCATCATTATCACCACAAAGAAGGGCAAAGCGATAGATGAAAAGAAGGTTCGTGTAGGCTTTAGCACCAGCAATGGCGTATCCATGATCACGAATTATATCGATGTTATGGACGGTGATCAATTCCGAGATTTAGTGAATGCTTATGGAACAGCAACTGAAGCGAGCAGATTAGGAACTGAAAATACCGACTGGCAAAAAGAAATTTATCAATTAGGTTTTACAACAGACAATGACCTCACAATTACAGGAGGAATTAAAGGTCTTCCATATCGTGTTTCACTTGAGTACTTTCATGAGAATGGAATTCTAAAGCGCGCAACTCTTGACAGGGTAGGGGGTTCGGTCAATCTGTCTCCTTCGTTTTTTAAGGATCATTTAAAGGTAAATGTAAACGCAAAGTACTTCAATACTCAGAACTTCTTTGCAAACCAGGACGCAATTGGAGCAGCTACGAATTTTGATCCTACACAACCTGTATTTTCAGGAGACGAAAGCTTTGGTGGATATTTCGAATGGACAACAGGAAGTAATCCGAATCCACTCGCCGCAAGGAATCCATTAGGATTGATAGAACAGAAGGATGATGAGAGTAGCGTAAATCGTTTTATTGGGAATATCGAACTGGATTATCGTTTTCATTTCTTACCAGAATTGAGAGCAAATCTGAATCTTGGTACAGACATAGCGAGAAGCAAGGGTAGTATTCTTATACCGGAGACTGCAGCATCAAACTTTACAAACGATGGATTGGCGACAAAATTTGAGCACGAGAAAGATAACAGGTTGATCGAGTTTTATCTGAATTACCGAAAAGAGTTAAATGCGATAAACAGTAAGATCGATCTGACAGGTGGTTACTCATTTCAGGAATGGGAATCTTTTAAACCTGCTTTTCCAGAGCTGAATGCTCTTGGAGATACAACAAAACCGGCAGGAGTGAATCCTACTCAAGCTGCCAATGCGCTTATGTCATTTTTCGGAAGAGCAAATCTTGGGTATAAAGAAAAATATCTCTTAACGGTTACATTAAGGAATGATGGTTCATCGCGCTTTAGTCCGGATACAAGGTGGGGGCTTTTCCCTTCTGTGGCATTTGCTTGGAATGTAAGCCAAGAGCCTTGGCTTAAAGGCTCTGCAGGTCTTTCTTATCTTAAGTTTCGTCTCGGTTGGGGTGTTGTTGGTCAGCAGGATATTAATAATGACTATCCATACATAGCCAATTACTCCGAAGGGGATTTAACGGCGCAATATCAGTTTGGTGACACATTTTACACCGTTATGAGACCAGATGGTTTTGATGGTAATATTAAATGGGAAGAAACCAGTTCTTATAATGCAGGTGTTGATTTCGGAATATGGAATAACAGAGTCAACGGTGCAGTTGATATATATTATAAAAAGACTGAAGACCTGATCGGTGACATTCCGGTACCTGCAGGTTCTAACTTTACGAACCGAATCCTAACGAATGTTGGAACCTTGGAAAACAAGGGGATCGAATTTAATATTGGCGTTATGGTCATCGATAAGGATAACACAACTTTGGAGATTGGTTTTAACGGAACAGCTAATAAAAACAAGATCACAAGACTCACAAAGATCCAGGATCCAGACGATCCGGGAATTTTGGTTGGTGGTATCAACGGTGGAGTAGGAAACAATATACAGATACAATCTGTAGGTTTTCCGATCAATTCATTCTACCTGTATGAGCAGTTGTACGATGAAGATGGTAATCCTATTGAAGGAGCTTATGCTGACATAAACGGAGACTCGGTTGTAAATGCTAATGATTTCCGACAGATCGAAAATCCCGATCCCGATTTTTATGCTGGTCTATTTGTCGCTTTTACTCATAAGAAATGGAATGCCGGTTTATCGATGCGCGGTGACTTCGGAAATTATGTTTACAACAATATAAATTCTGACCGGGCTAACTATAATACTGTTGGTGGTGTTAACACCTTATATAATGCGACGACAAACTTTTATGAAACGGAATTTATCGATCCTCAGTACTTCTCTGATATATATCTCGAGAACGCTTCTTATGTGAGATTAGATAACCTCTATGTCGGGTATAACTTTGGTAGAGTTGCTAATGACTTAATGAATTTGAGGATATCAGCTATAATGAACAATGTTTTAGTGATAAGCGGCTATTCAGGGCTTGATCCTGAAGTACCCGATGGAATCGACAAGAGGATTTTCCCACGTCCGAGAACATTTATTGTACAACTGAATCTTGACTTTTAAAAAAATATAATCCCGAAACAATGAAACGGATACTAATTATAATTTTAATAGGAACATCATTGAGCATTACTTCATGCTTTAACGATCTCGATCTGGAACCGCCATTTGGTGTGAACACTACCACAGTGTATGAAGATCCGGAGAATTACATAAATGTACTCGCTAAGATCTATGCAGGACTTGCCACAACTGGTAACTCAGGACCTGCTGGAAGTGGTGATATCAGCGGAATTGACGAAGGATTCTCCCAGTATATTCGAATCTTGTGGAACCTGAATGTCCTTACAACCGATGAAGCTGTATGTGCCTGGAATGATCCTGGTATAGCCGATTTGACATTTAACAACTTTAACTCTCTCAACCCCTGGTTCAATGGGATGTATTCGAGAATATTTTTCCAGGTTGTGCTATGTAATGAGTTCATTCGTGAATCCTCAGAAAGTAAAATGGACGATCGTGGTTTTTCACAAACTGAAAAAGAAATTATCAGACTGTACAGAAACGAAGCTCGCTTTATTCGTGCCTTGGCTTACTATCATGCGATCGATTTATTCGGCAACGTACCATTTGTGACTGAAGCAGATAAGCCAGGATCCAATTTCCCACCACAGATAAACAGAGCAGATCTTTTTGATTATGTTGAATCGGAATTGCTTGAAATTGAAGATGACCTTATCCCGGCAAGAATGCATGAATACGCAAGAGCAGATCAGGCTGCTGTATGGTCAGTGCTCGCTAAACTGTATCTGAATGCCGAGGTTTATATCAATACTCCGAAGTACACAGAATGTCTCACCTACTGCAACAAGATAATTGATGCCGGTTATACGCTTGAACCTGAATACACGCATTTGTTTTTGACAGATAATCATTTGTCAAACGAGATAATATTTCCTGTCACTTTTGAGGGCGACAATACACAGACATACGGAGGGACTACCTTTCTTACACATGCGCCTGTAGGTGGAACAATGGTTCCGGCTGATTATGGGATCAATACCGGATGGGCCGGGTACAGAGCAACTCCGGAATTTGTAGATATATATGAAGACACCACAGATGGGAGATACCTGTTTTATAAGGATGGTCAGCAAAAAGATATTACAGAGCGCGGGACATTTAGTCAGGGTTATGCCATTGAAAAGTTTAAGAATATTTCATCAACCGGAGTTCCCGGAGTTGATGTAGAGTTTGTGGATACAGACTTTCCTTTGTTCAGACTTGCCGATTTTTACCTTATGTATGCTGAAGCAGTTCTTCGCGGTGGCGCTGGAGGCGATATGGCAACTGCAATAAACTATATCAATTTGCTTAGAGTAAGATCTTTTGGCAACAGCTCTCAGAATGTAAGCATGATCGATCTTCCCTTTATTATCGATGAAAGAGCAAAAGAATTGTTCTGGGAAGCACACCGAAGAACAGATCTAATTCGATTTGGTTTATTCACCAGTGGAAGTTATGTGTGGACTTTTAAAGGAGGAGATGCAATGACACCACAAGGTTCAGCTTTGCCGTCTCATTTTAAACTCTTTCCATTGCCACAGGCAGATGTGGTTGCGAATACAAATTTGCAACAAAACCCAGGATACTAAGAATTCAATTGTTGAGGGTTGAATTTTGAAGATTGAATTTTCATATTCAGGGGTTAATTCTCTGTGCACTCTGCGTAGAACTCTGAGTCCTCTGCGGTAAAAATTCACTTCCTCAATTTTCCATTCAAGAACAGTCCTTTGTCGCTAAGCTTCAAATCGGGAATCACAAGAAGAGCCATGAAGGAAAGGGTCATAAAAGGAGCAGATAAGGTAGAACCCAGAGCTTTCGCCATCTGATCAAGTTTGCTGTATTTATCAGCTACAACCTCTCCTTTATCCAAAGACATTAATCCCGCAACCGGCAAAGGCAAAGCTGCTTCCCGGGAAGCGCTTACCACAGATATACCACCTTTGTTTTTGACGATCAGATTAACCGCTGCAGCAATACTTTCCTGGCTAGTACCGACGCATATAATATTGTGACTATCATGAGCAACGCTTGAAGCGATAGCCCCGGTTTTTAATCCGAAGTTCTTTATAAGTGCAATAGCAGGAGGAGCGGAGTGGTAGCGGTTGACTACCGTAAGCTGGAGGACATCATTCTCAAGAGCCTGCGCTTGGTTTTCAAGGTCGAATGTGATACCGGTCGTTATCAGTTCACCATCGTGGGCTACGATCACATCGTTTTCTCCAGCTTTAGGAAACGGGAAATCTTCAGCAGTAAAATTATTTTCGATCTGAAAATTATTGATTGCTGAAACAGAAGGTGAGGTTAAAAAAGATTTACCTTTTTCCGCAACACATTCGCCGTTTATATAAGTGCTGACATTGTCGAAAGTTTCCAGAGAGTCTGTTGTAATGAGATCAGCAGGATCTCCAACTCTTAACATACCTACATCTAAACTATAATGCTCAGCAATATTGATCGATGCGGCTCGGAGGGTGTCGTAGAGATCGAATCCAGCTTTGATGCTTCGGCTTACCAGTTGATTGATGTGACCCCGAATCAGATCATCAGGATGCTTATCATCAGAGCAAAACATGATCGATCCCGGAAATTGTTTGATGAGTGGTATAAGAGCTTCGAAGTTCTTCGCGGCGCTACCTTCACGGATGATGACTTTCATCCCGTTCTGAAGTTTGAATAGCCCTTCATCGAAGGTAAAGCACTCATGATCGGTGCTGATACCATTTTCAATATATTTGACCGCATTTTGACCGGTCAACGCAGGCGCATGACCGTCGATAACCTTGCCTTTCGATTTTGCGATGTTTATTTTCTCCATCATATCGGGGTCGGCTGACAATACACCGGGATAATTCATGACCTCTGCCAAATAATGAACCTCATCCATCGAAAGAAGATGATCGATATCGGCAGGTGATAAGGTTGCTCCTGAGGTTTCGAATGTTGTAGCAGGGACGCATGGTGAAGCACCGAAATAAAATTTGAATGGAGATAACTTACCGTTTTCGATCATGAACCTGACTCCATCCATACCACAAACATTAGCGATCTCATGTGGGTCTGATACGGTCGCTACGGTACCATGAATAACAGCTATCCTTGCAAACTCTGTTGGAACGAGCATCGAACTTTCGATATGAACATGAGCATCTATAAATGGTGGAAGAATGAAACGTTGCTCATCGTGAGATTGAGATTTGATGTCCTTAATTCTTCCATTCTCTATTGAGATTTCGACAGAACGAATTTCTCTTTGATGAATATCTATGAGTTGGCCTTTGATTTTCATGGACGATTATTCTTCGAGTAAAATTGGACGATTGATAGCTTCCTCCAGTGAGATGAAAGTTTCAGACCGCTGGATACCCTCGATCTTTTGAAGATGATCATGAAGAACTCTTCTCAGATCATCGGTGTCTTTACAAACGATCTTGGCGAAAATACCATAGTTGCCGGTAGTATAATGGGCACCAACGACTTCGGGGATCTTTTTCATTTCTGCGATGACACCGTCGTAAAGATCACTGCTTGTCAGGTAGATCCCCAGAAATGCGGTGATATCGTAATGCAGGTTATTGTGATCCACAAGAACCTGAGAACCCTTTATTATACCATTCTTTTCCATTTTTTTAACGCGAACATGCACAGTACCGCTGGAAACGAAGAGTTTTTTAGCGATCGACGCATAAGATTCGCGTGAATCGTGCATCAGAATGTTCAAAATGGCTTTGTCGGTCTTGTCTAATCGATAATTTTCCATGCTCTTACATAGTCTAAAATGAATTTAATTCAATGATATGCTAAATTACTAAATGAAAACTAATAATTAGGTTATTATGTTACATTTATTTCAGTTTATCCGTATAAACATGTAGATTTGTATAACGAGATGATGGAAATACATCATGGAGTAAAAAACACTGTTGGGTGATGAAACAGGCAGCCATGCCCTCTTGTCTCGAGGGTGAGGAGTTTGGGACAAATCCATCCGGTTATTAGTCATAACGGGACTAACCACCTCTTGTAGGTTCGAATCCTACCCCAACAGCAAGAAAACAGATACTTTGGTATCTGTTTTTTTTTGTTCAAGAATTACTTGTTAACGGAGCGCATAAAAAAAGCCCCCGTTAAAACGGAGGCTTTCCTGTCTGGTAATTCAGTGTATCACTGTATATTTTCCATGTATTTTACCTTCATTTTCGCTGCTTTCTTGATGTTCTTCATTGCAGTATCTTTCATATGAAGTTTGCTTTCGGCAAGTCCTTTATAGTAGTAATACTTATGGTCTTTGTCTTTCTTCACATCATATTCGTTGAAGTATTTAAGCGCTAGCTCATATTCTTGCTCCAAATAGTAGAGATATCCCAGGAAATAATTAGTTTCTACGAAGTGAGGAAGCATTTCTTTAGCTTTGCTATAATCTGCTAACGCTGCTGAGTTCATTCCTCTATTGAGTAAGATCCCTGCTCTATGGTAGTATGCTTCTCCCACTTCTTTTAAAAGCAGGCATGAGTTCAGATCAGCTAAAGCTTCTTCCTCACGGTTCATTTTTAAAAGCACCATAGCTCTGGCGTAGTAATAACGTGGTTTTTCTTTTATTGCTAAAGCCTGAGTGTAGTAATTTCCGGCTTTGTGGTATTTCTGGTTCTGAAACAAACCATTCCCAACATCATAAAAAGCTTCAGCATTTTGTCCAATACAAAACAGTGGAAGCCATCCAACTATCATCAACACCAATTTCCTCATCATTATGACTTTTTAATTTCATACGCTATTGGAAAACAGTAGTTACAGCATTTGGTTAATAAGTATAATTAAAATGATACGGGAATCGGGATGACTGAGTAATTCAACAATTCAAAACTCAATCTTCAATAACTGTTATCTTCTGTAGGAATTGAAGAAGCTGTTCCACTGCATACTAATGACTCCAAAGACGGCTTCTTTAATAATGCCTTTGCTCATTTTAGAGGTGCCTTCTATCCTGTCGGTAAAGGTCACAGGTACCTCTTTGATCTTGAAGCCTAACTTTTTTGATGCGAATTTCATTTCGATCTGGAAGGCATAGCCGATAAACTTGATCTTATCGAGGTCGATGGTTTCAAGTACTTTTCTTTTATAGCATACAAACCCGGCTGTTGCATCGCGAATTCCGATCCACGTGATCATTTGAACATAGAATGATGCGAACTTCGATATGAATATTCTATCCATCGGCCAGTTTGAGACTTTGCCTCCTTTAACATATCTCGATCCAATAGACACATCAGCGCCATTTGCACATGCATCATAAAGTCTGATCAAGTCATCCGGGTTGTGTGAGAAATCACAGTCCATTTCAAAAATATACTCATATCCTTCATTGATACACCATTTAAATCCGGTGATATAAGCAGTGCCAAGACCGAGTTTACCGCTACGTTCTATGATATGCAGTTTGGAGGGAAATTCAGCCTGGAGTTGCTTCACGATTTGTGCCGTACCATCAGGAGATCCGTCATCTATGATCAATAAATGAAAGGGCAGGGGAAGCGAGAATACTTTCCTTACCATCTTTTCAACATTCTCCTTTTCGTTGTATGTTGGAATTATGACTACTCTTTCTTTCAATTGCTATGTTTTAAACTCAATTTAATTTCCTTCAACTTATGTTTGGTATGAAGGGGAAACTGATTATTCATGATCCATCCATAATATGAAGGATCTTTTTCAAAGACATCTTCTACGTATTTTCCGCGATATTTTCCAAAGTTAAACGCAGGTTTTCCGTCAATATTTACTAGTCTCCTGCCTGTATCTATAAAATCTTTGTCTTTGGTGAGATTATCTAAAAAATTGACATCATTTTCAATTTCATCGTATCTGTCGATCTGCGATTCAAGAATTTCATAAGTAGCATTCGCATCTTCTGAGCTTTTATGTGCATCGAGTTCTTTATCACAGTAAAATTTATATGCTGCAGTGAGATCGCGGCGTTCCATCATGTGAAAAATTCTCTGAACATCGATGATCTTCCGGTCGTCAAGATTAAATATAAGATCGACCCTTAAAAACTCCTCGACCAGGATCGGAATATCCAAACGCCTTAGATTAAAACCACAAAGATCACAATCGATCATAAACTCATATAGCTCTTTGGCGATATCTTTGAATTGTTTTTCGTCTTTCACATCCTCATTTGTGATCCCATGGATCTCTGTCGACTCTTTTGAGATCGGTATCGTTGGATTTAAACGATAAGAAATTTCTTCTTTACGTTGATCAGGAAACACTTTTACAGCTGCGATCTCAACGATCCTGTCGTTAACAATATCAATTCCGGTGGTTTCGATATCGAAGGTACAGATCGGTTTTTTTAAATTTAAATGCATAGGGTATTTCTAAAATAAGTGAAATTCCGAGCGCTAAAAATAAAGAATTTCAAGTTTGGGATTTCACCTTATTCTTAACTTGTTTGTAAATAATAAAATCAGCGATTTCTTTCAGGTTTAAACCAGCATAATTACCCGAACTCATCATCAATAGATTCTTTCCTTTCCAGTCAATTTCTCTAAGATAACTCTCCAATTTACTCTGTGATGTAAATACACGTATGGAATCATTTTTAAATGCTTCGCGCACCTGTTCTTCGGTAAAAACATCAATTCCTTTTGCTTTAAAACCTGCTTCATCAAAATAGACTATTGGCAGATCAGCATCGATCATGCTGCCTTTATATTCTCCTATAAAGTTTTCATTGAGACTACTAAATGTATGGAGTTCCAGCATCGCTACTAATTCCCGACCACTGTATTGCGCTTTTACTGCTGATATCGAGGCTTTTACTTTGGATGGAGCATGTGCAAAATCTTTGTAGACTGAAGTGCTGTTTCCTTTATTTATCAATTCAAGTCTTTTTGCTGCTCCTTCAAAGGTCTGGATCGCTATATAGAAGTCATCATCACTAATTCCCAATTCATTACATATAATTCTGGCGCCTTGCAGATTGTTTAAGTTATGCCCACCAAAAATTTTCAATGGGATTTTCTTGTCGCCTTTATTGAGATAGGTTTTGTTCTCTTCAACAATGTAACCCGGAGTATGATAGGGAAACTTATTGACTCCTGGATTAATTAGCAGTGCCAGTTTTCGTACTGCAGGATCTTCAGTATTATAAACCAATGTACCGTTATCCATGATCGTTGACACAAATTGAATAAACTGGGTATAATAATCGGAATATGTCGGAAAGACATTGATGTGATCCCATGCAATTCCACTTATCAAAGCCAATTGCGGTTTGTAATAAAGAAATTTAGGTACTCTGTCTATTGGTGATGATAAATATTCGTCACCCTCTAAAATGATTACCGGAGCTGAATCGGTTAGTTTCACGCTCGTTTTAAATCCTTTGATCGATGCACCTACAAGAAAGTCAAAATCGCACTTCCAGTATCTTAGAACATGCATGATCATTGATGTTATAGTTGTCTTTCCATGGCTGCCGGCTATAACTACCCTTTTTTTGTCTTTTGATTGTTGGTATATGTATTCTGGGAATGAGTATATATTAACTCCGAGATCCCTTGCTTTAGCAAGTTCAGGATTATCGACTTTAGCGTGCATCCCAAGAATAACTGCGTCAATATCTTCTGAAATTTTTTCAGGAAAAAATCCAATTTCTTCAGGTAGTATTCCGTTATTCTTAAGGTTGCTGTAAGCGGGATCGTATATTTTATCGTCAGAACCGCTAATTGAAAACCCTTTCTCTTTCAGTGTAATTGCTAGTTGATGCATGATTGAGCCACCGATGGCTATGAAGTGTATCCGCATGGAAGGGTTTGAAACTTTTTTGGTTAACTTTACGTAATTTTACGTGACGAGTTGTATTTATTTAAAGCTAAAAGTATGAAAATTAATAAGCATTTAAGGAAGATATTTGGGGTTTTGTTGGTGATCGGAGTTTGTATGTTTGTGTTATCTTCTTGCAACCGACAAACTTGTCCAACATATTCTAAGCATGATATCCAGGAAGAAATCAGATCGTAATAAATCTATTTTCTTCATACAGTATATAGGGTGATCAATTTTGATCACCTTTTTTTTGTGCTGAACTTAAACTACCTACAGTTGGTTACTTTCCTTTAATTTTGCATTACTTATGAGCAAGCACGGAAAGGTACTCGTCGCCATGAGCGGGGGTATTGACAGCACGATTTCAGCGATATTGCTACATCAACAAGGCTATGATGTAGTCGGTATTACTATGAAAACCTGGGACTATGCCAGCTCCGGTGGTAGTTCTAAAGAAACAGGTTGCTGTAGTCTCGACTCCATCAATGATGCCAGACATGCCAGTGTTGAATTAGGCTTCCCTCATTTCATCATAGATATCCGCGAGGAATTTGGTGATTTTGTCATCGATAATTTCGTTTCCGAATATATGGCCGGCCGTACGCCAAATCCTTGTGTGCTCTGCAACACGCATATCAAATGGGAAGCATTACTCAAAAGAGCTGATGCACTCGGTTGTGACTTCATCGCCACAGGTCATTATGCCCAACTAGCAAAGGAGAATTCTCGCTATTTCGTTACTGAATCTGTCGATAAGAATAAAGATCAAACCTATGCGCTTTGGGGTGTTTCTCAAATGTGTCTTGAGCGCACGATCTTCCCTATCGGTGGACATACAAAAGCCGAGGTTAGAGAGATCGCAAGTTCTCTCGGTTTCGAAGAGCTGGCAAAGAAAAGCGAGAGCTATGAGATCTGTTTTGTTCCCGATAATGACTATCGTGGTTTTTTAAGAAGAAATGTCCATGATCTGGACAAACTCAAGGGTGGAAAATTTGTAGATGTTGACGGTAATGTAATGGGTGACCATGATGGGTTTCCATTCTATACTATAGGTCAGAGAAAAGGTCTTGGAGTCGTAACGGGAGAACCCGTTTATGTTAAGGAAATTAATCCTGAGTCCAATACGATCGTATTGGGTGATGAATCTTCTCTGGAAAGGAGAGGAATGTGGGTTGATCAGCTGAATCTTCAGAAATATGGATCTATTC
>JABDMM010000019.1 GCA_013001465.1 Chitinophagales bacterium | reverse complement strand
CTGCAGCGACGATTGAGAAATTGATCTTGTTTACTTTGGCATCCCTTGGATAGAACATGGAAGAAGATGCATCGATCACGATCTGACATCTCAGGTTGGTTTCTTCCTCGTACTTTTTGGTAAAGAGCTTATTGGTTCTCGCATAAACCTTCCAGTCAATATTTCTGCTGGATTCTCCGGGATTGTAAAGTCTATGCTCAGCGAATTCTACAGAAAATCCATGAAACGGACTTTTATGCATACCAATAATAAAGCCTTCTACGGCCTGTTTGGCTAAAAATTCAAGATCATCTAGTTGATGAAAATCTTCTAATGTGAGTTGTTGCAGATTCAAATTCAGAAATTGAGATAATAAAAAAGCCTTCCCATTATAACGAGAAGGCTCTTTAAGTGTTATCTTATCTTACATATGCTTTTGCAAAGTTTGCTCAAGCATAGCTTTTGGTACAACTCCAACAGCTTTATCCACTACTTCACCATTTTTTATAAATAGAATTGTAGGAATATTTCTAATTCCATATTTCATTGAAATTTCGGGGTTGTTGTCTACGTTTACTTTTCCAATAACCGCTTTCCCATCATATTCTGTAGAGAGTTGCTCTATAATTGGAGTCAAAGCTCTGCACGGTCCACACCATTCGGCCCAGAAATCTATGATTGCCACTTTTTCAGAATCCAATACAGTTTCTTGAAAATTTTGGTCTGTGAATGTTAATGCCATAAAATCTACTTTTAAATTGATTATTAATTTTCTTTTTCTTGCCAACCCCTTCGGGTGATCACTTTCTAGAACAAATATAGAGATTTATAGTTCCTTATTTCAGTCTATACTCCAATCCCTTTATTCCATCAAGTTCCTGGAATAATTCGCTACTAAGATCAGTATGACACTTTCTGCAAATAAAATCAACATCATAGTTCAAGATCTCATCCCTAACTTTAAACCGAAGAGGAATTTTCCCTTGATGGCTATTTAATACTTCGGTTATATCATTTACTGATTTCTTGTTGATCCCGCTTGACGAAATGGTAAGTAAGATCTCTTTCGTCCTCTTCTCTTTGATGGTATTCAGCAATTCAATATTGGAGATCCTGAATTCATAGTCATCCGTATCTCCATATTTTCTTTTCTGGTATTTTCCGGTTACAAAAACAGGGCTTCCTTCTTCTTCAATGATATGCCTTAACTTGAGAAAATCTTCACCAAAGACCGCCATATCATAGGAAGAATTGAAATCTTCCATTGTAAACCTTGCGAATCGATTTCCCTTTCTACTTATTCTTGTTTGTGAGTCAGAAATTATTCCGGCAAGCCTCAATTCTTTGTTTTTATGATTTTCAATAGATTCAACCGGACAAGTGGTAAAGGAATCGATCTCAACTTTATAATCATCTAATGGATGTCCGCTTAAATATATTCCTGTAACTTCTTTCTCATGTTTGAGTTTTTTTATCAATGTCCATTCTTCGCACTTTGGAAGTTCAGGATCTGCAATCATCACATCTATAGACTCGCCGAAAAGGGAGTGCTGTGAATTGTCTTTTTGTTTTTGATATGTCGCTCCAAACTTGACCAATTTTTCAAGAAAAGTTTGTTCATCATTGCTTTTGACAAAAAACTGAGCACGGTGAGTATTTTCAAAACAATCAAAAGCGCCGGCATAAGTTAGACTTTCGATACTCTTCTTATTGACCGCCCGAAGGTTAACTCTTCGCATCAGATCGAAAATACTGACGAATGGTCCATTTTCTTCCCGCTCTTCGATAATACTCTCAACGGCAGCTTCACCAACTCCTTTAACCGCAGACAATGCAAATCTGATCTCCCCTTTCTCGTTGACGGTGAAATTTTTAACACTCTCATTGATGTCTGGTCCAAGTGCTTTGACACTAAGCTTTTTACACTCTCCAAGAAAGAAATTGATCGTCTTAATATCATTCATATTGTGCGTTAACACTGCCGCCATATATTCCGCAGGATAGTTTGCTTTCAGATAGGCTGTTTGAAAAGCCAGCAGTGAATATGCTGCAGAGTGTGATCTATTGAAACCATACTTCGCAAACTCTTTCATGATATCAAATATCTCTGCTGCTTTCTTCTCGTCGATATTATTTTTTGCTGCCCCTTCAACGAAAAGCACTTTCTGCTCTTCCATTACCGACATTTTCTTCTTACCCATCGCTCTTCTTAGAATATCCGCAGCACCGAGAGAGAAACCTGCAATGATCTGGGCAGTTTTCATGATCTGCTCCTGATAGACCATGATCCCATAAGTTGGCTCGAGTATTTCCTCAAGAGATTCATGTGGATAGGTCACTTTTTTTCTTCCGTGCTTCCTTTCGACAAACTCCGGGATGTACTCCATAGGACCAGGTCGGTATAAGGCATTCATCGCAATGAGATCTTCGATAGAAGTAGGTTTCAATTCTTTGAGATACTTCTGCATTCCGGCAGATTCAAACTGAAATATTCCAACGGTATTTCCAGCTTGAAACAATTCGAGTGTAGCTTCGTCATTCAATGGAATTTCCTCAGGATCTATATTAACTCCATGTCTCTTTTCTATATTTCGACAAGCATCTCTGATGATGGATAGGGTTTTAAGTCCGAGAAAATCCATTTTCAACATACCAGCATCCTCGATATACTTTCCATCCCATTGTGTCACACAGAGATCTGAGTCTTTTGATACACAAACTGGGATATAGGTAGTAAGATCATCAGGAGCAATAATTATCCCGGCGGCGTGGATCCCACTATGTCTAACCGAGCCTTCCAACTTTTCAGCAAGTCTCAAAGTATCCCCCTGCAAATTCTTTTTTTTCTTTACATCGAGCAGCTCATTATCTTCTTCGAATGCTTGTTCCAATGTGACTCCTGGTCTTGTAGGTACCTTTTTGGCCAACTTATCAGCCTCAGGTATTGGCAGGTCTAGCACACGAGCGACATCCCGAATAGAACTTCTAGCTGCCATCGTACCGAACGTAATGATCTGAGCTACCTGATTCTTTCCGTATTTATCTACTACATAATCGATCACTTTCTGCCTTCCCTCATCATCGAAATCGATGTCGATATCAGGCATGCTTACGCGCTCAGGATTCAGGAATCTTTCAAACAGCAACTGATATTTGATCGGGTCTATATTGGTTATACCTATACAATATGCTACCGCTGAACCCGCAGCAGAACCTCGACCCGGACCAACACTTACAGACATCTTCTTAGCAGCATCGATAAAGTCTTGAACGATCAGGAAATACCCTGCAAATCCCATATCCTTTATAATCTTGAGCTCCAGGTCCAGTCGCTCGATTACCGTCTCATTCAGCTCTCCATATTTTCGTTTAGCTCCTTCGTATGCCAGATGTTTCAGATAATCATCCTCCGTTTTAAATTCGGAGGGAAGACCGAAGTTTGGCAGTAAAACATCCCTTTTCAATTGTGGTGTATCGATCTTGTCGGCGATCTCTTGAGTAGTCTCGATCGCTGATGGGATATCTGCGAAGAGCTTACTCATCTGGTCTTTTGTTTTAAAGAAAAACTCATCGTTAGGAAATTTGAATCTTTCCTCTTTGGCTTGTGAATCTCCGGTATTTATGCAAAGTAGGATATCGTGTGCGTTGGCGTCTTCCTTATCGATATAATGGCTGTCATTAGTCGCGATCAATTTAACATTATGCTTTTTCGACCATTTTATGAGTACCTGATTTACGTCTTCCTGACTCATACCTGTACCGTCTATATCTTCGATGTGGTGTCTTTGTAATTCGATATAAAAGTCATCTCCGAAAATATCGAGCCACTGGAGAAAAATCTTCTCGGCTTCTGCTTCACCTTTATGGATAATTGCTTGTGGGACCTGAGCACCAAGACAACATGTAGTTGCAATTAATCCCTCTTTATATTGTTTGATAAGTTCGATATCTACTCTGGGCCATTTGCTATACAAACCATCAATGTAACCTAGAGAGCAGAGTTTTGATATGTTCTTATACCCAATTTCGTTTTTTGCCAGAAGCAATTGATGGAATCTTACGTCTCTATCTGTTCGTGTAAACTGCTTTTTAAATCTATCCTCAACAACGTAAAACTCGCAGCCAATAATTGGCTTGATACCTGCCTTGTTCGCTTCAGCAACGAACTTAAAAACTCCAAACATGTTTCCATGATCTGTTATCGCAACTGCTTTCTGACCATCATCCTTTGCTTTTTTGATCATCGAAGGGATGTGAGCAGCTCCGTCGAGGAGAGAAAACTGAGTATGACAGTGTAAATGGACAAAATCTGGCATGAGAAAAGAAAATTAAATGGTTGGATGAATAACTCTGTAAAGATAAAGTTATCGGCAGAAAAACTTTAGGATTGATTATACACAGACGTTTATAAAAAAGAGAGAAAATGTTTTACATCTCCATAATGGTAAACTCTGTGCGTCTATTCTTTGCTCTACCTTCATCCGTTTCATTATCAGCGATAGGTTCATTTTCTCCAAAACCTTTGTAGCTCACTTGCGCCTGGCCAATTCCATTGTCCACTAAAAACTTATACACCGCAGCCGCACGATTTTCTGATAACGTGAGGTTATCTGTTTCGCTACCAACATTATCTGTGTGACCACGGATCTCGATTTTCATCAATGGATTCTCTTCCAGCAATCTTTTTAGCTTATCCAATTCGAAGAGAGAAGCTTCCTTGAGCTCGTATTCCCCGGAATCAAAGAATATATTCTTGAGAACAATTGTTCGACCAATACCTATCTTTTTCATGGGTATATCCATGATATATGGCTCTGAAATATCGTGCTGACCTAGCAGAAAGTTTTCTGAAAAGAAGAGATAACCTTCCTTACTTACATTACATAAGTAATCTTTTCCTTCTATAAGGCAGAGCATAAAACTACCATTGACTGGATCTGTAAACGTTTCATTTACTGTTTTGCCGTTGGATGCATCGACGATCTGCACTGAAGCCTGAAGTGGCTTTTTACTCACTGCATCGAAAGTCTTTCCTTTGAAATAAGTAACCGGTGCAGGTCTTGCTTCTTCCGGGAGGACGAAACTATAAATATCCAGATTCCCTTCCTCCTCTATGTCTGAGGAGTAATATGCAATATTGTTAAATGTGCTTACAAAAATTCCCGGCTCTTCACCCACAGTATTAATCGGATAGCCGATATTCACAGGCTCACCCCACAAAAGTCCATCTGCCCGGGAGTAAAATATATCTGCCCTTCCCAGTCCCGGATGACCATTGGAAGCAAAATAAAGTGTTTGATTATCAGGATGTATGAAAGGTCTGCTTTCATCTGCAAAAGTATTGATCACAGAACCCAGATTTGTCGCTTTGCCAAATCCTTTTTCGCCGAGGTAAGAAACATATATATCAGATCTACCAAATCCACCTTTCCTGTTACTCACAAAATAGAGCGCTCTCGAATCGCTCGAGATCGTAGGCTGAGATTCCCATGCACCTGAATTGATTGAAGGACCCAGGTTTTTCGGTATTCCCCAGTCATCACCTACCTTCTTCGTTATATATAGATCACAGCCTCCATGGCTATCTCGTTTGTCGCATGAAGTGAAAATCAAGAATTTCCCATCCGGTGAGATCGTGTGTGCCCCTTCGTTACCATAGTCTGTAGTTACAGGTTCATCGACAAGCCTCGAGTTACTCCAGTTCGAATCAATAAAATTTGAGTAGTAAATATCCTCTTGAGCATATTTGCCGTATCCTTTTTGTCTTGTGAAATATAATATTTCTTGATCAGCTGTTAGAGCAGGAAAATATTCCATTTCAGATGTATTCACACCCGGACCTAACTTTTTTATATTAAAAGGTACAGGATTCTCACGTGCATTTATTGCAAAATCGCTGTTTTTGATAAGCAGAGCGGCCCATTGATGTTGAGCTTCCGTAGCATCACGGCTTAAAAAATCCTTCAGTACAGATTTCGCTTTTGTGTAGTTACCTTGATAGAAATGAGCTTCTCCAAGCGATAGATAGATCTGGTTATCGTAGTTTTTATCGAGTTCTAAAAGTCGTTCAAAGCTTTCAATACTTTTCTCAGGTTCATTCATTCTTTCGAAATAAATGACCCCCAGCATTCGATATGCTTCTTTAAAACGAGGATCTTCTTCCACAGCTGCACTCAGGTGGTCAGCTGCAGACTGCATGTCTCCATTTCTATATGCGATCCTTGCATCATCGAAATATTTATTTGCCTTTTTCGATGATGACAACTTCAGGTCCTTGCTTTGAGCAGCAGCGAAAACCTGTACACCTACGAGCAGAATAAATAAAAGAAATTTGACTATTGTTTTATCGGACATCGAGATATTTATGAAGTTGTAAAGAGATATTCCATTCAGGGTTTTCTTTGACAAAATCTATAATATCGGGTAGGATCTGATCTGAGACACTCCATTCCGGTTGAAGGAAGAGGACACAATTTTCGTTTACTTGTTCTGCATGTTTTTGTGCCCACCGGAGGTCATTTGGTCGACTAATTACTACTTTGAGTTCGCTTGCAAATTCATAATAAATATCCAGAGGTTTTTTAAATCTCTTCGGTGAAAAACAGATCCAATCCCATTTTCCGGAAAGTGGGTACGTCCCGGATGTTTCTAAATGAGTTTTCACTCCAAGATCATGGATTCTATCCGTCAATACATCCATATTATAAATTAAAGGCTCACCACCCGTAATCACTGAAAATGAACATGGAAGCGATCTCAATTCTTCTATGATCTCATCGATCTTGATAAATTGCTCCTTTTCCACTTCCCAGGACTCTTTCACATCACACCAGCTGCAGCCAACATCACAGCCGGCTGTTCTTATAAAATAAGCAGCTTTCCCCTGATGAAAACCTTCTCCCTGAATAGAGTAGAATTTTTCCATAACAGGCAATACTTCAATGCCCACTTTATTAGCTGTCTTCTGTTGTTTCACTTTCTCTTCAATTTAAAATACTCTTTATCATATACTATGCCAGTAAATTGGATTTCGTCATTTTTTACAGGAATAAGTATTTCATGCACCTCATTCTCTTCAGTAAAAAAATACAATTTTATTTTAAAGCCTCCAATCATATCCGTTGTGTAATCCTTATCCGCATTCCACAATATCAATCCACGTCCTCCATCAATTATTCTATTTGAAGAATCTTCCAGAACAAAACTCATATCCGGTGTATATCTGGTGATTTGCTCTGCTATCTCTTTATTTGCTGCCAGAATATCGATTCGATCGATCTTTCTATTGTTCGATGCAAATGTGAGCACTCCTAACTTATCATTTGCAAGGTTTTCTTTATTACTATTTCTTGAAAGGACTCCTATAAAACGCTTATCTGTAGAATTAGGTATGCTGATCGTCATAGGAATACTCGTGAAATCGATCAACTTTTCTCCATTGCTTAAATTGTAATATTCATAGGTATCTTCATGACTATCATCTCCAAAAAATTGAGCTATCAGCAAATCCCTTTCGATTTCTATTTCATGAGCTGAAATGTTGGCGTTCCACATTTCATTGTTTTCAGGACCGAGCACTTGTATATCGTAGACACTTTGTTTGTGCAAATCTGCTCTGTTTACTTTTCCGGAATTTTTGAAAAGAATAATATATTCTAGCCCATTATAGCTATAATACTGATTCCAGAAATTGGTATACTCGAAACTCGAATCATCGATAGTATAATTTGATGTAATTCCCGATCCAGTGATCTTCTGAGATGGATCTTGCGTAGGTTTTTCACATGCGGAAAAGCTAAGAATAACAGTAACTGCAACAATAACCCGGAGCATTATTTATAGATTTCTTTTTTACAAGCTTGTAAGGTGTTTGCAAGAAGAGAAGTCACTGTCATCGGTCCAACACCACCTGGAACCGGAGTAATAAAAGCAGCCTTTTCGGCCACTTCATCGAATTTTACGTCTCCTTTCAGTCTATAACCTCTCTTCGCGCTTTCATCAGAAACTCTTGTGATACCGACATCGATCACGACCGCATTCTCCTTCACCATATCTGCGGTAACAAATTCAGGTTTCCCCAACGCTACTATCAGGATATCTGCCTGCTTTGTAATACTTCTTAGGTCCGTTGTTCTCGAATGACACAAAGTAACTGTCGCGTTACCTGGATTTGTATTTCTCGACATAAGTATGCTCATCGGTCTGCCAACGATATTGCTTCTTCCCAGAATTACACAGTATTTTCCACTGGTTTCAATATCATATCGTTTCAGTAATTGCATGATACCAAATGGTGTAGCTGAAATATACGCCGGTAGGTTTAGTGTAAGTCGGCCTACATTTTCCGGATGAAATCCGTCGACATCTTTTTTAGGATCTATTGCATTGATAACTTTATCAGATGAAATATGATCGGGCAGTGGAAGTTGAACTATGAAACCATCGATATCCCGATCTTCGTTGAGTTTTGAGATCTCATTCAACAGTTCTGCTTCGGTGATAGAGGAATCAAAGCGCTTCAAAGTGGATTTAAATCCAACCTGTTCGCATGCTTTTACTTTATGATTTACATAAGTTTCACTTGCACCGTCTGAGCCAACTAAAATCGCAGCCAGGTGCGGGGTTTTGCCACCACTGCTTTTCCATTGCTCAACTTCTCTTGCGATACTTTCTTTTACTTCTTTTGAAAGTTGTTTACCATCAAGTAAAACTGTTGTTGATTCTGACACCATTATTCGTTCAATTTTAAGACTGCTAAAAATGCTTTCTGAGGAACCTCAACTTTTCCGAACTGCCTCATTTTTTTCTTCCCCTTTTTCTGCTTCTCCAATAGTTTTCTCTTTCTCGTGATATCTCCACCATAACACTTGGATGTCACATCTTTCCGTAAAGCGCTTATCGTTTCTCTGGAGATGATCTTGCTTCCAATTGCTGCCTGAATAGCGATCATGAACTGTTGCCGTGGGATCAATTCTTTGAGTTTCTGGCAGAGTCTTTTTCCAAAATCGTATGCTTTATCTCTATGTATCATCGCTGAAAGTGCATCCACCGTTTCACCGTTGAGTTTTATATCCAACTTAACGAGATGACCCGGCAAATATCCTATTCCGTGATAATCAAAGGATGCATATCCCTTTGAAATAGACTTTAACTTATCGTAAAAGTCAAAAACAATTTCGGTCAACGGCATTTCAAAAGTGAGTTCTACCCTGGACTCTGTAAGATATACCTGGTTCTTGAGGATACCGCGTTTCTCAATGCAGAGGTTCATAATATTACCTATGAACTCAGGTTTAGATATTACTTGTGCTTTAATAATAGGCTCTTCAATTCTGTCGAGCGTCTCCGGCGGAGGAAGGTCAGATGGATTGTTTATCATGATCTCCTCTCCTTTCTTTGTAAATGCAAAATACGATACTTGGGGGACGGTAGTGATGACCGACATGTCAAACTCTCGCTCAAGCCTTTCCTGTATTATTTCAAGATGTAACAAACCTAAGAAGCCACACCGAAATCCGAATCCCAATGCTAAAGAAGTCTCCGGTTCATAAACTAGTGATGCATCATTAAGCTGAAGTTTTTCTAATGAATCCCTCAGATCTTCATAGTCATCGGTATCTATCGGATAAATTCCGGCAAAAACCATTGGTTTTACGTCTTCAAATCCCTGAATTGCCTTTTGGCATGGCTTTGCAAGTGATGTGATCGTATCTCCAACTTTGATCTCTTTTGAATTCTTAACACCGGTGATCACATATCCAACATTACCTGCAGATAGCTCCTTTTTCTTTTCGGGTTTCAACCCAAGAATACCAACCTCTTCAGCAACATATTCTTCACCGGTATTCATAAACTGAATTTTATCTCCAGATCTCATCAAGCCATTGAAAACTCTGAAATAGGCAATAACTCCACGGTATTGATTAAAGACTGAATCAAATATAAGCGCTTGTAAAGGATCGTTCGGGCTTCCTTTTGGTACAGGAATCCTATCGATGATCGCTTCAAGAATATCATTTACGCCAATACCGGTTTTCCCACTCGCGCTGATAATACTTTCCCTTTCACAACCAATAAGATCAATAATTTGATCCTGAACTTCCTCGATCATTGCACCGGGCATATCTACTTTGTTCACGATCGGGATAATCTCCAGGTCATTCTCGATTGCGAGATATAAGTTTGAGATCGTTTGAGCCTGGATCCCTTGTGTTGCATCAACAAGCAGGAGAGCACCTTCGCATGCCGCTATCGATCTCGAAACCTCATATGAAAAGTCGACATGACCGGGAGTATCGATCAAATTCAAAATATAATGATTCCCATTCAACTCATAATTCATTTGAATTGCATGGCTTTTGATCGTGATCCCTCTCTCGCGCTCAAGATCCATGTCATCAAGCACTTGGGCTTTACTATCTCTCTCTGTAATGGTATGAGTCGCCTCCAATAACCTATCTGCAAGTGTGCTTTTCCCATGATCGATATGGGCTATGATACAAAAGTTCCTAAATTGCTCCATCGCCGGCAAAAATAAGCTAATTTCCGATGCTCACCACAAGCAGATTACTTATTCTACAGACTTATTTTTATCTGTCTCCTTATTTTTTTTCTTAAAGATATTGGTAAGGTCGATGCCGAAATAACTCAGAGAAGCCAAAAGCAATGTTGTGGCTGTTGCTTCGTCTAGATTTCCAACTACCGGAATAACATCCGGAATGATCTCAAAAACCCCCGCAGTAGGATTGATCAAGTATAGAAAGGATATAACTCCGGTTAATATTACGAGTATTTTTTTCATTGTAGATTCATCGTTTAATACAGTAGTTCCATTCTAAAATCATGCCATGCATGCTATAGCTGCAGTCGAAATTGAACTTTTATTTCTGATACTTTATTAGATGGTATTGCATTCGGATTTGAAGCATCTCCATGCTCACTTCCCAAAGTAACAATTTCTGATCCCGGGTAACTTACAACGGAATAGCGGATCCAGAGATCAATTTTCTTTCCAATATCAACTTTCGTTAAAATATAAAAACGAATTCCCTTCCCAATATATGATGGCGCCGAATATCCATACAGTACATCACGCTCTCTTGAGTATATCTTGCTGGAATTGGACTTACTATCGAAAATTGCCAATCGCGCAATAAAATCCATCGGTATTGCAAATGGCTTATAAATAATTTCTTGGCCGATATACATTCCGCTGTTCCATATTCCTTCTTTAAACCATTTGAAACTAATGTCGCTTCTCCATTCCAAACTTGAGTTAAAAGAAGATTGCAAACTCAGACTTGATGCAATATTATCCTGGAAAGATCTACTCTTTACTTTATTGTCAGATAAAGGTCCATCGATCTCCGACCGACCCATTTTAAATTTAACACCAATTCCCAACTTACGCCTCCTTTCATAAGCAATGCCCATAGAGAGATCGAATCCCTTGGCCGGGAAATCTATTTGACTGCTCAGGTCTGGAAATTCATAGAAATCCACACCAAGATTGAAAGTAATTCTATCTGTAATTTCTATTATCTGACCAAAATATATCCCATTTTCATTTCCGACAGAAGCACTCTCTGAAAAAGCAGAAGAATAGTATGCATAGAATTTGGGTGAATAGTAACGATGAAGAATAGAAACAGCATAGTTCTCATGAAGTGAGATAATTGCACCATTCAACAGAGCAATATCAGTTGAATAGGCGAATTCCCCAAAGAAGTGCATATTATGATAGTGAAAGTGATAGTCAACACTGTGAGCTGAAATGGGCTTCCCTATCCAGGAACTCCAGTTCCTGAATTTTTCTCTCGATAGCCAGATGGCATCAAAACCGGATACCATAAAATTGTATCCGAAGTGCCAGTTTATTCTCTTTACAGAAAACCCAATTCCCGCAGATCTCATGCTTACAGCATTTTTCCCGCTTATCTCCGAAGCATTCCTGTGCATACCGGAGTTTCTGATCGAAGAAAATGATAAGACCTTGCCATCAGAACTGTCAACGGTAGCTATCGTAACATCGACTTGATTTCGTGAGTAGTAAGCATATGAATGAAACTCTTTAATTTTTGTTGAAAGCGCAAATCCCCGAAAAAAATGATTCTCATCTGAAGATCTGTAATTTTTGATATTAGGTGAAATACGTTTGATCATCATAGGGGGAACACCTTTTCCTATACCAAAACCTGTCCAGCAGATCAATCCCTGACCAACATTCACATCGTAATCACCTATAATAAGCTTTTCGATGAATTTATCTGATTCAAAAGTAAGGTAGGCAGAAAAGTAATCAGCGGGATTACTTTCACCAGCATCTTTTTGTAACTGAAACCCATAGGTAAAGTGTTTTTTAAAAGAGTAATCGAATCGCAAAAGCTGCTTTACAGGTGAGCCTTGATATTTCCGTTTAGAGGTGTCAGCATATGCATAAGCTCTTGGCCACTGCATCTCAAATCGTGAAACAAAACTATAACTCCCTTTGAATAATATTACACCGGTTTTGTGTTGGTCGAGTAAATTGGTCTTTAGCTTAACAAAAGGTAAAATACTTTGGATCGTTTGTTGGTCAAATGAAGGGATGACTTGCAATTCTAATAGGTCAATCAAATTACCAGCTGATCGTCGATGTTCAATTAGTTCGAATACTTGACGATTATCAAGAAAATTTAACGAAGCGAGCTCTTCGGCTGACGCAGTGTTTATGTCAATCAGGTAATTTCTGACATCAACGAGCTCGATTTCATGATCCTCTGTTACAATTTCAGGATCTATATCAAGAATTTGAGCATGTACCTGAAATAAACAATGGAACGAGATAAGAATCAAAACAAGTTTGATCATTACTTTAAAATTATTGCCAGAGATACCCCGGGGCTGAATCCGAGATGTTGATGTTTTCTTACATCTATATCAATTTTAAATTTCCCATATAGAAAACCCACGCCTGCAGATGACACAAAAGGAAAAAATGAATACATCATTCGAAGCACGATACTATTATTTGGAGCATAGGATAGGTCTTGCTCCATTCGCAATTTTTCATGTAAAGTTTTACTAATAATGGTACACAGAGAAACAGATGTAGAAAATTTATAGCGATTACCGAAACTCAGAGAAATGGGAAATAAACGGTCTCTGTTGATATTCTTTTGAAAAGGAAATTGAATAACAAAAGTCCAATCAAGATTATCCATCAATTTATAATAAGCAGCGATCCGAGCGCTAAAATGTAACAATGATGACAGTTTTTTAATCGAAGTATGATTCAGGATTATGGAAGAAGCCAGGATCAGATCTTCTGACAATTGTCTTCCATAACTCACAGCAACCTTTTTAGTAGAGTATAGGCTAAACCCATAATAAGACACTTCGGCACCTAATTGAGATTTCCTTATTGGTATCTGTGATGAAACTGAACAATTGTAGAGGCTGGAAAGAAATACAGGTTGGTTCAGATAAAAATCAATTATCGGGTATGAATAATTGTGGAATATTGAAGGATTATGTTTACTGGCAAATACTTCTGAAAAAGGGAGTTGAAGTAAAATTTGCCTGCCGGACGGGAGAGAATCATCATTTTTAACATTCGCATAACAAGCTAATTTTAAACTAATTAGCCATATAATAAATACACTTTTCATCATCACAGTTTCAGTATTGAAGGTACTTAAAAATGATGTTGAAATAGGTCAGTTACAATATTTGGATAAAAATAATTCAAACAGTATCTTTGCCCGCGTTTACAAATACGTCGATTTAAGACAAACGCTTAAATTAAAATCAAAACAAATGTCTTCAGAAACATTAATCTACTTGATCCCAGCGATGGGAGTTATTGCTTTGTTATACACAGTTTGGAAGTCCAACTGGGTAGCTAAACAAGATCCGGGAACAGAAAAAATGGTCAGAATTGCCACGAGCATCTCTGAAGGAGCCATGGCGTTCTTGAGAGCTGAGTATAAGATCTTAGCCATATTTGTTGTATGTGTTGCGATCTTGCTTGCAGTTGGAGGTTTCACAAATGAAAATTCCAGCCCGCTTGTAGCTGTTTCATTTATTGTTGGTGCATTTTGTTCGGGACTTGCCGGATTTATTGGAATGCGTGTTGCAACAAAAGCAAATGTTAGAACAACAAATGCCGCGAGATCTAGCCTTGGAGAAGGTTTAAATATCGCATTCGCTGGTGGTTCTGTTATGGGAATGGGGGTTGTAGGACTTGGAGTTCTTGGCCTTGGTACTTTGTTTGCTATTTTCAGCAACGTAATCGGATCCGGACCGGATGAGATCACAAAAGTGATCTCCATTGTGACAGGTTTTTCATTTGGAGCTTCTTCCATTGCACTATTTGCTCGTGTTGGGGGAGGAATTTATACCAAAGCAGCAGACGTTGGAGCCGATCTTGTAGGAAAAGTTGAAGCCGGTATCCCAGAAGATCATCCATTAAATCCAGCTACAATAGCAGATAATGTTGGAGATAACGTAGGTGATGTCGCTGGTATGGGAGCCGATCTGTTCGAATCTTATGTTGGTTCAATAATTGGAACAATGGTTCTTGGAGCAGCATTCATGGCTTCTCCAGACTTTCTCGATAATTTCAATGGTTTATCTGCGATATTACTTCCACTTGTTTTAGCAGGTGTTGGTATTATAACTTCTATTATAGGTACGTTCTTCGTGAAAGTAAAAGAAGGCGGTGATCCACATAAAGCTTTAAACCTTGGAGAGTTTGGATCTGCAGCAATCATGCTTGTTGCCACATACTTTATTATTCAATGGATGCTACCCGAATCGTGGACGATGGCAGGTAAGTCATATACAAGTATGGGTGTCTTTTTCGCCATCATTTTTGGTCTTGCAGCCGGACTTGCAATTGGTAAGATCACTGAGTATTATACAGGAACCGGAACAGGACCTGTTAAAAGCATAGTGAAACAATCTGTTACAGGATCTGCTACAAATATTATCGCAGGGCTAGGCGTTGGAATGCGCTCAACCGCATACCCAATAATTATTATTGCTGCTGCAATTATAGGTGCTTACATGCTTGCCGGACTTTACGGAATCGCGATCGCTGCTGTTGGTATGTTATCTAATACCGGGATCCAACTTGCTGTAGATGCTTACGGACCTATTTCTGACAACGCCGGTGGTATCGCCGAAATGTCAGAATTACCTAAAGAAGTTAGACAAAGAACAGACAAATTAGATGCAGTTGGAAATACTACTGCAGCAATTGGTAAAGGATTCGCGATTGGATCTGCTGCCTTAACTGCATTAGCTCTTTTTGCCGCTTTCATGACGGCATATAACATTACACACCCTGAAACGATCATACAAAGTATCGATGTTACGAATCCATTCGTTATGGCTTCACTCTTCATCGGAGCTATGCTTCCATTTTTATTTTCAGCAATGTCTATGGACGCAGTTGGAAGAGCAGCAATGTCGATGATCGAGGAAGTTAGACGTCAGTTTGCAACTATTCCTGAATTGAGAGCTGCATTAGATGTAATGAGTAAGAATGATGGTAAAGAATTCAATACATGGTCTCCGGAAGATCAAGCTACTTTTGAAGCAGCAGATGGTAAAGCAGAATACGGAAAATGCGTTGAGATCTCGACCACATCTTCTATTCGAGAAATGGTTCGACCTGGCCTTTTAGCAGTGCTAGTTCCTGTTGGATTTGGTTTTATTCCAAATTATATACCAGGACTTGCGCCGGGTACCAATGCGTTAATGCTAGGAGGACTTCTGGCTGGTGTTACCATTTCCGGTGTTTTGATGGCTCTGTTTCAATCAAACTCTGGTGGCGCATGGGATAATGCGAAGAAAATGATCGAGGAAGGCTTTGAAGTAGGTGGAGTAAAGCTGACGAAAGGATCCGAAGCTCATAAAGCTGCTGTTGTTGGAGATACAGTTGGTGATCCATTCAAAGATACCTCCGGACCTTCATTGAATATACTTTTAAAATTAATGTCTGTCGTTGCTCTGGTAATTGCAACATTGATATAAAACTTTATTTATACCGGCCGGCTTAAAGAAAAGCTGGCCGGTATAAATAAAAAATGCCCTTTCCGACTTAACGAAAAGGGCAACCTCAAAACCAAAACTACCTACCTGATTAGAGTTATATTTCCAGTCTTCATAATACTCAACCCACCTGAACAGGTAGCACTCACATAGTAGACAAACACATCTGAATTCGACATTTTCCCGGAAATAGTTCCGTTCCAACCTTCATAGATGTTATCTGTTTCATATATTAATTGTCCCCATCGATCATAAATTCTGAAATAATTGATCTGATGGATCCCTTGTGTTC
>JABDMM010000125.1 GCA_013001465.1 Chitinophagales bacterium | reverse complement strand
ACACGTGGTTTAAGTCATCTTAAACGACCTGTACTTTTTTATGAAGAACTTTAAAATGGAGGTGATCATGATGTATCAATATTTAATTGAAAGGATGATAATGATGGGAATAGAAATTCCATTGGCAGCTATAACCTCATGTGCTATCGCATGGTTAGTTATCAATATACTTATCAGGAATGCCAGGAAATGGAATTTGATGGATCAACCCAATTTTAGAAAAGAACATAAGAGTCCTGTTCCAACTTTGGGTGGAGTTGGGATCTTTATGGGCACAGTAATTTCTACTGCGATCTGGATCGGTCCGGCTAACCTCGAAATCAAGTGCATCATCGCTGCTCTATTTATACTTTTCCTTACAGGAGTTTGGGATGATCTGAAAGATATCAGTGCGAGCCGTAAGCTCTTCATTCAACTGCTAACTGCAACAGGAATTGCAATTTGCGGCATACGCATAGAATCGCTTGGAGGATTATTTGGGATCGGAGAGTTACCGGTGGTTATTCAGTACGCTTTGTCGGTGTTGATCATTGCAGGGATCACGAATGCAATGAATTTGCTGGATGGTATAGACGGACTTGCAGGTGGGATCGCTTGTTTGAATTCGATGCTTTTCTCTGTACTTTTTGCCATCGATGGTGAATTTGTTTATTCAGGATTAGCACTGATCCTGGCGGGTTCTTTACTAGGATTTTTACGATATAATTTCAACCCGGCCAAGATCTTTATGGGAGATACAGGATCACTTATCATCGGATTTTTGATGGCTGTTTTTGCCATTAAATACCTGCAGGTGAATACAACCTCATCAGCAAGGTCATTGGTGATAGTATATAGCATATGCATTCTACCCGTTTTCGATACGCTGAGAGTTTTTTTGATACGCTTACTTAAGGGAAAGTCCCCGTTCTCGGCCGATAAGAGCCACATTCATCATTTGTTGGTGAAAGTAGGTTATGATCATAGAAAATCTGCTATCCTTTTATATTCTACGAATGTTATTCTGATCTGTACTGGCTTTATTTTCGCCTATTCAGGAATAAAACTCCTAACAGCATTTATTTTACTTACTGGTCTTGCAATACTCTTTTCAGAATTAATATCAGTTGTGAGGGCAAAAAGAATAAACAGAAGACTTTCTGATCTAAACATATCTATGCAAACTCGATTTAAAAAGAATTATTTACTTAAAAAAATTAGCGCATGAAAACGAGAAAGTATACTATTGGAATAGTCGAAGACGATGAATTTGCAGGTACAATGTTGGCCTGGCGATTAAATCAGCATGCTGAATATAAAGTGAGTTGGTTCTGTTCTGGTGAAGAATTGTTAAAGGAGAAAAACTTCGACCCCGACCTTCTTATCCTCGACTATAATCTGGATGGAAGGAATGCGAAAGCTATGAATGGAGGACAGTTAGCTTCTCAATTGAAGAAAACTCCAATTGTATTTATGTCAGGCCAGGAGGACCTTTCGACTGCGGTGGATCTTTTGCATTCGGGAGCTTATGATTATGTGATAAAGGACCATGACGCATTTGAAAGGGTTGAAAAAAGTGTAGCAGATGTGATCGATACCATTCGCACAAATGAATCTGTAAAAAAGTTGGATAATTTGAAAAAAAAGGACTTCAGAAGGATTGCTTTTCTGATCTCAACTATCTTGTTTCTGGTTGCAGGTTCTTTTTTACTGTAAATGAAATGGTAGTAAGATGAACTTCAGGTTTCAGCGTTCAGCTACAACCACAGGTTCTTTAACTTCGAAAAGTTGAACCGGTCCGCTGTTATTGGTCACAATGATAGCTTCCCTTTTATCAGCTCCTAAATTTATCATTCGAATGTCTTTGACATCACCTGGGGAGAAGAATCCGCTTTCAAGCACCGATGCTGCTTTGAACTCACCTTTGCCATTTCCCTTGAGATAACAACCAACTCCGGCATCATAACGAGGGGTCTCGGGTTCTGTCTGATACATATTTCCTGCCAGAAGGATGTCGATATAGCCATCATTATTGAAGTCTTTGAGTACAATTCCATTTGTCGGTGAAACCTGGGCTTGATTAGGAAGGTGTTTGACTGTGAATCCTTCAGTGCCATTGTTTATCAGCACAATTGTATAGAAAGTCCTGGCTTCAAGGTGTAGTGCTTCCTGCAGTTCTACATCTCCGTAGATCTCCGGTAAGCTTGCCTCTGCAAAGCTTTTGTATGAAGGGAACTTATCTTTTATGAAAGGCATCTGCTCAGACGAACACTCCCTGCCTCTTACAGGAACAGTTTTGCCATGATAATCCTTAGCAAGAACGATATCACCGGTGCCATTGTTATCAAAATCTGCATAGTAAACGGATAAGGGCTTTTTATCCGAGGCGTTAAACTTCGTATTCATCCCAATGTTTCCGACCACATAATCCATGTCACCATCATTATCGAGATCTTCTTCTGCTATGCTATACCACCAACCGGTGTTTTTATCCTGCCCTAACTCAGATGTGACATCTGTAAAAGTATTACCATCATTTTTCAAAAATTTCACCGGCATCCATTCCCCAACGACGACAAGATCTGTGAGATTATCATCATTGAAATCAGTCCAGATAAAATCAGTCACCAAACCCGGCTCGAGAAGATCCGGAGCGACCTCTGCAGTCACATCTTTAAACTGCCCGTTATTGTTCTGCAAAAGATAACTTCGCGGTGGACTGGGGTATTTGCCCGGAACAACCCGACCTCCTATAAAAAGGTCGAGATCACCATCACTATCATAGTCTGCAGCTTTAACTCTTGAACCGCTTGTATTCATCGTTGGCAAGTTATCAGACAATTTATACTGTCCTTTCCCCTGGTTTATATATAAACGGTCCTGCAATATTTCCGAACCAGCTTCAAATTCGTTACCGCCACCACTAACTACATAAAGATCCAACAAGCCGTTTCCATTTGCATCAAAAAAGAGGCTACCCATATCTTCATACTTGCTATCCTTCTCGAATACTGCTTGCCCTGACTTGACAAATGAATTGTTATTAGTCTGAAAATAAAGAGTCCCAGGCTGATCTTTTGCACCACCGATGTAAATATCATCCAGGCCATCGCCATTTGCATCTCCTGATCCAATTAGGGGTCCAAGTTTGGATTGCATATGAGGTAGTAATACTTCTTCCAACAGGTCATCAAAAGCGTTCTCTTTATGAATAAAGTCTAACCCGGATTTGTCAGCAGTGATCTCTTTGAATATATTGTCGTATACGGATTCAGGAATTTCATATGCAACACCTGTCGATCTGTCGATTTTAAGCAGCTGGTTAGCCTGAACATTTTCGACCATTTTCACTTTCCCATCCGGCCATTCTATCACTAATCGGTCGATCATTGATACAGGACCCAAACCAAAATGAACAGTACTTTCCATTGATCCCTGATACCCACGCGCAAGAGTAAACTCCTGGTACTGCACTTCATCACCGTAGTAGATGGAAATTTTAGTATTGAGCACCTGGTCATTTTTATTTTTCCGAAGCAGCTTTAATCGGAGATAGTTGTTATCTCCTGCTTTTTCTGCATTGTTACGGTAAACAAATGCATTCTCATGAATATTATTTACAATGAGGTCGAGGTCACCATCGTTATCCAGATCTCCAAAAGCCGCTCCATTGGAGTAAGAAGGTTGTGCAACGCCCCACTCGTCGGATAGATCAGTAAACGACAGGTCTCCGTTATTCCGGAACATACGATTGGGTAGTTTAACAGTAGGGATCTCGCTATATAATTGTTCTCTTAGATCCATTGGAATTATGTTATTGGGACTTTGATCCCTCAGATCCTGCATCTTTTTCCTAAAATCATTGTCAAAAGCATAACGGAGATAACCATTACTAACGAAATAATCTTTTTGACCATCGTTATCAAAATCAGCGAAAAAAGCCGCCCAGCTCCAGTCAGTCTTAGCATTTCCTGCCAAGTTCGCTATGTTGCTGAAGTGATTATTGCCGTTGTTTAACTGAAAAGAATTAAACATATATTGATACTGGTAACCAAAATCGTCTACGAGAAATCTAAAAAGGCCAGGGTCCATGGATGTCATTAGAGTTTTACCTCTCACATGATCTTCGGAAGCCATATCGACAACTGCTATGTCTGGAAAGCCGTCGTTGTTAAAATCTGCGATATCACAACCCATGGAAAACCAAGGTATTTGGTTAGTAAGCTCTTTTACCTTGTTTGTGAAAGTTCCATCACCATTGTTTATATAGCAAAAATCAGGAACTGTATAATCATTGGTTACATATATATCCGGCCAGCCGTCGCCATTTATATCGCTGGTTACAAGTCCCAGACCATAGCCATAGCGCAGTAGACCTGCTTCTTTTGTGACATTTGTAAAAGTCAGATCTCCATTATTCCGGAATAATTTGCCTGAAGCGAGTTCTAGCCTACCAGGTTTTTTAAGGTCTCTGTCAATAACATTTTGAGCGGTTCGAAAATAAGTAGAATGATTCATGACATAAAGATCGAGGTCCCCGTCTTTATCATAATCAAAAAACGAAGCATGGTCAGACCGATTGCTGTCATCTACTTTATATTTAGCAGCCTTGTCAACAAAGGTGTTGTTCCGCTTATTTATATATAGTCTGTTTTTCCTGTCGTTCGGATTGCCATATTGACCTGCATTACAAACATACAGATCATCCCATCCGTCATTATTGACGTCAGCAACTGTCGCACCGGTAGACCACCGAATATCACCAACACCTGCGCTTTCAGTAATATCTTCAAACTTAAAGTTGCCTTTATTCAGATATAGTTTATTGCTCCCGGTATTTGCAGTAAGGTACACATCCGATAAGCCGTCATTATTAATGTCAATCAGGGCGACTCCTCCACCATTTAAATAATACTGATAAGACAGGACATCCATTTGTTTGGAGATGTCTTCTACCAGATCATTGTTGAAATCAATACCAGTTTTAGCTGAAGATAACAGCGTAAATTGTTGTTGAATGTTATCCTTTTGTTTTATACTCTCTTTGTTGGAATCCATGTCTCCACAAGAAAGTAACAAAAAAATAATAATATGACTTAAGTAAATAAGATTCTTGATCTGCATAATTATAAAATTAACAAATATAGTGTTACGAAGCATGTTATAGAGGGGTGCTTTTTAAGTGCTGAATTGAGATTTAGACTCATGGCGATAATTTTTTGAGATTTAATGCTGTTTTTTTAATTCAGAGAAAGAGAGTGAATTATGCTGTATTTTTACTTTTAGTTAAACCCCCAACAGGCGTAAAGTGAAATTAACATGGTCATTATATCTCGGTAAGATCGCCGGGATCAAATTATTCGTACACTGGACATTCTGGATCCTGGTAGTTTGGATATTTATAATGCATTACCAGGCAAGTAACAGTGTGAGTGATGGTTTGATTGGCGTGCTCTTTATTTTTGCCTTGTTCTTATGTGTTGTCCTCCATGAGCTTGGACATTCGTTAACCGCCCGACGATTCGATATTCAAACAAAAAATATAACATTATTACCGATCGGTGGGATGGCGAGCCTTGAGATGATGCCTGAAAAACCCAGACAGGAACTGCTTGTCGCGGCTGCGGGTCCTTTGGTAAATGTTGTGATCGCTTTTATTCTATATGTATATCTTAAAAGCACTGGAGGAATGTATACTTTAAGTGAATTAGCTGAGGGTGATGCTGCAGCTGTGGGCATCACAATGAGTGGGAGTGATTTTCTATTTAACTTATATGTTGTCAATATTGCACTGGTATTGTTCAACCTGATCCCTGCTTTTCCAATGGATGGAGGGAGAATGCTCAGGGCTTTGTTAGCTTATAGAATGGATCGCGGAAAAGCCACTATGATCGCAGCCCGTATAGGTCAGTTTTTAGCCATTGCATTTGTTTTCTTTGGTTTCTTCAATAATTTCTGGTTGGTGTTTATCGGACTTTTTATCTTTCTTGGTGCTGGAGGAGAAGCTGCCTACGAAGCGACAAGAAGTGCTCTGGGGAATTATCGTGTCAAAGATGTTTTGATCACGAAATATTCATGGATAACACCGGATAGTTCTCTTGGCCACGCTGTTCAGTTGCTTTTAGATAGCCAGGAACAAGCTTTTTTAGTAGGAGAAGACAACATAGTAACAGGAGTGCTTACTCGCAACAATATTATCAAAGGTCTTGACCAGTTCGGAAAATCCGGACACGTCAGAGATGTTATGCTGAAGGAGTTTCCTAAATTGGATATAGAAACAGAGTTAAAGGAAGTTTATCGTAAGATGACCACGGAAGGATTTGAATTTGCACCGGTATACCAAAACGGTCATATCGCCGGTGTTCTGGATAGGGAAAATATATCTGAGTTTATTATGGTCGAATCCGCTAATAAGACAAATCAAATGCGATTTAGCTAAGTGATCATGGTCTAAAAGATCTCTGTGATCGTATACTTATTGTTGTTATAGCTGAAGGTGTCCCCTTTCTTTTTCCCTCTCATTTCTTTGAACAATGGAGCCATAGCAGACAAGCCGAACATTTTTTCACCGTTCACCTCAAATTTTTCAATACTCACACTTGGAAAGAATATTCCTTTGTCTGTTTTAACTAATGAACCCAACTCTGCTGTTTCCATCAATTCTTCATCTACTTTGAGCGTATGAAGAAATTGCATTTCGTCTACGCAGAAGTTCAACTCTTCTGCAAGTTTACCGATGATCTCATTAGTACTTTCATCTACAGCAGGCTTGTCCCTATCGAATTGATCTTCATGTTTATTTGTTTGAGCTGATTTCAATTCCTCTATCTTCGATTTAAAGTTATCTATAACCTGCTGTTGGCATTGTTTTGCCTTGTCCAGGATCATTTTTTTGAATTCAAGTTTTTCCATAGGTCATTGAGCTTTTCTTAATTAAGTATAACTAATATCGGATAAGATGATGAGATCTTTGGTAATTATTGTCATAAAACCTAAAGACTTATATCATTATTTAGATTTGATGAATTTATTAGGTACGAATCGCCAAGACGACACCGGGTGAGCTGAAAGATTTTAATGACTGATTGATAAGTGCTCAGGATCAGCTTATTGCAGCGTAGCTGAGTAAAATTTTACCATTTATGTCGACGTCTGCAAATGGAATGTTCTTAAACCGATAAACTTTTAGATAGGATTTGAACTAGTATTAACCATGGATACTGGCTGCGACTTTCCTTTCAACAATTTCGCACAACATTTCATTTGTGAGAGGTTTTATTTTAAACCCGCTGATCTCAGGATAGCTTTGAGCTTTTTGTTCATCGTCAGGATTGAGACTCGTCGTAAGAATAACAACTTCAATTCCCTTGGTTAGTTCGCCCGGTATATCTTTGAAAGCATCCATAAATTCCCATGCATTCATTGCCGGCATATTAATGTCCAGAAAGATCAGTTCGGGCCTTACGTAATCCACTGAGCTAATATCTTTGAGGTATTCAATACCGCTCATTCCAACAACTTTGGATACCACTTTTCGGGTACAATCCAATTCTTTGATAACGAGCTCGTGAAAGAAATTGTCGGCTTCGTTGTCATCTACTAGTAAAATGCAGTTTAATTTCTTGTTCATTTTGATTGATTTGGCATTGTAAAGTGGAAAACACTTCCTTCATCGGGTTCAGATTCGACCCATATCTTACCGCCATGAGATTCTACGATCTTTCGGCAATGAGCGAGTCCTATCCCTGTTCCTTCATATTCTCTCCGGGACTTTAATCTCTGAAAAATGATAAAGATCTTATCGACATGTTCATGAGCAATTCCAATTCCGTTGTCCTTTACATGGAAGTTGAGATAACTTTCTTCTTCTTCAGCCCAAATTTTGATTTGAGGTACACTTTGTTTTTTTCTGAATTTTATAGCATTGGTGATCAAGTTTTGGAAGAGTAATCTCAACTCCATTTCATTTCCCTTGATTTCCGGAAGTTGGTTTATCTCGATACAAGCCTTGGATTCCTTAACTATGCCACCGAGGTCATCTATAACATTATCCAGGATCAGGTTGCAATTCAATCTTCTCAATTCGCGGTTTCGTCCTATTCTTGAGTAATCCAGTAATCCTTTGATGAGTTGCCTCATCCTGTTTGTTGCATCAGAAATGTAGTGCATACTTTTATTACCAAGTTCATCAAGCTGATCTGAATACTTGCTTTGAAGTAGTTGCGTGTAATTAGTTACCGTGCGAAGGGGCTCTTGCAAATCGTGAGAGGCGATGTAGGCGAATTGTTCCAGTTCACGGTTTTGTGTTTCAAGTTGGCGGTTGTAGTTGTGCATCGCTTTTTCAACTTCCCTTCTATTGCTGATATCACGGATGATACCACAGAAGTAGTACTTTCCATTCACCTCCCAACTTCCAATTGAAACTTCAGAAGGAAACACCGTCTGATCTTTTGAGACGCAATCCAGTTCCATCGTTTTTCCAACAATAGTGTTCATACCCATCGCAAGAAAACTTTCCAGTTCTCTGTAAAATTTTTCCAGATAACGGTTTGGCATTATTGTCGTAATGTGCTGTTCTAAGATTTCTTCACTGCTGTATCCGAAGAGATCAGCAGCTCCACGGTTCCAGCTTTGAATTCTTCCTTTCGAATCTATCGTGA
>JABDMM010000116.1 GCA_013001465.1 Chitinophagales bacterium | reverse complement strand
CTCCATAGTTGTCCCTGTAGATCAATGCCTTGTTTGTGCCGGTGATCGATCAATGCAAGAAGCGCACCCAGAAGATGATCAGGTAGAGGCATCTGGCGGTAAACATTATCTTTTCTTTTTTTCAGGGTTTTTATTACCACCGTTTTATCTGTAAAATCTATCTGACTCACTTTCATCTCTGTAATCTCGCTGATTCTTGCACCGGTATAGTAAAGCATCAGGCAGAACAATCGTTTCTCAATAGGTAAATCTTTGCAGGTATGATAGAAAACCTGTCGCTCAAATCGATTAAGATATTTACGACTTCCCTGTTGGTCGAGCAGTGAAAACTCACGTCTAAAAAACATTGTGCATCCAATAGTTGTGAATTCATTAACTGGCGTATTATTCAGTATTCTAGGCCAGAAATGCAACTGTTTTTTGTACAAAATTTAAGAAATACACACGGATGGATTGAAATTGCCATCTATAGGTTGGATTTTGCCTTTCCATTACCCTGCTCCACCTCAAAAAACCAGTAGCCTTGACATACTATACTGAATTTTCGGCCAGAACAAATTGGTCAGATCATGAATTGGATTTTTATGGTGTTTTTCCTGCTTTTAACAGTACGATCAGGAACGGCGCAGGATGTTGAGCAAGGCTCTGACTCAGAAGCTCTTATTTACTCGATTCATCATAAGGTGATCGTACTGGCTGTATGTTTTGGATCGGAAGTAGATCAGGATAAAAGAACCAGGGTTATCGATTATGTTGAGAACAATATTTTTAAAGGCGTGAATGAAGCTCCCCTCAAATATTTTACTGTACCGGATGTTGTGGGTGAAGGAGTTCTTACAAACGTATTCATTAAAGGAGATACACAGGTCGATCCGATTTCAAATCAGTACATATTCAATATTACAGAGTTAAAGGAAAAGGCCTCTGTCTTTGTGGGTGTTTTCAATCTTCTGCATAAACGGGGCAATTAAATGCCTTTTAGAATAGGATCTGGAGCTTGCGAAATCATAGCTTCTCTAATCTCTTCTTTGAAGAGTTCCTTGTTTTCTAACTCCAAAAATTCCTTAACTGATTTGTCCTTGGTCAAAAGTGTCGTTTCCAGTTTTTCTATACTGCGTCTCAATGTGAGCAGATCTACCTCATCATAAAAATCCTCTACGGCCTGTTTCTTAATCTCATCCGGAGCATCTGAGTCCAGAAGCTCTTGCTTTTCTGCAATCCGGTTTGAAAGGTGAATTAGATCCATTTCTGTTTGATCAATAATGCCGATTTGGTTGCTCATGATCACATTCATCTTCGCGATTTGTTCGGATTGTTCTTCAACCATTGCCATCATTTGTTCAAGCGTAAAATTGGGCAGTTCCTGTCGAGGTATATCATGCTCTGACATATATGCCTCAACCATATTCTGGAGGGCTACGTTAATAAACACGCCGTCATCGTCACGGGCAAATTGTTTATCAGTACGTGCGAATTCCACCTTATCAAGAAATTCATTATTCGCGTTAATCTCTTTAAGCAGATCGAGGCGTATTTCGCGCAATCTTTCAAGCATATCCAAAATTTGCTGCTGGGTTTTAGCAAAGACCGAGCGGATTTGATCAAGATGAATTAGAAGGAAAAGATGATGTAGGTAGTCTTTTTGTTTACGTAACTGTGTTGATAGTTTCTTTGTCTCAATATTTAGCGGTGCAATGCGTCCAGCAAGTACCTCTTCCGGGTTGTGATGAGCGATTTTGACGAGGTCTTCTTTGGTTTGTCGTTCTTCATGAGTTAGGTGTGCTTCAGGATCATAAGGGCTTTTTACGGCCAATAAACCTGTATCCGTAGTACGGGCGAGTTCATTGAATCTTTCATTTAATGAACTGTGATTGAATTCACCCTCCTTCATAAGGCATTAACCCCTTTTTACGCACGCTTGCACTAAAACCTAGTGGATGTAACAATAAACCTTTATGGTAATGGAAAATGGTTAATTTTTAATTAATAAAGCAGGAGAAAGCCCCCTTATCATAAAATCATCAGCTATGAAAAGACTTCAGAAGGAAGAGTTGACCATCAAAAGAAATGTCCTTTCTGTATATTCATAACCATGTTTGAAAATGGTACAGCTCTTTTTTTTATTGTAATGGGAGTGGCAGCATTTTGGCATTTCATATCTAAAGATAAGGGTGGAAGTAGCGGAAATAGTACCAGGA
>JABDMM010000111.1 GCA_013001465.1 Chitinophagales bacterium | reverse complement strand
GTTTAGTGTTGCTAATGTCGACAATATGCCTTTTGAGAATGAACACTTCGATATCATCGTATCGGGACTCGCTCTGAATTTCTTTCCAAATGTCAATATCGCTTTATCGGAAATAAAACGGGTTTTAAAGCCGGATGGTATTATCGCTGCTTATGTCTGGGACTATTCCGGAAGGATGGACTTCCTGAGATGTTTTTGGGATGCGGCTTTCCAAATTGATCCTCATTCACAGCATCTTGACGAGGGAAAACGTTTTCCGATTTGTAATGCTGATAATCTAACTCATACTTTTCACGAGGCTGGTTTTGATGAAGTTAAAACATCCTTTTTAGATATCGATACGACTTTTAAAGATTTTGATGACTTCTGGAATCCCTTCTTAGGTGGTCAGGGTCCCGCTCCCAGTTACTTAGCCTCTTTAAACAGCGATTTAAGGAAGGCGTTAAAAAACAATCTTAAGGATAAATTACATCGCGAAACTGATGGCTCCATAAAGTTGTTGGGTAGAGCTGTTGTTGTTAAAGCTTTATTAATGTGATAGTGTGATAATTTTGTCGCATAAATAAGCTCCTCCAGATAGGAATATTATTCGACGTGGCGAAGCCACACCATCATCTTCACATTGTCACATCTTCTCATTGTCACATTTAACTATTAATGGTCAACTTATACCCCACCCCACGTACATTCACGATCTTAACATCCGGGTCGGCTTCTAGTTTTTTTCTGAGTTTTGAGATGAAGACGTCCAGGGTTCTGCCGATGTAATCGCCTTCGTCGCCCCATACTTTGTTTAGTATCACTTCCCTTTCTACTGTTGTATTCACGGTTTCGTGTAGTAATAACAACAGGTCGGCTTCTTTGTTGGTGAGTTCGATTCTTTGTTCTTCCATGATCAGTGTGGCGTTTCGTTGGTCGAAATGATATTTGCCCAGGCTGATCATATTCGGATCGGTTTTGGTCTTATTCTTTCTTCTCCTGATAATGTAGATCAATAGAAAAAGCAGCCAAAGTATAGGTATTAGGTATAGTGGGTTAAACTTAGTTTCTTCTGTTTCGCTTGCTTCTTCCGTATGGTGTATGAGCGTAAACTTGATGGTGTAGCATGAGTTGGGCTGATTTCTTGTAACGCATGGAATGTCTTCCACTTCCTTTAGATCATCGATTTTGTAGCTATATATCACTTCGTCGCTATCACATTGCAGCACTTCCACGACGTAGCCTTCAGCTAGATTGTCGGCTTTTATGATATTGTTGGCGGTATTCACCAGGATATCGGGATTAAATTCAAAGTCATTTTCGAACTGAATGATGTATTGGTTGCTGTCTTTTATGATGGGCATGACTCGTGAGGTACTGTCGGCAGCGCTTAGCAATAGCTCATGACCGATCTTTCTCATAGAAAATTCGACTTGCTTCTCATCGAGTGCGCTCAGTGCGCTAATGTTTTCGGAGGGTAGCATGAGGAATATCAGCATCAATGAAACCGTGACTGATCGAATCATTTTCATTCTGCAAAGCTATTTGAATCTACCGGAAGTAAAATTGTTTTACATAAGATTTACATCAATTTACACTGGGTTTACCGTCATACGCACCCATCGGCGTTATATTCAGTACAATTATTTAACTTAAATGTATCGATTATGAAAAACAGGATAATACTTTTAACATTAGTCATCACTGCTCTTAGTGTCTCCGCTTTTGCTTTTATAAACTGGAAACAAGCTCCTCATTGTGTCACCGATGGATATTTTCCACCTAACTTTTTCTATGATCTTGGTTCCAGATACAACCGGACTATTTCAAAAGAAGAAATGAAAAACATCACTTCTATCTCGGAATTTCTTCAGGAGCATGAAGTTGAATCTATGGTAGAGTGTCATTCTGTAGATATTTCAGTTATCGATGATGACTATAATGCAGTTGTGAGCGAAAAAGGCGAAAGTTCTGCTTTTACAGCTGAACAGATCATGCTGCTGCAGTCATCACCATACTCTACCAATATCTTGATCAGAGCTGAATATACCATGAAGAATGCGGAAACTTCGGAATTGGAGGAAAGCTATAGTACACCTCACATCACCATCGTTCCTGAAAAACAAGCGGAATATGAGGGCGGTAAGGATGCGTTTATCGATTATCTTATCGAGATCAACGATAAAGAACAACAGTATAAGGTTGATAGAGATAAGCTTAAGCCTGGTAAAGTAATGTTTACTGTAACTGCCGATGGGAAGATTTCAAACGTTAAATTAAGTTCCACTTCAGGCTACTTTGATATTGACAATAGAATGGTTGGACTTATCAAAAATGCTCCTGACAAATGGACACCAGCGGAGAATGCGAATGGTGAGAAGGTAGATCAGGAGTTGGTACTTTCATTTGGACAGATTGGGTGTTAAAATGGCTGAGCCACTTTGATAATGTGATAATTCGGTAATTCGGTAATTTTGGTGTGGCTTCGCCACGTCCTTCATTTTTATCAGGCCATTTTAAGCATGGGAACGAAAGGTGAAATTCCTCCGCTTACTCCCGACTCCCGAATCTGTGAATTCTAAGAAGTCCACCCTCTACTCCCCCGCCAGCGGGGGACATCAATTGAGGTGGTAAAGCCACACCAAAATTCTCCATTCTCCATTCTCAATCCTCCATTAGGACGTGATTCCCCCGCCAGCGGGGGACATCAACTCAATGTCTCAATGCCTCAATGCCTCAACAATTAAAAAAGCCCCGCTTTTTTAAAAAAACGGGGCTTCCTAAGTGATTCAGATAAGCGTGTTAAGCTGTCTGTCCTTCCAATTCAGGTATTCTAAGCACCTGTCCTGGATAAATTTTGTCCGGATCTTTTAGCATTGGCTTGTTTGCTTCGAAGATCACCGGGTATTTCATTGCATTACCGTAGTATTCTTTAGCGATCTTACCTAATGTATCACCGCTTACTACAGTGTGAAATTTAGCTTCCGGTTCTGGCTTTTCAACATTCATACGATCATCGACCTGTGCAATACCTTCGGTATTTCCGACAACAAGCACAATTTTCTCTTTAACTGACTGTGATTCAACAGTTCCGTTAACAGTAGCTGTATCACCAACAACCTGAACGTCAAGGTCTTCGACTTTGAAGTCAAGTTCCTCAACGACACGCTTTAACTGATTGCCTTTTTCAGGATTAAGAGTAGGTACTTCAACTGCTTCTTCTTTGTTGAAGATCTTCTTTCCTGCATTCTTAATAAATGAAAATAATCCCATTTGTTTTATGATTTAAGAGTTAGTTAGAAAACACAAAAATACCCAATTGTGTGCACATTTCATCTGTTTATGGGTATCTGTTAGGAAGAGTAGTATTTCTTTATTTTGGTTGCACCTTGTTTTAATTCGCTAATTCGATAATTCGGTAATTATCGTGTGGCTTCGCCACGTCGTATTATTTCAATATTTGATGCTGTGGCGCAGCCACTCATACATTATCGAATTGCCGAATTACCGAATTACCGAATTAAAAACGAAGTTTTCCGTAACCCAACCCTCCAAATCACCGTATTACATATGACACTTTACATCAATTTAAATGTTAGTTATGTTAGAAACTGTTGGAAATGAGAATGTTAAAACTAGCCCGAAAGTAATTAAACTGATTCCTGATCTCAGAAAAATGGAAGAGGAGATGCCACAATTGCATATTGTACGTGATGATTTTGATGAAAATGTAAATAGCAAAGGCGTGTTTTATTTGCCTGTTACTAAGAAGAACTTTCAACACAGTTGATCCAATGGAGTATGGAGAATGGAGAATTTCGGAGTGCTTCGCCACATCGTTTAACTCAATCTTCAGATTTCAACCTTCAATAATTGATAAGGTGGCGAAGCCACACCATCATTACCGAATTGTCGAATTACCGAATTACCGAATTAAAAAAGTATGATTTCCGTACTTTCGCAGTTCTATATAGAATATGCGACTCATACTTTTCCCTCTACTTCTACTAACTTCTCTTGTTTTATCTGCTCAGTCAGATGCAGAGCTTTTATCTAAAGAATACTATAGCGAGCTTCTCCATGCCGATCCCAATAATATTGATGCGCTCAAGGCTTTGATCATTTATGCTGAGTTTGAAAAGGATGAACAAGCCTATATCAAATACATCAACGGTCTCTTAAATGCTTCTTCGGATCCGTTTTATGGTTTTCTTTTTCAGCATCTGAATCGCTCTGTCCAACTTCAGGAAGGCTCCTCTCCTGCTGCTGTCATTTCTTCGAAACTCTCTCTGGCAGATTCCCTATTCCGTATGCGGAAATTTGAGGAGAGTAAATCTGTATTCAATACTCTTCAGCAAGATCTGAAATGGTCGCTCATAGGTCCGTTTGCTAATGATATGGGCAGCGGGTTCGAAAAGATCTATTGGCCGGAAACCACCAGCTTCGATCCTGATCGTATCGATGACGGCGATGTGCAGATCGTGAAACTTTGGGTCGAACAAAAACATAATCCGCCGGATGGTTCTGTGGTTTTTGACCGTCTCCTTCAGAATAACAGCTTCGGTAATGTCTATTATGCAAATACGTTTATCAAAACGGATAATGATCAAATAGTTGAATTCAGACTTCGCAGAAACTCGCCTGTTAAGCTTTGGGTGAATGGTAAGCTTGTTTTTGCTAACCCTGATCCTTCTCCGTTTCTTTGGGATTCGGATGTGATCAAACTCCAATTAGAGAAGGGTGTTCATCGTGTGTTGATCAAATCTGCCAGCTTTCCATTCCGACCGAAAAATGATTTCCTTACGTTTTTTGACCGACCTGATTTTCAACAGCCGGGTCAGCAATTGCTGGACTATAATTTCAACGAGATCTATGAGCGTATCGGTTTGAAATTTGGGTTGCGTATGACGGCTGATGATGAGCCGTTCGAATTGATCCCTATCGAATCTTTCTACAATGCAGAGCCTTCCAATGCTTCCACAGCGTTCCTACGGTCTTATCATATCGATCCTTTAGCTTCCTGGTTGGCTTCGGGAGGTGCTCGAGATGTTAACGATTACTATTTTCTGGCAAAAGCATTCCTGCTAAACGGTGATTATAAAAAGGGTGAGGAGTTCTTTCATCAGTTGGAGGGTGAGCTGAAAAACAACAAGTTGATCCAATATCTCAAAGCAAAATTTTATGCTTACAATAACAAGGATACCGAGGCAAGAGAAATGCTAAGTACAATAGAAGACAGCATCAATCCATTCCTTGATCGACCGCTTTCGCCAATAGATCAATCCAACGATCCAAAAGCAACAAAACAACAACGAAAAGCGCGCTATAAAACTTCAAAAAAGAAGTTGAAGACGGAATTCACTCTAAAATACTATAATGATGTGATCGATTATTTGAAGGACTTCGGCAAAGGCAATAAAGCGTTGCAATATTATGATGAACTCATCGCTATTCAGCCCTATGAAATTGATTTCAGAAAGGAGAAAGTGCAGATTTTACTGGAATCCAACAAGAATTCAGAAACGCTCGCCGCATTAAGGCAGGCTCTGGATGTTTCTCCTGTTGATCCGGACTTGCATGAAGCCTTAGGTGATATTTATAGTCGGTTGTATTCTAACGTCCCTGCGTTGATGCACTATCAAAATGCAAGGTCATATGTTTTGAGAACGAGTTATAGTCAGGACTTTGAGGAGATCCAAGCTAAGATCGATAGAGTCAATGGTGAAATAAACTATACCGATTGGTTTGAAACAAGTGCATCCACTGATCCTACAGCCTTTCAAAGCTCGCTCAAATTCCCTGATGCTGATGCGGTGGTGCTATTCTATGATAAGAATATACTGCTTACTAAGGATCACGAGGCGATGGTCTGGCAAGAGATCGCCATCGAGATCAAGTCGAACGAAGGTGTCGCCGATTGGGAAGAAACCGATTTTAGCTTCTTCGGCGAGTTGAGCGATTACAAGGTTATTCGATCCAACGGTTCAGAATTCGATGGCCTCGAGAATAATGGTTCCCTGCGTTTCGATAATCTAAGTCCGGGCGATATCCTTTATATAAAAGGCTTTTATGAATGGCAGCCGATATATGATCTTCCAGGAGAGCTGGCGCTGATGAACTATATGAGCTACGATATCCCTGCGATCAGCAGCAAGCTTGAAATGATCGTTCCGGATGAGAAGCCACTGGAAATTCGAAACTATAACGTGGATGGCGATTCTGTGGTCGGAAATAAAAATGCTTATAAACACTACAGGTTGGAGCTCAACGACATTGAAGCTTCAGACCGCGAAGATGCGATCCCCGATGCTTCAGACACATATCAAGCGATCATGTTCTCGACGATGGAGGACTGGTCGCAAGTCGTGGAATGGTATCTCAATAAGACATACCGAATTTCAGAGGAGCGCTATGAATACCGTGAGATCGTGGACCGATTGATAAGTCCCGATATTTCTGACGAACAAAAGGTCGAACGTATCTACAACTGGATATGCAAGAACTTTGTCTACGAACCACAGCTTTTCCTGGAAAGCAACTTTCGGCCTAAAGATCCTGTGATCACGATCTCAGAAAAACGAGGTGATAGCAAGGATCTATCGGCTCTCTTGATCGCGCTCTTAAAAACGCTCGACATCGAAGCGCACTTTGTGCTCGTTAAATCAAACCAGCTAAACCATCAGAAACCCCTGCCCTCTCTTCTATTCGATCATGTTATCGTTGTCTATAGAAACAGCAGTACACAGACATTTCAGTTTATTGACTTGTCCACTGATCACTATCCTTACTATGTGCTGAATGAAGATCTGAACAATGCTTATGCGCTGATGATCAAAGAGGGTGAAAACGGACTGATACAACTTCCACCAGATTATATCGATCCGGATAAGAACCTGCACATGATCGATGCCATAGCAACCATCGAAAACAATGGCGATATAGCAGTCGATGTAGTGAGCGAATCCAAAGGTCTCTTTGCGGGATACAGCAGGGAGAATTTAAATCTGCTGCCGTATAACGAACGAAAATTCTTCGTTCCGGATAACTTTGGTATCAGCGTATTCGATGATCCTTTCGTGAGCGATTTTGATCCTGGAAATACCGACGAGAACAGCAGTGTTCATGAAATGCGTTTCAGCTTATCTCAAAAAAACTTTGCTACAGTGGAAGGGAATGCTATCGAATTCCAGATACCTTATATGAAAGCTATCCTGCCGAATCCTGTCATGTTTGAAAATGATCGGATCAATCGGTTGAAGCTGGAGTATGTACTTCAGATCGATCCTACAATTCAAGAGATCGAGATCAGGTTTCCTAAAGGATATCGCTTAGTTGATCTGCCGGAAAATGTGATGGTGAACAGCGAGTTTGGTCAGTATGCATTATCATTCAGCAGGATCTCGAATGGAATCCTGATCAAGAAGTATTTGGAGTTTTATAAGATGCTTATCGAGCCGGCTGAGTACAAGGCTTTTCAAAAGTACTATCAGCAAATCCTGAAGTTGGACAGGCAAATACTGACGATCCGCAAATGATCAGTTAGAAAGAAAAGAATCGATCGCTTTGTAGATCTGCGATGAGTGTGTAAGCACCATGATGTGGCTTCCGCCTTTCACCAGCTCCTTGGAATCGATATTGGATGGCGGAAACAAAATATCCTTATCACCGTGGATCTGCATAAGATTTTCGGGAACGTACTCATTGTCCCAATTGATAACTTCCCGAACCGCCCATTCGATCAGCTCATCATCGGTATTTTCCCCCATCTCCATGATCAGATTTTTGAGGTTGTTCTTGCCGCTATGACCGTACAACTTACCGAAGACTGAATTGAATTTTTTATAGTTCTTGCCCTTGAGCATTTTATAGAGTGGTAGATAACGTTGAGATTTAATAAGGATGGGGATCTCAGCTTTGGTCTTCAGACTTGAAATAAGGACGACACGCTTAGGCTCACAAACTTTAGACAGTTCAACTGCGATCATACCACCGAGGGAAGTTCCTATAAAAGCAAATGGATGTGAAGTATCGATCTGGTCGATATAGGACTTTGCGTAGGACTCCATAGATTCGCTCATGGCAGGCTTCCTAAATTCAAGTACTTCAGCATCCCAGTTCCCATGCGAGAAAAGATAATCATACATGCGCTTATCGGCTCCTAGTCCGGGGAAACAATAGATCTTCATCTCAATGCTTTCTTCAACAGTTCGTGATATTCATCAAAATCTTCCAGGTTATTATGCTCTGCTCCTTTTACAATGACCATTTCTGCTTTTCCGTTAGATGAATCGCACAGTTGCTGTGCATATTTCAATGGAATGACGTAGTCTTTGGTTCCATGAATAATATAAATGGGGCAGTCCACTTCAGCAATATACCTGAATGAAGGCATGGGGAATTTGCTAAGCCATTTTACCGGCATGAAAGGATAGCGCCCGGCACCTACTGCAGATAAGCTGTAGTAGGGAGTTTCAAGAAATAAAAGTTTAGGATCAAATTTAGAAGCCAGATAACAACTGATCCCCGAACCTAAAGACCTGCCATAGAGAACGACCTTATCCTCACCATACTCCTCCACGACAATATTGTACAGGAATTCAGCATCGCTGAGCAAAGTTTCCTGACTGATTTTTCCTTTGCTTTTACCAAATTTTCGGTAGTCATAGATCAGTAGATCATAAGCTAAGTTGTTGAAATCGTGGTGCACTTCTCCCCACTCAGCTAATGTTCCTGTATTTCCATGAAAATACAGCACCACTCCTTTGGGTTCCGGAATTTTAAAATGCAGCGCATTGATGAGACCGTCTCCGGGAGTGTCAAAGAAACGCTCTTCGAACTCGACCGGGAATTCAAACCGATGATCATCATCTAACTCATGATAAAAAAAGATCAGGCGCTCCTGAAAGACATACATGATAATCAGCAAGACGGTATAAACTGCGATCAATATGATGATGAGGTACACTAAAAACTTCACTAAATAAGGCTTATTTGCTGAATAATATTAAGATATCCCAATGCAAAATTAACTGATAATGCTTGAGAACGGAAAAATATAGTGTTTAATAAGCGTAACCATTTAATAGCAAAACCGTTATTTTATAAATACCTGTAGACTAGCAATTTACAGAAATTGCTTTCTATAGTGACGAAAAATTCGTAATTTAATTGGAATCCAATACTCAACCGTTGACCCAGCACGACCTACAGATTCTGCTAATAGAATCCAATCAGGGCGATGCTTACCTTGTAAAGGAATGTCTTTCAAGGGTTAAGCTATTCAATTATACCCTGAAAATAGCAGATGATATCGAAAAAAGCCTCGATATCCTGAAAAGTCAGCCCATTGATGTTGTCCTAATAGACCCCATATATCCCGAGTGTGAAGATCCTGGATCTGATATCATAAGTCAGTGCAGCAAGTTCCCATTCATTATCATTACCAATCGTGAATCACATCAATACAAGAAATTCTTTGACCTGGGAGCACAGGATTTCATCAATAAATCACAACTCTCCTCATCGGTACTTGAACGATCGATCTATTTCTGTGTCGAGCGTTTCAATAACATTAAAGCGCTCAAGAATTATTCGCGGAAGTTAGAGATCAGCGAAGACAAGTTACTTCAGGCTCAACAATTGGCGCAGCTAGGTACCTGGGAGCTCGATCTGAAAACAAAGCAAATAGATTGGTCCCCCGTGATGTTTAGCATATTTAAGATGAATCCACAGGAATATAAGCCAAGCTTTCCTTCGTTCATCAAATGGGTATATCCTGATGACAGGGAATTCATCAAACATATTTTCAATCAGGCGATGACCTCAACCATCGAATTCAACATCGATCACAGGATGATACTTGAAAACGAAGAGGTGATCTATCTCAATACGCATATCGTTTCATCTATCGAGGAAAGTAAGATTTTTGGTACAATACAAGATATTACACCACGAAAAAAGGCGGAACTTGCTTTAATTGAAAGCGAGGACAAATACCACAAGTTATTCCATGAATCGATGGATGGTATCTTTGTTTGCAGTTTCGACGGAGACTTCATCGAGTACAATGAAGCGATGATCAAGATATTTGGTTACTCACGTGGCAATTTTAAAAGTCTTAAAGCAGAAGACATATTTAACGATTCCGGAAAAGCTGCTGAGTTTATTGATCTCATCAAAGACAAGGGTTATGCTAAAGACATCGAACTTAAGTTTAAAAAGAAAAACGGCGAAACCTTTGATGGATTGATCAATTCCCATATATGGAAAACGCAAGGCGGAAAGCCTCTTGGATATTACTCCATTTTAAGAGATATAACGGAGAGAAAGCGGAATCAGGATCTGCTAAAAGAAAAGGAACTGGCTGAAAAATCGTCACAACTCAAGCAATTATTCCTTGCCAAAATGAGTCATGAAATTCGCACGCCACTAAATGGAATTATTGGTATGTCGAATCTGCTTTCAAATACCGAGCTCGATCCAAGACAGCAGCATTTTCTTCAAGCGATCAAAAGCTCTTCGGATCACCTCATGGCTCTGGTAAGCGATGTTCTTGATTTTTCAAAAATTGAAACCGGTAACCTTCTAGTGGAAGAATCAAATTTCGATCTGCGGGAACTGATCGAATATCTGGTGGATACCATGCAGTTAAAGGCTAAGGAAAAAGACATTCAAATCTATTCTTTGATCGCTTCAAATATTCCTCAATTGTTACGAGGAGATAAAGTAAAATTGAATCAGGTTCTTATCAACCTTATCAATAACGCGGTTAAGTTTACTGATGAGGGTTATATCATTGTCGATGTTAAATTACTTGAAGAAAACAACGACAAGGCAAAATTACTTTTCTCTGTCAAGGATAGTGGTATTGGTATCGCGCAAGAGCAGTTGAGTACGATATTTGACAGCTTTACACAAGTGAGTGAAAACCTCGAGAAACGAAGAGGTGGCGCAGGGCTTGGTTTGAATATTTCTAAAGATCTCGTGAATTTGATGAAAGGAAGCATTAAAGTAGAGTCACAGATCGATCAGGGTTCTACGTTTAGTTTTACCCTGGACCTTGATATTGTTGAAGAGGCTCCGAAACAAGAGACACCATTAGTTAATAAACCAGAAGAGTACCACATTGAAAAAGCGAAGATCCTCATCGCTGAGGATAACCCGATCAATTTGATGGTTGTAAAGGAAAATTTAAGTAGCTGGATCAAGGATCTTGAAATTCATGAAGCACAGAATGGAAAAGATGCCTATACCATCAGCAAAGAGGAAGAATTCGACTTGTTGATCCTGGATATTCAAATGCCAAAACTGGATGGACTTCAATTAGCTCGTTTAATACGAAGTCACGATTCAAATCCGAATACTAATAAACCATTGCTTAGTTTAACAGCTTTTGCAAATGACAACGACAAGAAAGAATGTTTAGCAGCGGGAATGGATGATTTTGTAACCAAACCGTTCAATACAGAAATATTAAAGCAGAAGGTGGTGCAAATGCTGAATAAAGAGATGTCTATGAAAGAAGAGTCGAATATGCCAAGTGGGCATCGATCTGCCTTTGAATACCTGAACAAGGTAACAGAAAACAACAGCGACCTACGATCGCGCCTTGTAAAAATGCTTAACGAAGAGATTCCTACTGTTATGGAAACATTAAAGACCGAAGCTGACAATTCAAACTGGGCTTCAGTCAAAAGTATTTCTCATAAGCTGGTTTCTTCTGTTGCTTTTCTCGATTCAGATGGTGTCCTACACAAAGTAAAGCAGTTGGAGCAATTTGCAGATAACAACCATGGCAAAGTAGGTGAAACGATAAAAGAATTAAAAGAAGATCTACATAAGAAGCTGGATCTTCTCAATAAGGAAATGGCTTCTACTAACTCACAATAAACCTAACACGAATGAAAATTTTAGCAATTGACGACGACAGAATTATCCTCGAATTAATCAAAGGAAGATTAGGCAAAGACGGATATGAAGTGCTTACCGCAAACAATGCATCTGAGGCATTTGAACTGCTGCGGGAGAATCCGGCAGTGATCCTCACAGATGTAATGATGCCAGGGCTCACCGGTCTTGAATTTTTAAGCATCCTTAAAAACAACATGCTAAACGAAACGCCTATTATCGTGATCTCTGTGCTTGCCGACTCTGAAACGGTCTACAGAGCGATGAATTCCGGTGCAAATGACTTTGTGAACAAACCGATCGATTTCGATCAACTCGTTTCTAAGATCCAGAAATATACGTTGCAGCCCGGTGTCTAACTACCGGCGGATACCGGCATCAGATCGATGGTACGTTTTTCTATATCCGTTCGCACTACTTGAACGTGAATTTTTTGTCCGAACTGAAATTGAGTGTGACTATCTGAGCCGGTTAAGCTCAGATCGTTCTCATCAAAATAGAAGTCCTCATCGCCGAGATCTTGTTTCGATATGTAACCTTCGCATTTATTGGCGATCATTTCGACAAATATGCCTCTGGGAATGACTCCTGATATTATTCCTTCGAATACTTCTCCCAGGTGTTCGCTGATGTATTCTACTTGCTTATATTTAATGGAAGCTCTTTCAGCATCCATCGCACTTCTTTCCATCATCGAGGAGTGATTGCACTTTTCTTCGAGATCGTCTTGAGTATCTTTTGGCAGTTCACTATCGATGCAATGCTGTAAAACCCGATGTACCATAACATCCGGGTACCGACGTATCGGCGAGGTAAAATGAGTATAATATTTCAGAGCAAGTCCATAATGTCCAATGTTGTTCGTAGTATATTCCGCCTTTGCCATCGACCGTATCGCAAGAGGTTTAAGAATATCTCCTTCCGGTTTTTCACCAAGTGCCACCATCAAGGTGTTCAAAGTCTTCGCTACATCATCTTCCCGTGAAAATTTGGTATCGTAACCGAATTTTCGGGCAATATTAGAAAACACCAGCAACTTATTCATATCGGGTTTATCGTGGACCCGGTAAACAAATGGTACTTTTTTATTTTTGAAAACTTTATTGGAGACATACTTTGCGACCAGGTTATTTGCCAGCAGCATAAAGTCTTCTATAAGCAGATGCGCATCCTTTCGCACCTTTATAAAAAGATCGATCGGTTTTGCGTTTTCATCCAGGCGGAAACGGACTTCCGTGGTTTCGAAGTTGATCGCTCCATGTTGAAATCGTTTCTTACGAAGGTGCTTTGCAATATCATCGAGTTTTTTTAGCTCTTCATAATAATCGCCTTTACCTTCATCTAGCACGTTCTGAGCATCTTCGTAGGCAAAGCGCTTATCGGACTTGATGATCGTTCTTCCATAAGTCACTTCTCTGACCTCATGTCTGTGATCAAACTCTACGATCACAGAGAATGTTAATTTTTCTTCGTCCGGTCTTAGGGAGCAGATAAAATTCGAAAGCATTTCCGGTAACATTGGACACACCCTATCTACAAGGTATACTGAGGTTGCTCTGTGAAATGCCTCTTTATCCAGCGGAGAGTTTTCCTCTACATAGTGTGTGACATCTGCGATATGAATACCTACCTCCCAATTACCGTTGTCTAATTGTCTAACGGAAAGTGCATCATCAAAATCCTTGGCATCTTCCGGGTCGATCGTAAAAGTGGTTACATCTCTCAGATCGATCCTGTTTGGAACTTCTGCTTCAATATCTACTTTTAGGTTATTGGCTTGAGCGAGGACGGCTTCGGGAAACTCAATATTAAAACCATTTTCGAGAAGGATGGATGTCATTTCGATATCGTTATCACCGGAGTTACCCAGTAACTCTATGACTTCTCCAATGGGACTTTTTCCTTTTCCTGTCCAGTCAACGACTTTCACGATCGCTTTTTTCCCATCTTCTGCCCCATTCAGTTTTTCCGGTGGTATAAATATATCTTCCTGCAGCTTTTTTCTGTCGAGCACCAGAAACCCAAAATTATCTGAAAGGTGGACTGTACCGATAAAGACATCCTGTGCACGTTTAATGACCTCTACGATCTCGCCTTCTGGTCTTTTTCCACCTCTTTTATATACTCTGACCCTTACTCTGTCTTTATTGGCAGCAGTATTTACCTGTCGGAAAGGGATATAGATATCGTTTTCAAAATCATCACAAATAACAAAAGCTGCGCCAGAGCTTGTCATGTCTACGATACCTTCGACCAGAGGACCACCACTTTTCCTTATATGTTTTCCACGCAAACGTAACTTTCCATGCGCAGCGATCTTGATATCGCCTTTATCGATTAGATAAGCAATTGCTTTATGAATATCTTCCTGGGAATGACGCTTAAGGAAGCGTTTGATAATTTGCTTTTTGGAGAACTTCTTTGCAGGATTGGATTTGAAGTATTTAAAAATTTCTTTTTCCGTATCTTCCTTGTCTCTCTTTTTCTTGTGTTTACTTGTTTTCTTCTTCATGTAGCATATCAGGCATTGATCTCCGGACCCTTTTTCATCGCATTTCGTCTTTCCATTTCTCGCTTAATATCGGCGATCTCACCTTTAGGAATAGCTTTGATCAACTTTTGCGTATAAGCCTGTTTTGGGTTATTGTAAATTTCATCGGATGGGCCTAATTCCTCTATCTTACCTTCGTTCATCACGATCATTCGATCCGACATAAATTTCACAACTGAAAGATCATGCGAGATAAAAATATACGTGAATCCAAACTCCTCTCTAAGATTGATCAGGAGGTTAAGTACCTGAGCCTGTACCGAAACATCGAGTGCCGAAACAGACTCATCGCAAATAATGAACTTTGGATTTAAGGAAAGCGCTCTCGCGATGCAGATCCTTTGTCTCTGACCACCGGAAAACTCATGAGGATAACGGTTATAATGAACACCGCTCAGATTAACTTTCTCAAGCAACTCCACCACTTTATCCTTTCGTTCCTTTTCGTTTGCATAAATACCATGTACAGTCATCGGTTCCATAATGGCACCACCGATCGTCATTCTTGGGTTGAGAGAAGAATAAGGATCCTGAAAAATGATCTGCATATGCTTTCTCAAGTCTGTAAGTTCATCTGGACGCAAGTCAAGGATATTCCTTCCTTCGAAGATCACCTCTCCTTCCATTGCCGGAACCAATTGTAAAATGGTTCTTCCGAGTGTTGTTTTACCGCAACCCGACTCACCAACAAGTCCGAGAGTTTCTCCCGGATAGACATCAAACGTGACATCATCAACGGCTTTGACATAGTCCAATGGTTTACCGAAGAAGTTTTTCTTCGATGTAAAGTATGTTTTCAGGTTTCTGACTTCAAGTACAGGTGTCTTTTGCAATAATAGCTCTCTCCTTTTATCAGTTTCTTCTTGTGATACAAGAACAGATTCGATCATGTCTTTTACAGATGATTGCAGCTCGATTATTTTCCCATTCTCTTCTTTCATAAAGTCACCAACTGTAGGCAGTTTGCTTAAACGTTTACCGAGTGGGGGTCGGCAAGCAAGCAGCCCTTTTGTGTAGGGGTGTTGTGGGTTTTGGAAAATATCAAGTACGTTTCCTTGTTCGACAATACTTCCCTTGTACATTACAAGCACCTTATCAGCGATCTCTGCAATAACACCAAGGTCATGTGTAATAAAGATTATCGAAGAATCGAGCTCAGATCTCAGATGATTCATCAGATCGAGGATAGTATCCTGAACGGTGACATCCAGGGCTGTTGTAGGCTCATCAGCAATGAGGATACCGGGGTTACATGACATCGCCATAGCGATCATGACCCGTTGTTTCTGTCCACCGGATAATTGGTGGGGATATGCCTTTAAAATACGATCAGGTGTTGGAAGCTGAACCTTCTCGAACATCTCGAGCGTGATCTTTGTGGCTTGCTCTTTATTTAGCTTTTGATGAAGCATGATCGCCTCCATTACCTGACTGCCGCAAGTAAAAACAGGATTCAGTGAAGTCATAGGTTCCTGGAAGATCATTGAGATCTCATTACCACGGAAAGAACGCATCTTTTTCTCACTTATAGATAACAGATCAACCGGCTCACCACCCTTACCGAAGTAAGTTATTGAACCAGTAGTGATCTTTCCCGGAGGATCGGGTATCAAACGCATGATCGAAAGAGATGTTACCGATTTTCCTGAACCGGATTCCCCAACGATACCGATCGTTTCACCTCTGTTGATATCAAAACTAATTCCGTTTACAGCTCTAACCAGTCCCTCATCGGTCCGAAACTCAGTTGTAAGGTTCTTTACTTCCAGTATTTTCCTATTTGACATAGCGTTATTTTGTGGTGCTAAATTTATGCCTATTCCCTTGAAATAACAAGCTTAGTTGTTGACCATAGATCGCAGCATTTCAAGGTTCTTCGAATCCCAGTCATCTTTCTTCGGAGTTTCCAGTACCTTAGGCAAGTGTTTAAAGTCGTTCATGATCCTGCCAAAAGCTTCGGCTCCAATATTGCCGAATCCAATGTTATCATGGCGATCCAGCTTACTGCCAAGATCTCCTTTGGAATCGTTTAGATGCAAAACTTTTAAATGCTCCAGGCCAACGATCTCATCGAACTGACCAAACGTATCATCGTATCCTTCTTTGCTTCTGATATCATAACCGGCAGCAAAGGCATGGCAAGTATCGAAGCAAACACCTATTCTATCCGAATCTACCTGATCCATTATCGTTCTCAGATGATTAAAATCATAACCGATACTACTTCCCTGACCGGCAGTATTCTCAAGCAATATCATGACGTTACTGTCACGAGTCGCTTTGAGAACATTTCTTAATCCCATTGCAATCTGTTCCATTCCTTTGTCATACCCCAGGTCCTTCGCCGCTCCAGGGTGTAGAACAGCGTAAGCAACACCAAGATCAGTACATCGTTCAACCTCCGAGATCAAGGAAGCTTCTGATTTTGATCTAAGGTCATCTTTGCCGCTCGCAAGATTGATCAAATACGTAGTGTGTGAAACGACCGTTTTGATTGCTGAAGAATCAAAAGCATCTGAAAACTCTTTCTTCTCATAAGCGGATATCTTCTTATCTCTCCATTGGCGTTGGTTCTTTGTAAAAATTTGAAATGTGTCTACTCCGAGTTGATTTGCTTCATCGAATGCGTTATGAAGTCCGCCGGAAATTGAACAATGGACTCCCAATAGCAAGTCTGCCATAATAATTAAGTAAATTTTTTGTTTAGATCAGAAAGGAGTTAAAATACATCAATTTTTATCAATTTTGTAGCATGTCATTTGGCAATTGGTTTAACAGAGAGAAGGAGGAGATCCCGGAGAAATTTCATTCTTATGAGAGCGGGAAAGCTTTTGAGAATTGTATGATCTGTGACAAATATCTTTTAGATCCGGGAACGCGCTACATGATAGAAAAGGCATTTAAGCAGTACTCAGGCTTTCAATCTAAAGATGTGTTGTTTGAGTTTGCCATTTGTGAAGATTGCGGAACAAGCATGAGAGCAGATCTATCGAAAGAATCGCTGGATAATATTCAGCAATATTTTTTCACAAACGCTAACCGTGTCATCGACATGGATGAATATGAAAAGAATTCATCTGTTTCTGACCTCTTCACACAAAAATGCATCATAAAAAACATTAATAAAGAAGACCTGACTGAATTCCAGATGATAGCTTACTGCGACGGACCAAATCTATCGCTAAGCGAACCACCGTTGCTGATCAGTGAGCTTGCTGCAGATGAAATCCAGGAACTGATATCGGAACAAACAAGAGACGAGCTCGAGCGCTTCACAGACGATCTGACAGGATTACCGCCTGAATTGAAAGAACTTTTTAAGGATGAGATGATCTTGATCTAAGCGATGTTCATGTGCTCGTTTGCTCATGTGCTCGTGTGCTCATTTGCTCATGTATGCATAGATCATTATTGCAAAAGAAGAAGATGGCAAAGCGTGGCGAAGCCACTCCAAAATTCTCAATTCTCAATTATTTTTACTTTCTTTTCGAATCCTATCGAATATCATTGGCAATTGATCAGCTTTTAGATTCTTGCCTCTAATGATGCGCTCGCCGTCGAGGACGTATAGTTCAGGTGTGATATCAACATGGTATTTTACATGATAACCACTTCGATAATCGGGATCCCAGGCGTTTGTCCATGTAAGTTTATTCTTTTCAATATAGTTAGCCCACTTATCGGCTTTGTGGTCCATGCAAAGAGCATAGAATCCAACTCCTTTATCTTTCCACTCCTGGTGTATTTTGAAAACCTTCGGAGTTTCCTTCCGGCAGTTTTCACATTCATAGGAATAGATATATAACACAAGGATCTCTTTATCCAGATCATAAAGGGACACTTCGTTGCCTTCCGGGTCGAAACATGTTATATTCTGGCCCTTTTTACCAAGCAAACTAGGCTTCATTCCGGCAGCTTCTTTCTTCAGACCTTTGATTTCATCTTCATTCGACCAAAAAGCTAATTCAGGGGTCCAGAAATTATCGATCATATGCACAAAAACGGCCTCTCCTCCCATCACTTTTGATTCCTTATATCGCACTCCTATGTAATTGGAAACATATTTAAACATCTCTTTATCTGCCATTGATTCTCTTGTTAAATAATCAGCATACTTGATAAGCGAGTCCGGAACCCGATCGATCAATTGATCGAAATATTTATCTAGTTTATTATGAATAACAGGCGTTCTTAGAAGTCGGCGATCTGCGAAGTCAACATTATCCCAAAAAGCATTTCTGTACTGGGTGGTAAACTTCTTTTCATTAGCTTTTTCATCGGGACCATCAGGAAACTTTATATCCGGGTTTTGGCCGGCAGTTTTGAAGACAGTAAAAAAGTTGCCTGGATACTTTTCCTGGAAAGACCAGATATGTTCATTTCTGGCATCGATGAGATCATCTCTTTCTTTTTCCAAAAAATTCTTATTCATATCATTATCACCTAAAGCATTATATTTTTTTTGAATAGAATCGAGTTTGCTACGATAGATCCTTTCATAATTTAAGTTCTGATAAAACAACTGGTTTGTAAGAGATCCTTCCACCTTCATCGTTTGCACGAAATTGTTATAGTCAGCAGTGACTTTAAAATCCTGGTCCTCATCTATCAGGAGCTGGAAATAATTATTACCTGGAAAGAGAATAAAGTACATACCGGAGTTGAGCTTTTTCTCTCCACTAAAAGTAAATTCGCCTCCCTTAGCACGAGTAGAATCGGCCATATAGTTCTGTTTACCATAAATACCGATCAAGCGAACACTTCCTTTATCAAAGCCATTTATTTTAACCTGAATATTATAATCACCGGTGAGATCCTCTTCTGGTTCATCGGTCCAGGTTGTAAGCTGAGCTTTAGCCGACTCTGCTATCTCTTCAGCAGCGGAAGCTTCTTCAGGTTTACTTGCAGAAGTATTTCCGCAGGAAGAAAGAATGATCAATGTAACTATTAGAAGATGTAGCACTCTTAACATGTATCTAAATTTTGCTTTTTTTACGATTTTAAGTCGATATTGTTGAAAATCATGGCAAATTTAAGCCTCTAAATTTTAATATCCATAGCATCTTAATAACCTAATGAAATTTCCCGACCAATCCTCTTATCTAAAGAATCTCTTACTCCTCCATCTGATCGTGTTTATCTGGGGATTTACAGGAATTCTCGGGAAGTATATAACGCTTTCCTCCACGGAAATAGTTTGGTATCGGATGGCAATTGCTGTAATTTCTTTAGTCGTTTATTTCTATATCGCCAAATCATTCATCAAAGTCTCACCGAATCAACTGTTAAAATACTTTGGTGTTGGATTATTGATAGCGTTCCATTGGGTCACATTTTTTGAAGCCATCAAACTCTCAAACGTATCTATTGCCTTAAGTTGTATGGCAACAACGACTTTTTTTACTGCGCTTATAGAACCCTTCATTTTCAGGAGGAAAATCATTGGATATGAACTCATAATGGGTGTTATCGTTGTGTTAGGCATTTATTTAATATTCAGATTTGAACTCCACTATGCAGTTGCTATACTGGTTGCACTTACCTCTGCATTTCTCGCTGCACTATTTACAGTGTTAAATGCAAGATTTGTAAAGAATGAAGATTCCGGTATGATCACCTTGTACGAGTTAATGGGAGGGCTATTCGGTGTAAGTATCTACATGTTTTTTACCGGTGGATATGAAACCGTGTTCTCGCCACTGAGCCTGGAAGATGGTATAGCATTGCTCATACTTGGTGTGGTGTGCACCGCATTTGCTTTTCTCGCCAGCGTAGAAATAATGAAGACACTTACCGCTTTTACTGTTGCGATTTCTGTAAATTTAGAACCGATATATGCTATCATACTGGCGTTACTGATCTTTGGAGAAAGTGAGCGAATGACAGCCGGCTTTTATTTAGGTGCAGCCGTGATCTTACTCTCCATATTTATTAATGCATATTTAAAAAGAACTGCATGGAAAAGGAATTTACCCAGAGCCTGATCACACAATTTGTTGATCAACTAGACCAATTGATCGCAGAGATAAACCTTTACGATGAAGACGGTATCCTTTGGAAAGTGCAAAACAAAGTGACTAACAGTGCGGGTAATCTGTGTCTCCACTTGATCGGCAACCTTAATCACTTTATAGGGTATGGTTTGGGGTCAACGGGCTATATCAGAGAAAGGGATAAAGAGTTTTTAGATAAAAATGTACCTACAGAGAAAATCATATCTGATATACAAGCAACAAAGAAAATGATCGCAAGCGTGCTTGATACATTGGATAAAGAAACGTTGTTGAAACCATATCCGCACATTAAAATTGAATGGACTACCATGTATTTCCTGATTCACTTAAACAAACATCTTGCCTATCATCTGGGGCAGATCAATTACCATAGAAGGTTCCTGATAAAGTAGAAGTTATATGATTACAAGAAAATTAGAAGAAGCCCGGAAGGCATTTAGAAATAAAGACGTCGACGCATCAATAGCAGCTCATGACATAGAAATGGAGCAGCATGAGAGAGGCGGACAATATATCAAAAGCCTCGTATATGGCGGACTCGATGGCATCATCACGACCTTTGCGATCGTAGCAGGCGTTGCCGGTGCTTCGCTTTCATCCGGAGTTATACTGGTGCTAGGTTTTGCAAATCTGATCGCAGACGGACTATCAATGGCTATTGGAGACTATCTGAGTACCAAAGCAGAAAATGACTATACGAAAACTGAGCGTGCAAGAGAAGAATGGGAAGTTGACGTAAACCCCGAAGGAGAGAAAGAAGAGATACGGCTGATATATGAAAACAAAGGTGTTTCGAAAGAAGATTCAAAGCAGATCTCCGAGATCATTTCAAAGTATAAAAATGTATGGGTAGATACCATGATGGTAGAAGAGTTAGGATTGTTCAACGAAGAAGAGTCTCCGGTTAAGAATGCGTTAGTCACCTTTTTCTCATTTATCGTCTTCGGTTTCATTCCACTTTCCATCTATATTCTTGCTATTTTCATAACAGATATTACACATACGTTTTATTATGCCTCCGCTTTAACGGGAGTTACCTTATTCATACTGGGCGCATTCAAAGGAAAAGTGACAGGTAGCTCAGTAATTAAATCCGGATTCGAAATGATGATCGTTGGAGGCATTGCTGCTATTTCAGCTTATGCTATCGGTCATCTGCTTTCGGGATTTGCAAATAATTAATCATGAGAAGCCTTACAATTATTACGTTTGTTCTATTAGTCACTTTAGAGGTTAAAGCGCAACATACATTTTCTATTGTAGCTGTAGATCCTGTGACTGGTCAAATTGGAAGCGCAGGAGCTTCTTGTATCGATGCTTCCAGCGGGATACCTGAAGGAGTTGCTATTATCAGTGGTATCATTCCGGGACATGGAGCTATCAATGCGCAGGCAACAATTTGCATTCCACACAACAATCTCCTGGTTGGGTTAAATCACATGTCAAACGGACTTGCACCGCAAGAGATATTAGACACGCTTTTCAAAGCAGATGCATGTATATTCGGAGATAAACATACACGTCAATATGGCATTGTAGACCTTGATTCTCTTGGTGCTCCGAGAAGCGCAGCATTCACAGGTAATAATGCAATGAGTTACAAAGGACATTTAAGTGGTAGCAATTATGCTATTCAAGGTAATATTTTGTTGGGACCTGAAGTGCTCGATTCAATGGAATCCAGGTTTATTAGAGCTAAGGGTGGCTTAGCTTACCAATTGATGGCAGCTCTGCAAGGGGCGAATATTCCCGGTGCTGACAGCAGATGTCTGGCAGAAGGAGTTTCTTCCTTGAGTTCTTATATAAAAGTGTCGAAACCAGATGACCATCCTGACTCTCTTTGGATAGATCTGATCGTAAATGAAACTCCATTCGCCAAAGAACCCATAGATTCATTGCAGGTGTTATTCGACAATCTCGATGTGCCTTTTGACTCCTCAAATACAACGGCTGTATACAGTATCCCGGGCAATACCATTGCTAATGTCTTTCCGAATCCTTCAAATTCCAGACTGGTATTTCAAATTAATAAAGCAGCTTACATGAATTTGCGACTTGAAATATTTAACTCGGTCGGAATTCGAGTTATGACTGAAAATATTTTAGGTGACACTGAAATTGAGTTGAATAAAACAGGCATCTATCTGTATATGATCAGATCAGAATATGAGATCATTCAGGCAGGAAAGGTTCTGATCAATTAAGGATTAGCTCCGTATCCAGCTCAAGGATCAAATGCAAAGACTTTACAAAAGCTTTGTGCGAGAGAATTACATTTTTCTTGCTCACTCCTCCTTCAACCCAAAGGTCATATTTAATCACGATATTTCCGCTGCTCGTTGAAACATACGGGGCAACCATTAAAACTTTGGTACTGATCATATTCACTAAGGCTAGTTTATCCTCTAAGCTTGCTTCCTCATTTGTAGACCAGGTCAACGAAAAAGTAATGTAATTCTTATCATTGTCAATATCGACATACACTTTCCATATATCCTTCACAAGGAGATAGTTTTCGTTTGCATTTACTTCAATGATCTCGTAGTATGCATCTTCGAAAACTTTATTGACAAGTTCAACACTCAGGTTAGCATTATCTATGATCTCATTATTGTCAGTATTAGCTGACAGAAAGCCAACTGTCAGAAACAACATTATTGATGATAAGAAGAGTGCTTTCATTTTGCTTAATTTGGACTAAAGTTAGCTATTGTGATCAGAACAACTCCTGTAAAAGATCAGTTTTCTTCGATCTTACTATTCGGTTTCACATCACCTCTGGACTCTTCCATTGGGAGAATGATCTTTAGCATTTCATCTTCCTGGAAAGCATGGATATTTTTGAAGTCGATGTCTCGCGTAATAGGAAAGCTATGGACTATAAGCCTCTCCTCTGTTGATTCCTCTATACTGTGCTGAAGTTTCAGCATTCTCAGAACTACTACATCATTGCCTTGGATTTCCACAAACAATTCAGAAGACTCGATACCCGGGACTAAAACATTTACTTCAATGTGGTCACTTTTTTTAAACAGGTGTATTACCGGTACACTCATTCCCCCTCCAAGTATACTATTGATACTTGCATTTCGGGAGAGCTTTTTCCAACCGCTTGAAATTTTCATAATGATAGATTTACTATTGAATCAATATCAATAATGATTCCAAATATTATTGAAGGGTCAAAATCATGTCAAAATGGCTACTGTTCTTTAATAATTTTGATCTTGGACCCGGCTGCTAAC
>JABDMM010000110.1 GCA_013001465.1 Chitinophagales bacterium | reverse complement strand
ACGGTATCAATGCCACAGTTATCTGTTGCAACTGAATAGAAAGTGCTTGTTGGAACAAAGGCAGTTCCGGTGGTTGGGGAGAGACCTGTGGCAATGTTCTGAATGCAGAAGACTGATGGGGATTGGTTGTCTGGTATGAGTGTTGTGGTAGTGCATGCGATGCTGTCGCAGCCAGTAGTGGACAGCGTGTCGTATACAGTTCCGGTGTCTGCAGGATTGCAACTGTAGAGCGTATCTCTGTAAACAGTATCCGAGCACAAGAAAACTATTGTTGTATCTCTTGAAACACTGCACGGTCCGTTGCTTATAGTCCAGATAAACTCGTTTTCCCCATTATCGAGATCTGTCACAGGACTTCCTGGGTCTCCGGGAGCGCTTATTGAAGCTCCACCTGTTGTCGTCCATGTTCCGGTACCGATTGAAGATGTGGTTGCAGCAAGCGTTGCTGAGTTTGAATTTACAAATTGATCACTACCCGCCATCGCTATAGAAGGATTTTTATGAACTAGTAATGTTTGGCTAACGGAGCAATATCCAAATCCGTAGGTTAAAATAAAATTCTCATTACTACCAGCGGGAGTTGGTGCTGTAAAAGTGTTGGATGAGACCCCGGTACCGGAGAAAGTTCCCAGGTCTCCAGAGTTGGGTTGAGCTACGCTAACCGAAGCAGGCGTTGCTGTAAGAACCCGTGTATCACCTTCACACAATTCAGCTGAGGAAGAAGTGAAGGACAAGTTGTTGTTCTGGCTGACTGTTACGATTGCTGATTTTGTGAGATTAAATTGACAATTGAATTCATTGAGGCCAACCCTCACATAATCATTGAAGGTAGAAACAAAATCAACGGATGCTTGTAACGAAGCCGCACATGCAGGACCATTATCATCATTGTAGAATATACTTGTACTTGTTATAGACCCTTGAAATCCAGTTAGCTGAGTGTCGAAAGATGATCCGCAGGTCGAAATTCGGTAAGATGCTCCTGTAAGTACAGGCATCCTGAAATATTGACCTTCGAGCATGTTATTAATACTTGTGGATGAGCAGTTTGTACCCGGAAGTAATTCACCATAGAAAACACCACTTCTTGGGGTGCATTGAGAATAAACATCAACTGTAGTTAACAAAGTAATCGATAGTAACAAGATTGTAGTTTCCTTCAGGGGCAGAGTAAATAGTTTCATATGTATAGGGTTCTGGTTAAAGAATATCAGTACAATGCACTGAATCAACTTGTAATATACAGGTTTTCTATGCTATTGCCGAAAAATTATATGAGAAAATTAAATATTAATAGTATTGTTTGAAATGTGTGATTTATGGTGGGGTGTTTTACTCCTTATTTGTGACTCTGTGTAGTTTCTCTGCGCTCTCTGTGGTTGGTTTTTTTAACCGCAGAGGCCGCAGAGGTCAAACGCAGAGGACGCAGAGTTATGGATGAATTGACGGAAAGGATTATTGGGTGTGCTATTAAAGTGCATAAAGAACTTGGTCCGGGGTTGCTGGAGTCGGCTTACTTGGCTTGTTTGTTGTTTGAGATGGAGAGAGAGGGGTTGAGTGTTAAGTCTCAATGTCCGTTACCGCTTATCTATCATGATGTGAGATTGAGTTGCGGGTATCGGGCAGATCTCATAGTGAACAATCGTGTGATCGTTGAAGTTAAGGCTGTAGATGCGCTTAATGATATTCATCTCGCGCAGGTGCTTACTTATCTGAAACTTTCTAATTGCAGGATCGGGTTGTTGATCAACTTTAATGTTGTTGTGTTGAAGCATGGATTGAAGCGTGTGATTAATAATTTCTTAAGGAGAAAAAAGAACTAAAAGGGATCAGAATATTCCGGATTAACGACGAATGTCTCATCTGAAAATGTCTTTAAGAAAACGAGCAGGTCTTGCTTTTGAAATGGGCTAAGCTGCAATCCACCCTGATCCACTTTTTTCATTAAAGGGTCAATTGTAGGAGACCATAATAAACCTTCGCTATAGAAGTCGATCACTTCTTCAAGGGTGTTGTATCTTCCGTCGTGCATATAAGGTCCGGAATATTCTATATTTCTTAAAGTTGGGGTTTTAAACTTTCCCTGGTCATTGGGATCTCCCGTAATTTCTGCACGACCGTTTTCAGGAGAAACATCCAAACCATTATTATGAAATTGATTGTCGGTCAATAACCTGGTCCCATGACAATGGAAACAATCCCCATCCTCTGAGAAATAGATGATCAGACCCCTTGCTTCAGCTTCGGTCAATGTTGCGTTCCCTATTTGGTACTGATCGAATTTAGAGTCAGAAGATATCAAAGTCCTGAAAAATTGAGCCAGGGCAAAAGCTACTTCTTTGGAAGTTATTTCTGCAGTTCCAAATGCCTCCCTGAATAGTTTTGAGTATTCGGAATTTGAATTCAATTTGCTTACATCTGTCTCAAAAAATTCCTCTACTTCAAACATCATAATATCCTCAAGGCTTCCCTCGATCTTGCCGTTCCATAAGAAAGCATTGTTCCATGCTAAATTAATATGTGTAAGGCAATTTTCAACCGAAGTAAACGCGTTACCCTGGACGTGACAGCTACCGCATGACCTGGTGTTAACACCATCAATTATAGGGTCGTAATAAAGCATCCTGCCCAACTCCACTCCTTCAACAGTCATAGGATTATCACCGGGAATGATCAGCTCCGGGAAACCGTATGGCGTTGTGAGTTCGTATGGTGTAACAACATACTCTTCTATAGGTTCGTCCTTTGTGCAATCGCTCAACAAAAGTGCACTTATCAAAACCATCATAAATACTAATCTATTCTTCATTTGTCAAGATTTATTTGATCGAGATAATCGAAAAGACATCTGATCCGTTTTCCTTCAGTTTTTGCTGCATGGTTTGATCCCCCATTATCCCAGTGACCGTATTGAGGTGTATTGTATTTGGAATATCCCACCATTTGTTAACATCCATTTCAATGTTTACTGTCACATCGCTTCCTGTCGTGGTGAATGAAGAATTGTCAAGGTCAACATTAATAAAGTATGAGTTCCCCATAGAAGGTCCGGTATGTGCCTGATAATTTCTAACGATTCCGGATGAATCGAACTTTCCTTCAAGCTTCATGTAGTGATAGCCTCCACCCATAGGTATGGGCCATTCCATTGCATTTTCTGGTGGATTTGGGAAAGTTCCGTTTACGTTTTTCATACTACTCAATCCCATTGTAAAGGATATTGAAGAATAGTTTCCACCTTCTATCGCTTCAGTAGGAATAAATGATAAAGTACTGTTGTCCTCTGCATCGATATAATGCACTGCATCGATGATCATTTCGCTGCCATCGGATCTATGCAACGTAAAATCCGAGACGAAATATTTTAAGGTTTCGATGCTGTAATTGTCACCAGCGCTGTTGGAATATTTCATATTGCTGAATTCTAAATATCCGGAGCCTACTGTATGTGAAAAGGTGAAAGTGAAGTATGTCTGATTCCCTTCATCGGCACAACCGGAAATAAACATGAATAGAATAAAAGCAATAAAGCTGTTCGTGACTTTCATGGTTTGTGCATTTAAACTTACTATGCAAAGTAAGGAAAGGCGGGTTTTCTTACAATGACTTTTATCATTCCCGAGTTTTTAATTCAGAGATTGCAGGGATAACCAGAAACATGAATGAAGCGGATATTTTCGATGGTTGCTAAAATAAATTTTCAACAGATCCTTTGATCGTGGGTCCAATTCCAAAACATCTTAACTCTTATATGTATTGATGAAAATCACTCAGACAGCTTACTTTTATCACTATATACATACAGGTAAGGAGTATCTTTATTACAAACAATACTGATGAAAAAATATATTAGCTCCTTCCTTTTTTTATGCCTCTTGTTTTCTATAAACGCATGCAAAGATGATAGCAGTTTTAGGAAAAATCCGAATGGTACATTCAAATGTGGCTCTTATGACTTTACAATTAATTCCAATGGGAGTTTTCTAATAAATCATGTAGCAGATACAGATGATCCCAGATCCTATACGGTATCCGGAACACAAAGCAATAATCTCCAATTTTCAGATGACTTTAATGAAACATCATACGGTCACCTCGACTTAATAGTTGAGAGCATCACCTTGAATGGTAGTATTGGGGACTCTCTTGAAATAACTGATTTATACTATGGTAAAGATATTTATATCGGTTCATCTATGTTAGGTTGGTGGAAATGGACCGGTCTAGTTTCTCAATGCGGAAAAATGCAAATAAGGTTGAATGTCCCTGCAACCGGTTTGCGATCCGCAGATCCTTTTGCAGGAAGCGACTGGTTGATAATCGGTGATCCTCAGTAAAAACTCAGCGCTTTCTGCGGTTTAAATAGCTCTATGCTATCATTTAAAACCTATCCAGATTCATCACTTTATCCCATACCTTCACAAAGTCGCGTACAAATTTCTTCTGCGAGTCGCTGCAGCCGTAAACTTCAGCCAATGCTCTCAATTCGGAGTTAGAACCGAAGATAAGATCGACACGAGTCCCTGTCCATTTAACATCGCCTGACGAACGATCTCTTCCTTCGAAAAGGTACTGCTCATCAGATGTAGACTTCCAGCTTGTTCCCATATCGAGTAGATTCACAAAGAAATCATTGCTCAGCGTACCCGGGCGATCAGTAAACACACCATGCTTCGACTCATCATAATTCGTGTCCATAACCCGCATGCCACCTATCAATACCGTCATCTCAGGTGCGGTAAGTGTAAGTAATTGCGCTCTGTCTACGAGCATCTCTTCAGCTGATACTTTGTAATCTGCTTTTTTATAATTTCTGAAACCGTCTGCTAATGGCTCAAGTACAGCAAATGCTTCAACATCAGTTTGTTCTTGAGTGGCATCTGTTCTACCGGGTGTAAATGGAATTGTAACATCCTCACCCGCATTCTGTGCTGCTTTCTCCACTCCTACATTTCCTGCAAGTACGATCATGTCTGCCATGGAGATCTTCTTCCCGTCTGACTGTGAGTTGTTGAATTCACTACGAATTCCTTCAAGTATATCCAAAACCTTCACAAGCTGTGCTGGTTTATTAACTTCCCAGCTCACTTGAGGCTCGAGGCGAATTCTCGCGCCATTTGCTCCACCGCGCTTATCCGAACCACGGAAGGTGGAAGCTGATGCCCAGGCCGTAGATACCATTTGAGAAACAGATAATCCTGAGGAAAGGACCTTTCCTTTAAGACTTTCAACATCGTTGTTATCGACAAGTTTATGATCAACAGCTGGAACCGGGTCTTGCCATATCAATTCTTCTTTTGGCACTTCAGGTCCGAGGTAACGAGAGATCGGTCCCATATCTCTATGGGTTAGTTTAAACCATGCTCGTGCAAATGCATCTGCAAATTCATCAGGGTTTTCGTGGAATCTTTTTGATATCGGCTCATAGATCGGATCCATTCTCAATGCGAGATCCGTTGTAAGCATAAATGGTGCATGCTTTTTAGCCGGATCATGCGCATCAGGGATCGTACCTTCTCCTGCTCCGTCTTTAGGTTTCCATTGATGAGCACCTGCCGGACTTTTTGTGAGTTCCCACTCAAATCCAAATAAATGATCGAAGTAGTCATTGCTCCATTTTGCGGGAGTTTTTGTCCATGCACCTTCGAGTCCGCTTGTGATCGTATGTGCTCCGGCTCCGCTTTCGAAAGTATTTTTCCAACCCATCCCCATCTCTTCGATGCTAGCACCTGCAGGTTCCGGTCCGACGTATTTGCCTGGGTCTGCAGCTCCATGAGTTTTACCGAATGTATGTCCGCCGGCGATCAAGGCCACCGTTTCTTCATCATTCATCGCCATTCTACCAAATGTTTCTCTAATATCTTTTGCTGAGGCGAGTGGATCTGGATTGGCGTTTGGTCCTTCCGGATTTACATATATCAATCCCATCTGAACTGCTGCCAGAGGGTTTTCGAGTTCTCGGTCACCTGTATATCTTTTATCGCCAAGCCATTCACCTTCAGAACCCCAGTAAATATCTTCGAGAGGTTCCCAGGTATCTTCACGGCCACCACCGAAACCAAAGGTTTCGAATCCCATAGATTCGAGGGCGCAGTTTCCTGTTAGGATCATAAGATCTGACCAGGATATCTTTCTTCCATATTTTTGTTTGATGGGCCAGAGAAGCAATCTTGCTCTGTCGAGGTTAGCGTTATCCGGCCAGCTGTTGAGCGGAGCAAAACGCTGTGATCCTGTACCAGCGCCACCTCGTCCGTCAGCAATTCTATAAGTACCTGCGCTATGCCATGCCATTCGGATAAAGAACGGACCATAATGACCGTAATCCGCTGGCCACCATTCCTGTGAGTTCGTCATCAGATCATAAAGATCTTTCTTTACTGCATTGAGATCCAGCGACTTGAATTCTTCAGCATAATTGAAATTCTCATCCATCGGATCAGAAAGAGTAGAATGTTGCCTGAGGATATTTAAATTCAACTGGTTTGGCCACCAATCACGATTTGAAGTGCCTGCCCCTGCCCGGTGTTTTACTTCACCACCCATGAACGGGCATTTTCCGTTACTTTGGTTAACATTGTAAGCGGTTTGGTTATCAGCTGTTTTGTGTTCCATGTTTATATAGTATTTAGTAGGATAAAATTCGGGATTAAACAATTATTTAAGGGTAACAAAGGTAACGTATTCGGATGATTTTTACCGCAGAGTACGCAGAGGTTTTTGCACGGAGACCGCAGAAATAATTCCAGTTAAAGCTCTGTGCCCTCTGCGTTAGACCTCAGTGCTCTCTGTGGTTTAAAAGTCAGCGTCTTCAAAGGTCCCCATATACCGACCTATAACACTCAAACCGGAAACGGTAACAAGATCAAACTCAATTGTACTTTCGGGTGACCCTGCTTCGACCTCCACGGTACCAGCAACAACTTCATCTTCCGGACCTGATAGTGTTGTAAAATTAAAGGATGTGAGAATATTGCCATCCACAAAAGTAAAAGCGTTTCGGGTAACGGAATAATTGTACGTACCCGTAACGAGCTGACCTGCAGAGTTGGTGTTAAGATCCAGATAAACCATATCCCCAAACCCGATAAAGTCTCCAACCCCTGTATCGAAGTTTACATTTGAAGAAGTAAGAAACACATCCACATCGAAGCTTCCATTGGAGTTCGTATCAAAATCTTCAATGAATCCTTTATTGAGTTCATAAGTCTCATTGTTATATGTAAACTCATTTTTCGGTTCTGCTTCATCGTCTTTACATGCGAAGAATAGAACACAACATAAGGAGAGTATAATGATCTTGTTCATATTTATTCAATTTTTGAAGGAGGCAAAGGTAAGAAATGATTTTTACCGCAGAGTACGCAGAGGTTATTACGCAGAGATAACTCAGTGCCCTCTGCGTTTGACCTCAGTGCTCTCTGTGTTAAAAATCTAAGCTATTTAGCTAGAACTATCTTTTTATTAATAACCTGTCCATCCAAATTCAGTTTGGCAAGATAAAGTCCGGAACTGAGCGCTCCTAAATTGAGGCGGATTTTACTATTGCTGATATCGAGTATACTAACTTCTATTTGCTTACCTTGAGAATCATACAATCCCAAAAATTCAGCCTGAACAGCTTCGATTATGATCTCACCAATACTTGGATTTGGGAAAATATTAATTTTCGAAGAACTCTCTACTTCCACAACTCCTACAGGAAACGGAACCGTCATCGGTTCATCAGAGTAATACACCAGGTTACAAAGCACATGTAAGCTTGGATTAAATCCATCGTTGCAATTGGCACAAGTTGTACCTGAGATACAATCCGGGTGATTGGAATGACAGAGATCGACATATGTCGTGTCAAAAACATAATCCAATTGAATGCTATCGGCTGATATATATGGTGAAAGGTCGTAGTCGAAGTATGGAGCGATATCACCTGGGCACCAGCCTGCTCTGTCGAAGTACCATGTTCCGGCTTGCGGAGAACAACTGCTGGGATTGGGATCGCAGATCAGCCAGTTATCTTGCTGGAATGTAGCTGCGCCATTGACATGTATATGGTGAATGTTATGACTAAACTCTGCTGCATTGTCTGTATTATTCGCACCCCAACCATGACCTGTCGCGATCAGTTTTAAGGTGGCTGCTTTAGATTCGTCCGGTGGTTTCACGAACAATCGCTCTGTAGATTGAAGGTTCGCAGGATTACCAAAATCGTAAGCCTGATTCCAGAGTGGTACAATATGGGAATAATTGTATGCAGGAGTTCCTGCAATAAATTCAATGTCCAGATCGAAGGCATAACCGTTACCACTTGTAAAATATGTGATCCTGAATTCTGAAGCTCCATTCAAAATAGAACTATAATCGCTAAGATCGATCGAATGTGTGCAAGCTGTGCCATAGGGAGTTATATAGCGGATCACCCTGAACCACTTGCCATCAAACCCTCGGGCTTCAATATTTACGATCGCATCCCATGGATCGCAACCTCCCGGCGGACAACTTACTGTTAAGTGTGCCATGATCTGACCATAAACGCCTTTATGACACGGAAGCTCAGCCTGACTGGTAGCTGTAAATGTCGTATTCGCTCCAACATGGTCACCATCGAATGTTACGGTTGTAGTGTTTCCGCTTACACCCTGAACGATCTCAAAAGGAATGGATTTTATCGTGGTTTTTCCAAAATTATCTGTTGCCTTAACAATGAGTGTTTCACTTCCAAAACTAGTGGGTGTCCACATGGTGTAATAGTAATTTTCCTCACCCTTGCGGATCGGAATGTTTTGTCCGCCGATCTCAAAAGAAACATCTTCAATGCTGAAAGTTTCAGCATAATCAATATCTACAGTAGCACTCAGGCGCAGTGGTTCTAATTTATCGACAGCATATATCGCCATATCATAAGGAAGGATCCCGGTGATATTTGCATCTACATTAGCCGGATCAACAACCAAAAACTCGCGAAAAACGGTTTTTGCCGAATCAAAACTACCATTGCCTACCTGCGATGCGGAGATCAAACCATATCCTTCGCCATTGCCACTAAGCTGTGAACCGTTAACCGTTGCAGGCCCGGATAAGACGGTATAAGTGATCGGTAGAGAAGCGCTCGAATTTGTTTCAAGCTGATGCGCTTCACCGGTAGAAACAAGAGTAGGAAGTTTCGGAAAATCGATCCACTGGAACATCGGATCCAGAGCACCACCAAAGTTTGAAGACTGACCGCTAAGCGCCATGTTCTCGATCAGTCCATTATAAGTACCCTTTTTCGCAAAGTTGTATACATCAACAATATGCGTGTTGTTCTGATTAGCATTACCCTGATCGAACTTATAATAAAGCTCAAGATTCGCTTCGTTCCCTACCAATTCATTGCTCATCATATCCAAGATCTGAGACGGTGATAGCTCCTCTCTCCACAACGACACCTCATCGATGCGGCCATTAAAGAAGAAGTTGAATTGCTCGATCGGGTGTGTGGCGATTCCAAACGGAAGAGTAGTATCGCTGATAGAGCCAAAAGCAGAAGTTGAGCCTATCAAGACGCCATCGATATATACTTTCAGGCTATTGCTTCCGTAAGTCATTGTAAAATGCTGCCACGTCTGGGCGATGACGCTGTTGTTCGGCGCTACCACCTCATAAAGATTACCATTGTTGACATAGCGGCATTCAACTGAACCGCTACCCAGCTGAATAAAATAAAATCCATCGCTGCCGGACCTGAAACCCATCATACCCTGGCCATAGCCAAGTTGATTACAATAGAACCAACCGGTCATCGAAAGAGCATTGCTATTTGCAATTAATTTTGAAGCATTTTCAATAATGACACGATCGTTAGTACCGTCGAAATCGAGGTATTGGTTGCTTTGAGCGATGGTAGCTGTGGATAATAATAATGTGAGCATTAATGCAATGCCCCATCGGGTAGTATTTAACATGGAATTGGAATTAGGATATAAAGTTAGGAAAAATTCATGTGCTCATGTGCTCATTTGCTCATGTGCTCGTGTGCTCATGTGCTCATGTGCTCGATGCTTTAGAAAAACCAAGAAAGTCATTCTGAGCTAAGACTCAGAATCTTCGGATCAATTTGAAAAGGACAAAGTTTAAGAAAACAACCTGAAATATTGGTTTGCTTGAATTATAAGGTCATTCAAAGCACTTTTAGACCAAAAGCTTGATATATTTAGCTTTCATAGCTTTATAAAAGCATTCCCCGGACACTAGTGATGAGCACACGAGCACACGAGCACATGAGCAAATGAATTCAATCACCTATGAAAGATCTGCGACGGACTATTAGGGATATCTGTTTTTATAATGGTCTTGCACTCAACAGTACTAGTGCAACTGCCTTTAACGGCATTCACGCAAACATCTCCGCCATTACTTCCCCAATCCACGGAAATACTTATTGTACCTTGACCTGAAACAATCGTTGCTCCGGCAGGAACAGTCCAGGTATAACTAGTCGCCCCTGAAACAGGAGAAATAGAATATGTCTCCGCAGTATCTCCGGCACAGATCTCTTCATTTGAAGCTGTGATAGTTCCCGGTTGCGCAACACCACAATCGCTGTCGAGACAATCGATAAAGCCATCGCCATCGTCATCGAGTCCGTTTCCACAATCGATCTCTGTAGTATATCGAAGTCCGATGTTTTGTCCGTCTACAGCCATTCCACCGCACATGGATTCATGCACATATAAGGTGTCTGTAAAATAGACTACCGGAGCCGGTAAGGAGGAAGATACTATTCTGGTGATATAATTACGGATACCAGACGGACTGTAATGGATCCAGCTGTATATTGCTTCAGTGTTGCCGGTTGGATGGTCCCTTGCGTAAACAGTTCTCAACCCACTTCCCTCTATGAGAAATATGTATCTATTGCTATTTGTCCATCCGGGGTGATCTACAAATTCCTGTACAACTCCTACCAGACTTGGAGAAATATAGAGACTATCGTTTTGGAAGTTAGGTACATTGTTCCAAGTAGCTTTACGCGTAGTTTTCGTACGGGAAGAAAGGTTCCCATTTGCCGTTGTGATCAACGGAGCGTTGCCACTATATTGCGCCGAGATCTGCAGATTCGATAATCCGCTTGTATTCCCGAAACCTGTAAATCTAAGCTGTGCTTGTGTGATCACAGCACTATTAGGAATATTTAAGTTATTGTATAAAGCGCCTACCAATTGGTTATTACCACCAGACTGACCCATACTCAAGGAAGTGGCATTATTTGTAACTACGGTTGAAGTAAGATTTTCACTTGCATCTCTGCTTGTGAACAGAACCGGTGAGCCATAGCCCGACCAAGGCGGACGAGGTTCGAGAGATTGATAATTGCCATTCACATCCGTTGTCACCGTGCTATGAAGAATATCACCACCATCGATGATACGGTTTTTGTTAACATCCTCCCATACCTCAATATCAGCGCCCTGGATTGGTACTTCCGGTCCGTCCATTACGCCGTTACCATTAATATCATGGAATACATTTCCTCTTAAAGAATCCCGCCATGTTTGATTTGAGCAACCCGTATAGACATATACAGAAGTGGTGTCACAGCGAAGCCCGAGATCGCAGATACGATATTGGAATGTGTCTGCGCCAAATTGTGTAGGAAACGGTCGGTAAGTGATAGCACCAGTTACAGGATCGATATTGGTGATACTTCCCCAATTAGGCTGAAGGAGACCGGTTGTATCTACAGAAGTAAGGTCCAGATCGAGATCAGCGTCGCTATCATTAAGTGCGACATCTATAACGACAGGAGTGGCTTGTAGCGTTGAAAAATAATCAGGAGCAGCTACAGGAGCAACCTGTGCAGAAAGCATAGAAACCCCGATAAGCATTATGCATAAAATGCCTGTAAGGATCCTGTATGTTCCAGTTAGATTGTTCAAGGTATACTATTAATTATGTATACTTTTTTTGAGGTTGAAGGTTACTTAAGCAATTAGAGATTTAGTCTGGCAAGATAGCAACCACAGAGATCGCGGAGAAATACACAGAGATCGCGGAGAACTCTGTGCACTCTGCGTAAAACTCAGAGTTCTCTGCGGTAAAAGAATCCCCAACCTACAAATACTCCTTCAACTCCTTCCAAACATTTTCCATCACTACCTTCTGCCCCTTGGCATTAGGATGGATCCCATCCGGAAGATTTAACTCCCGCTTGGTAGCCACTCCTTCCAGGAGAAAAGGAACAAGTCCTGTATCATAGTTTTTTGCCAGTTTAGTGT
>JABDMM010000042.1 GCA_013001465.1 Chitinophagales bacterium | reverse complement strand
AACGGCAGGAACCTATAGTATAATAGTTACAGACACTTTAGGATGTATTGACAATTCATTAGTTACCGTAGTTTCTCCGCCACAAATAGCATTAGATACCACTATAATAGGAGTGACTTGTTTTGGCGGTAATGATGGAAGTATAGATCTCATTGTTTCCGGTGGTGTTACACCTTATACATACTTATGGTCAAATGGTGCTACTACAGAGGATATCAATAGTTTAACAACAGGTTTTTACGGAGTAACGATAACAGATGATAACGGTTGTGTTGACAGCCTTTCAGTTCTATTTGTTGGCACAGCCCCGCAGATCATATTTGACACCACTGTTACAGGCGTTACATGCTATAATGGCAGTGATGGTGCGATAGATCTGTTACCAAGCGGTGGAACACCTGCTTATTTATACAACTGGAGTAATGGAGCTTCAAGTCAAGATCTTTCAGGTATTACATCAGGTTTTTATTCAGTAACCCTAACGGATGCCTCTGGTTGTCAGGATAGTCTGATCGATGTTTTTGTAGATCAACCACCCGTTTATGTTGTGGATTCATTTCAGATCACAGATGTGAGTTGTAATGGAGGCAATGACGGCCAGATCATTGTTTTTGTATCCGGCGGAACAGTACCGTATATCTACAGCTGGTCTAATGGACAACTTAACGATACTGTTATTAATCTGGTTGCAGGGAACTACAATCTTGCGGTATTTGATGCTAATCTTTGTCCTTTGTTCGATACATTTACTGTAAATGAATCGGCAGTTATTGCATTAACATCAAATGTAACCGATGTTAGTTGCAATTTACAAAGTGATGGATCGATAGATCTTATCCCGACAGGTGGAACTTTACCATATAGCTTTATATGGAGCGATTCCAGTACATCAGAAGATATATCAGGACTAACGGCCGGCAGCTATACAGTTACTATAACGGATAATAATGGTTGTTCTGATTCTTTAACAATAGTAGTTAATCAACCTGTTTCACTATCTGTTTCAGCCACGATAACAAATGAAACATGCACAAACAGTGGAGATGGTTCGATCGATTTGACAACCACAGGTGGTACATCCCCTTACACGTATTTATGGTCCGAAGGATCGACAAGTGAGGATCTAAACGCTATTAATAATGGATCATATATAGTTTCTGTATCAGATAACAATGGATGTTCTGAGAGCAGGGTGTTCAATGTTGGTGTCCAGAATAATCTTTCGACATCATATGCGGTTGTAAATACAACATGTGGAAACAGCTTGGGTTCCATAGATTTATGGGTTAATAATGGCAGCGGAAGTTATGCATATAACTGGTCAAACGGAGCTACAACGGAAGATATCGACTCTCTAAGTCATGGTTCGTATTTCGTAACGGTAAGTGATCTCATCACAGGTTGTACCATCACAGATTCAACATCTGTAGTTGGAACATCCGGATTAGGGATTGCAGGATTTATTACCAACACCTCTTGTGGAGGTTCAGACGGAATAATCGTAATTGGGATAGCTGGTGGAACGGGACCATATAGTATTTCATGGTCAAACGGAGCATCAGGTTCTGTAAATAGTGGTCTATCTCCAGGATTATACACAGCAACTGCCACAGATGCAACAGGATGTATGGTTAGTGAATCTTTTAATGTAGCGGTAGATAATACTCTAAATGTTTCGGACACTGTTTCCCTGGCAAACTGCAATTTAGCAGATGGTTCAATTGACATCACCATAACTGGAGGAAGTGGTTCTTACAGTTATAATTGGTCTAATGGGGCGATAACAGAAGATGTTTCTTCACTTGTTGCCGGAACATATTCAGTAACGGTAGATGACCTTTCCAGTGGTTGTCGCGCTAGTAGCATCATCTCAGTAGGAAACACAGGCGGGCCAACACTTTCATTTAATGTAACAGATCTGTCATGTAATGGAATCAATACTGGTTCAATTGATCTTTCGGTTGCAGGAGGCTCAGGAAGTTATATCTATAACTGGTCAAATGGGTTTACAAGTGAAGACATTGGGGCTTTATATGCGGGAGTATATTTTGTCCAAGTACAAGATATGAATACGGGCTGTATATCGATCGATTCTGTGATGGTAAACGAACCGGAATTGATCATGCTTGAATTTGATGTGACGCATGTAACATGTTTTGGAGCTGGAGATGCATCTATAGATCTCACAGTTACAGGCGGGACAATGCCTTATAATTTCTTTTGGTCCGGCGGTTTTACAACTGAAGATCTGAATGGAATTGGAGGCGGTACTTATACAGTGCTAGTTCAAGATCTCAACTCATGTGTTGCTTCATCTGATGTTGTTATAAATGAACCTACTCCAATTGCTTTGGATACAAATGTTACTCATATCAGCTGTTTTGGAAACGTTAATGGATCAATTGATTTAATTGTAAACGGAGGAACAAATCCCTACACATATTTGTGGTCCAATGGATCAACAACTGAAGATATCTCAAGTCTAGCTGCAGGAAGCTATGATGTTACAGTAACTGATTTTAACGGATGCCAGGATAGTATGCAAGCTATCGTTATTAATGAACCAACTGCGATTGCACTTGACACTAATGTTACAAGCGTCAGTTGTTTTGGAACAGTTACCGGTAGTATAATACTACTTGTGAGCGGAGGAACGCCAGCATATTCTTACATATGGTCTGATGGGGATACGTTAAAAGATCAGAATCCAACTGCTGCGGGCACCTATCATGTTACTGTTACAGATGCCAATGGATGTGTTGATAGTTTAACAAATATAGTGGTTGACCAACCACAACCATTGGTGATCGATTCCATCAGATCGACTGATGTAGTATGTAATGGAGGTAATGATGGGTCTGCTGTTGCATTCGCTTCCGGTGGTAGTTCACCGTATATATACAGTTGGAGTAGTGGTCATTTAAATGATACCGCGAATAATCTAACTGCTGGAACTTATTATGTCACTGTACTGGATGTTAATGGGTGTAACACAAATGATAGTGTTTATATCAATGAGCCTGTCACAATTCTTACCTACACCATTTCTAACGTTACCTGTTTTGGTATAAACAATGGCAGTATCATTACGAATTATACCGGTGGCGCAATGCCATATGATTATCAATGGAACACCGGTGATACCACACAAAACCTCAACAATTTAGGACCAGGAAATTATTCTTTAACTGTAACGGATGCAATGGGCTGTCAGGATACTGCTAATATGACAATCACTCAGCCTTCCGCATTACTAATAACCAATACATCGACAAACTCATCTTGTCCGGGGATAGATAATGCGATGATAGATATCACCGTAACAGGTGGAGTTTTACCTTATAGCTATATATGGTCTAATGGTGATAATACTGAAGACCTGGATTCCTTAGGTGTTGGAATGTATACGATACAAGTTGCAGACAGCAATAGTTGCACCCTTCAACGGATGATCTCTATAGGAAGTGATTCAACTCTGTATTTATCGCATGCGATAACACTAGCCACGTGTGGTGAAAACGATGGATCGATCGATATAGATGTAATTGGTGGTTCGGGTAACTATTCTTACTTATGGAATACCGGCCAAACCACTGAAGATATAGATAGTATAGCTTATGGTTCTTACTTTGTAACTGTAACAGATGTTATTTCTGGATGTGAGATCTATGATAACTTTAATGTTAATAATAACGGTAGTCCAACGATCAACTCAACAATTGTCGATGAATCGACCTGCGGTGCAAGTGATGGTAGTATTAGCCTTGCCATAAGTGGAGGTTCCGGTTTTTATACATATTCATGGTCTACCGGTGCTAACTCACCAAATATAAATGGATTAACCGCTGGTAGTTACTCAGTTACTGTTTCAGATTTCTTGGCACAATGTTCTTCAAGTGAAGTTTTTGAAATTTCAGTCCAGAGTAATATGACATTGACGTTTACAACTACATCCTCTGGTTGCGGACAAAGTAATGGAAATATAGACTTAACAGTAAGCGGTGGAAGTGGATCTTATGCATACCAGTGGTCTAATGGAAGCAATACTGAAGATATAGGTGGAATAGCTAACGGAGTTTACTTCGTAACCGTGACCGACTTGCTCAATTCTTGTTCGTCTCAAGTAACAAGGTCAACAGTAATATCAGTTTCAGACTCAAGTAATTTGATATTAAATACCATTTCAAGTAACCCTTCCTGTCCTTCAGCAAACGATGGAAGTCTTGATCTATCAGTGGGTGGCGGTTCAGGTATATATTCATATAATTGGTCCAATGGATCCATTTCACAAGATATCGCATTCCTTACTGAAGGTCCTTATTCAGTAATTGTTAGGGATATTATATCTAATTGTGTATCTGTTCTTTTAGATACTCTTAATGATCCAGAACCAATTTCGCTAAATGTAAGTGTTACTAACAATAATTGCTTTGGAGAATTCGGAGGTGCGCTAGATCTTTCTGTTTCAGGCGGAAGTACACCTTATACTTTCAATTGGTCGCATGGTCCTTCAACAGAAGACGTCAGTAACTTAGCATCAGGCAACTACACAGTCGATATTTTGGATCTGAACAACTGCGTGCTTTCTACTGAAATGGGTATTGCAGATCCACCGGCAATGGTATTTGATACTGTGGTGACTCACAATTTATGTTATGGAGATAGCATTGGAAGTATCGATCTTACTGTATCGGGCGGTATTGCACCGTATTTTTATTTCTGGTCCAATGGAACTCCAAGTCAAGATATAAATAGCCTTACTGCCGGTCTATATACTGTTTCAGTGATGGACAACAATACGTGCATGGACTCGCTTACTGTCAGAATATCTGAACCTGTTCAATTGGTTCTCGACACGACTAAAACCGATGTTTCTTGTTTTGGTGGAAGTGATGGTGCTATAGACCTCATTGTGATCGGCGGGGTTTCTCCGTACTCTTATAACTGGTCAAACGGTTTCACTTCACAGGATATTGGAGTTCTCACCAGTGGATACTACACTGTAACTGTAAATGATGCAAACGGCTGCACCGAGACAATAGATAGCGTATTTATAGATCAACCTGCTGATCTGCTGATCGATACGATCTTAATAACTCACGTGCCTTGCTTTGGATATAATAATGGACAAGCGACAGCGCAAATAAGTGGCGGTACAACACCATATAATTTATTCTGGAATGGAGTTCCGGGAGACACCGCATTTAATCTAACTGCTGGAGCCTATAACTTACTGGTTACAGATAATCTGGGATGTAATGTCATCGAGAATTTCAATGTAAATCAACCGGCGCAGATCACATCTTCGATGTCAGTTGCACACGTTTCTTGTTATGGTGGAAGTGATGGAGATGCAAGCGTTCTTGCAGGAGGAGGAGTTCCGCCTTTTACCTATCTATGGAGTAGTGGTGAAACGAATGATTCCATTGTAAATGTGTCTGCAGGCACGTATACTGTTAGTATAACAGATGCAAATGGATGTGTGAGGATCGATTCTATAATCGTTAATCAACCGGATTCAATAATCATTAACTTAATCCCGACACACGTTCTTTGTAATGGAGACAGTACAGGTTCTATTTTAGCTTTTGTTACCGGAGGTATTACACCATATACTTATTTATGGAACAATGGTCAAAGCAGCTCAAACATTATCAATTTACCGGCAGGTTCTTATTCGATTTCGATAACGGATTCCAGGTCATGTCCTCTTTTAGGTCCTGCGACTAATTCGATCAATATTACTGAGCCAGCAGCTCTGTCATTAACTATGGATTCTATAGACGTTTCCTGCCCTGGTGGAAATGATGGAAGAGCAACTGCAACGGTATCTGGAGGAGTTGCTCCATATACTTATCTGTGGGGCGATGGTCAAACCACGGATACTGCTTTTAACTTAAGCGCTGGAATTCATATTGTTGATATTACGGACAGCAATAGCTGTAATGTTTCCGGTTCGATCTTATTGAATCAACCAGCAACTATCACCGTTAACAAAACTGTGAACAATATTTCTTGTAATGGTGCTATTGATGGAAGTATATTGATATCACCTTCCGGTGGAACCCCAGGTTACACATATGTCTGGTCAACCGGTCAAACTGTAGATTCGATTGTAGGCTTGAGTGCAGGAATTTATTATGTTACAGTAATGGATACTGCAGGGTGCCAGCTCGTGGACACAAGCCAGATCATTGAACCTGCTCTGATAACTATTTCTGTTGATTCGTTTGAACTTAGATGCTATAATGATAGTTCTGGAATGGCAATTGCCAACGTAACCGGAGGAACGTCACCATTTATATTTAACTGGTCTACCGGTTACACTGGAGACACTTTGGCTGGACTCTCTATAGGCAATTATTCTGTAACAGTCGTAGATCAAGGAGGTTGTACTGATAGTGCCACATTTAGCATTAGCCAACCAACTCAGGTATCAGGAAGTACCATTACATTAAGTAACTATAATGGTTATGATGTTTCTTACCAGGGAGCATCAGATGGTTCATCTGCAGTAATACCAGCAGGTGGTATTCCTCCTTATACCTATTTATGGGATAGTAGTGCTAACTATCAAACTACAGCTATTGCCACCGGATTGAGTGCGGGAGTATACTATGTTTCTGTATATGATAACAGGGGCTGTGCGGGAGTAACAACTGATACATTAAATGAACCACCTCCAATAATACTCACGACATCCGTAACAACGAACTATAATGGAGAAGATGTCAGTTGTTTTAGATTTAACGATGGAGGTGTGGTAGTAACGGCTTCAGGTGGAGTGCCTCCATATACATTCCAATGGGATTCTGCAGCAGGTGGAGGAACAGATTCATTTGCAATAAATCTTTATGGTGGATCCTATGACGTTACTGTTACTGATCTTAACGGTGGAACCATGCTGGGAACAGTCACAGTTGTTGACCCAACCAGAGTTGTAGCAAGCGCTATCGTAAATTCAAACTATAGTGGTTATAGTGTTAGCTGTTCTGGATCTAGTGATGGATTAGCGACAGTAAGTGCATCAGGAGGAGTTTTCCCATATAATTATCTATGGTCTACTGGTGATACAACAAACTTTACATCAGGACTCACCGCCGGGAAATATTTTGTTACCGCTTCAGATCTAAATAACTGTTTACATGTAGATTCTGTCGTACTCATCGAACCACAGCCATTGACGATGTCGATAGATTCATCTAAGGTTGTAACCTGTAATGCCGGTAATGATGGATCTGCATCTGTCACTCCGGTTGGAGGTGCAGGGCCATTCTCATACAACTGGTCTGACGGACAAACAGACTCTACAGCAGTAAATTTAAGTGCAGGATCATATTCAGTGACGATCACCGATGGAAATGGATGCTCAGCGATCGGATCATTAAATGTGAATGAGCCACTAACATTGACTATTGCTATAGACTCGGTTAATGTTGCATGTTCAGGTTCATCAACTGGTCGTGCCACAGCAATTGCAAGTGGTGGAACGCCGGGTTATCAATATCTATGGTCAAATGGAGATCCTGATTCTATTAACAGTAGTATTCCTGCAGGTTTATATGAGATCACAGTTACAGATAATAACGGATGTACAGCTTTTGAAGACGTCAATATAACAGAACCATCTCCGTTTATTGTGAATCATGTTAAATCGGATGCATCTTGCTTTGGTTTTTCAGATGGAGATGCTACAGTGCAGCCTTCGGGTGGTGTTCCTCCTTATTCTTATATCTGGCCTACATTAAATACGACCCAAAGTGAAACGAACTTAGTTGCAGGTACATATAATGTGACAGTTATCGATGCGAACAACTGTACTGTGATCGAAAGTATTGTAATAAATGAACCACCTCAGATACAGATAGGATTGGATACCACAAGTATTTCTTGTTTTAGCGCAAATGATGGTGTGATTAACGCCACACTTTCAGGTGGATCAGGTTCATTTTTATTCAATTGGTCTAACGGCTCATCCTCTCTGAACCAGCAGAATCTAGGTCCGGGTAGCTACTCAATAACTGTAACAGACGGTAATGGGTGTACAGACAGTTCGAGAATTGCATTAATAGAACCAGAACCACTCCAAATTGATCTGTTAGCCTCTAATCCTACCTGTTATGGCAGTTTTAATGGATTGGCTGTGGCATCAGGATTTGGTGGAAGTTGGCCATATTCTTATAACTGGTCTAGTGGAAGTAATAGCGCGACTGCACAAAATTTAGAATCCGGTTTACATATCGTGACAGTTACAGATAATAATGGTTGTAGTACAATGAGCAGTATAGTTCTTGACAATCCGCCACCTATTCAAATTATAACTCCGGTAAATCCTATTGAGTTAACATTAGGCGGTACGGCGATATTAGATATCGAGCATAATGTGAATCAAGATAGCGTATTGATAACTTGGAGTCCAGAATACGGCTTGAGTTGCACAGATTGTGAAGATCCTGCTGCAAGCCCGTATCATTCAACTGAATACACGGTGACAGTGACAAATATTACCGATCCTAATGTCACATGTACCGGTAGTACTATTATTGAGATAATTGTAGTAGAAAATCTGGATCTTTTTGTACCAAACGCTTTCACACCGAATGGCGATGGTGATAATGATGTGTTTAATATGTATTCAGAGAGTCTTGCAGGGGTAAGAATTCAAATATTTAATCGTATAGGGGAGATGGTGTTTGAATCATCAGCATCCAATGCAGGATGGGATGGTTATTATAAAGGTGAGCTAGCTCCTCCAGGTGTTTATGTATACAATGCTGAAATATTGTTTATTAGCGGCAAAACCGTAACCAGAAACGGAACAGTGACTTTAATACGTTAAATATTTAATATCAATGAAACAAAAATACTTAAAAGTAGTATATATAAAATGTTGATAGTTGTGTTTTTTGGGTTGAGTTTGGGTAAAGCCCGCTGCTTGTCAGCGGGTTTTGCTTTTTTACTCCTGACCTGATGATCTAGCCCATTCTGCGGTATCTTTTGCAAATTTTTCCAGGAACTCATTCAATTGCTTTTTTACCATAGGATTACCGGTAGCTTTCTGAAAACTGTCAGTAAAATTCATTAAAGTTTGCATATACAGGTGATTCATTTCATCTACTTGCATTGCCTTAGTCCAGAGGTGAATGCTTAATGCGTTTTTCTCGAAAGGATCCCAGATCGAAACTAAAAAGGACTTGCAGTCTTTTAACTCCTTATGTTCTGAATCGCTGGCTTTCCATTTAATATCTAAAGGCACGTTATTCTTATCGAGTTCTACTTTTAAAACGATCTCGCTTTTTCTTTTTTCTTCCATTAGTAACTTGTGTTTTCTTTAATTGCATCTAAGATCAAAAGCTGTATTTCTTCGACAAAGGTATCGTAATCTATATCTAACTCATCGGTATCCAGTTGGAGCAATGTATAATTCTGATCACTTTCCAGCCAGTAGAGTGAAAATTGGAATTCTTCAGTGAGGTTTCCATCATCGATATAGATGTCCAGTTCAAAGTTTGGGAGGCTCTGGCAGATAAAATCAAGAATAGAGAGAAGGATGATCTGATAGCGATCGGTATAAACTGAGTACATTTTAAAATGCACTTGATGATCAACTTTAAGTAGCAGATTATATAACTTTTTATGAACAAAAATATTGGGGTTATAGATGTTTATAAACTCCTTCAATTCCTGCGAAATCAATTCCAGAAGTTCGTCTGTATTTTCTATTCTGATCATAGCTCAATTATGAAGGCAAATATATAGCGGAAACTTTGTTTGTTCTATATTTGAAAAAAATCATGATAAATGGAATATAGAAGGTTAGGGAAATCAGGATTATTGGTTAGTGAACTATCATTTGGCTCATGGGTTACATTTGGTAGCCAGATTGAGGATAATACAGCAGAGAACCTGATGAAAATATCTTATGATAATGGTATTAATTTTTTCGATAATGCAGAAGTTTATGCTCATGGACAGTCGGAGATAGTTATGGGTAAGATCTTAAAGAAAATGGGCTGGGATCGATCTACCTATGTAGTTTCTTCAAAAGTATTCTGGGGCGGGAGTCTTCCAAATCAGAAAGGCCTGATGCGTAAACATATAGTTGAGGCCTGTCACTCTGCTTTGAAAAGACTTCAAACGGATTACCTGGACTTGTTTTTTTGCCACCGCCCTGACAGACATACCCCGATCGAAGAAACTGTTTGGACGATGCATAATCTTATTCAGCAAGGCAAGATTTTATATTGGGGAAGTTCTGAGTGGACAGCACAGCAGATCACAGAAGCACATATGGTAGCCCGGCAATATAACCTGATCGGACCAACGATGGAGCAGCCACAATATAATATGTTCACTCGAAAGAAAATGGAACGTGATTACCTACCTATTTTTAATAATATGGGATTAGGTTCAACGATCTGGTCTCCTTTAGCATCAGGGGTTTTGACAGGTAAATATCTTGATAAGATCCCTGAGGGAAGCCGACTTTCAAACGAAAATCTATCATTCTTAAAAGAGAAGTACCTTGATGATAAGGAAAAGGTAAAGCAGATCCAGCAGATCAAGAAAATCGCGGATAAGCTTGAAATGAGTATGGCAAATTTGGCTTTATCATGGTGTTTAAAGAATCCGAATGTAAGTACCGTAATTTTAGGAGCTTCAAAGAAATCTCAGCTCGAAGAAAACCTAAAATCATCGGAGCTTGTTTCAAAGCTCGACGATCCAATAATGGAGGAGATAAATACGATTCTTGCAAACAAGCCAATAATACCGGAATTCTGATCACCACCAGCGTTTCAGAGTTTCAATTGCGGGTTTATTTTGTGGCGTAAATCCGAAATCAGATGGACCACCGGCGTCGTTATTTTTCGGATACCATTCCCAGAAGTGAACTCCGAGGAACCACTTTTCATGCCAAAACACCTTGAAAAATGCCTCATAGCAGTTTGATTGTGTTTGAAGGCTAATCTTACTTAAAGACCTGTCGGCTTGGGAAGGCCAGATCCATGGTTCAATGGCAGCATCTACAGAGCTTTTGTATCCGATTTCAGTAAATATCACATCTTTTTTATACTGTTTTGAGACGTTTCTTATTTGCTGCTTATGAGACTCCCATCCCAATACTAATTCTTCTACGGATGGAGTTGTTTTCTGACTCAATGGAAAGTATGCCTGAATCCCAATAAAGTCTAACTCATCCCAAAATGAGACATCGCGAAATTCCTGGCTCCAATTTGCGGCGTAAGTAAGCTCCCCATTATAAACCGATCTTATTTTTTTGATAAGTGCTCTCCATTTATCCGGATGATATTTAGCAGCCAGGTGAAGCTCAGTGCCTATGCAAAAAGCTTCATATGAATATTCTTCAGCCATTTTTGCATAGTGGATTATAAATAGCTCATAAGAAGCGAACCACTCGTTCCACTCTTTTTCAGTGTCCATTCTGATAGTTCCCCGCCATTGGCCTTCCGACATATTTATAAGCCAAATTTGTGGTTTTAGCATGATTTTAAGGCCATGATCTTTCGCATACTGCGCACTTGTAATGATACCCTTGTCACTTTCTCCCCAATAGTAAGTAACGTTATTTGCCATATTTACTTTAGAAGAATTGTGATTTCGCATATAGGCAAATGGTATTAGCGAAATCCAATTGGCATTTGTCTCTGTTAAAGGAAGAAAATCTTCACTGGAGATCCTATGCTGACCAACCCAGGTGAATCCTTTGTGCTTTTCAGAATCAATGTTGGTAGTCAATATAACTACCAGATATATTATTAGGTGTATAAACATTACAATACCGCTATTGTGGCTCCTTCGCCACCATATTTGTCTTCTTCAAACTTGATCTCTTTTACCTGTTTATAGGTTTTCAAAGTTTCCCAAACTGCTTTTCTCAAAGCACCACTACCTTTTCCATGAATGATCTTGATAAACTCAGAATTGTTGATCAGGGAACTATCAATAAACGTTTCGAGCTTTTGAATTGCTTCATCTCTACGCATTCCTCTTATATCCAATTTAGCTTCAAAGTCTGCTGCAGCACTATATTTGCTGTATTGCTGTTCAGCATGTTTTTTGGTGGACTCTACTATTTCTATCTCGTCGATGTTCACTTTCATTTTCACGATCCCAAACACCACTGTTGCCCTTTTACCGGATATACCTTTGACGATACCTTCCTGGCTTCCATCGATCATTTTCACCCTGCTGCCTTCGAGGATCTCTTTTTTTTCTGTTTTCTTAACAAGTTTTTCATGAATATCGTCTGTAGATTTATTCAAATTCGCTATTTCCTTTCTAATAGCCTCTATTTCTGATGTTGCTTTTTGTTTAGGCTGTGGACTCGCAGAAATATCTTTTAGAATTTCTTTAATCCTACTTTCCAGGGTCAAAAGCTCTTCTTTCTTACCCATTTTCATATCATATTGTAACTGCTTTTTCTGATAATCCAGGTCGGTATTCATTTTTTCAAATTGTCGTATCATTTTTTTCAACCTTTTGTCTTCAACGAGTAATTCTTCGTTCTGCTTCCTCAAAACTTCTTTTTCTTTTTTCATTTCCAGAAGTAGCTTCTCAAAGTTCAAACTGCCTTTATCGGCCATTTTTTTTGCTTGCGAAATAACTTTTTCAGGTAAACCACTATTTTCTGCAATGAAAAATGTGTAAGAATTCCCTGGTTTACCTTGTTCTAGTTTGTAAGTGGGCTTGAGGTTGACTTCATCGAAGAGCATAGATGCGTTGACCATTCCTTTCAGTTTGTCGGCCATGATCTTGAGATTAGCATAATGCGTTGTAATAACAGAAAAAGCTTTTTTCTTATGAATTGTAAATAGAACAGACTCTGCCATTGCACCACCGAGGCTTGGATCGGTGCCGCTTCCAAACTCGTCGATCAAAACCAACGTATTCTCATTGCAGTTTTCAACAAAATAAGCTGCATTTTTTAGTTTAGAACTATAAGTACTCAATTCATCTTCTACCGATTGTGCATCTCCTATATCTATGAACAAGTTCTCAAAAATGTAGATCTCGGTACCAGAGTCTGCAGGAATCAACAAACCATGTCGCAACATCAATTGATATATTCCAAGAGTTTTGAGACAAACAGATTTGCCTCCTGCGTTGGGACCACTTATAACCATACATCGTGAATGGGCATCCATTTCTATATCATATGGTACAGTTTCTTTTCCAGAAGATGTATTCTGGATCAAAAGTATCGGATGAAATGCATTCCGGAGTAGGATCTTTTTGTCCTTAGTGAGTTTAGGCCGGATAGCTTCTAGTTTATATGCTAACTTAGCTTTTGCCCTTATTGTATCGAAAGTGACATGCAAGTCTTCAGCATTAGCAAGAAACTCGGAGTTTTCATGGACAGTTCGTGTGATCTTTTTTAGGATTTTTATGATCTCACGGCGTTCTTCCGATTGAATTTCAACTATTCTGTTGTTGAGAAGAATAGTCTCTTCAGGTTCTATGAAAGCAGTTTTTCCGGTATCGGATTCATCGTGAAGAAGTCCTTTGATCGTTCTTTTTTTCTCTGCTAAGACCGCAAGTACTCTTCGACCATTTCTGATACTTTCATCATTATCAGTTAGGAGATTCTCTTTTTTATATTTTTTAATGCTTTTGCTGAATTCTCTATCTAATTGGGATCTGGTTTTAATAAGTTCTTTTCTGATTCGGTGAAGTTCTGCAGAGGCGGTATTTTTTATTTCACCATCATCGTCTATAACAGCATCAATATCTTTTATAAGGTTCTTTTCAGTAGTGGTGTCAGCTATAATTTTCAATAGCTTTTCGAAAGAGTCCTTATGTTTATGAAGTGTATCTATAATTAGATTTGCAGATTCACAAATTTGCCGGATCTCAAGAATTTCGTTTATCTCGAGGAAGTACTCCCCGATAGAAGACTTTCCCAAGAGCGCTTTGATAGGATTAAAAGAAGTCGATGGAAAGGAGATATCATTTTGAAGTATGTACAGGAACTCTTCTACTCGAAAAAGTTCTTCTTCCGGATCACTGACCGGGGAGAATTCGCTAGATGCAAAGAAATCTTTTACATTTTCGCTGGTTGCAAATGAGGAAAGGAGTTTTCGGATAGCCTTAAAACCAAGAATTTCTTCTGTATTACGAGGATAGATCATTTAAACTCAACGTTTATTATTAAAATTGGCACGTTCACACATCCAAACATAGCATTCACACATTTACTTAAGATTGTATGATTTTATTTAGTGATATTTGAATTCTAACACGCTATTAAAGGTCAATGTGTTGTTTTTGCTGCCCTTAAAAAATGGGAGGTATTTTACCTCCCATTTTATTTTTATGCCCTTTAAAATTAGCCATTCCATTTAATATTACAGTTTCTATTCTCTCATTTTAGCAATTTCCATGCTGGTTTACTTATTATAGTAATAAATTATATATAAGTGTTGATTTTGATACAAATAGAAAGTATATTGAATGTAGAGTATAGAAGAAATAGCCTTATTCAATTGAAAGTCAATGCTATAATGCATTAATAATAAATGTAACTTAATTATTCTGAAGCCGTTTAATTAGGAAGCAAACATTGAAAAGGTTGATTATGAAGAGAAATTTACTAGCACTTACAATAATAGTAACGTCGTTGTTTACGACACAAGACTTGATCGCAAACTGCGCAGCAGGACAGGTCGAGATCAAGATCACAGTTACTCCATATTATTTTCCTTCTGAAATTTCATGGGAATTGGTTCGAAATTCGGATCAGGCAGTTATAGCTTCACGGGGCTGTGGATTTTATACAAATTCCAATCCAGATGAGACAATTTTGTGTGTTTCTGATAGTGAAGGATATACATTTAAATCATATGATGATTATGGAGACGGTTGGAATCTTGGATCTTATGAAATTTCATATGTCGCGACCGGATGTGTTATCGTTTCCGGTATTCCAAATAATTCAAGCTGGGGTGATTTTACAAGTACATGCGTTGGCCTTGATCTTGAAGCTTCTGTTTTGTTCAATCCAGGTAATTTAACACAGGGTTGTACAGACCCATCTGCTTTAAATTATGACCCATGTGCTATGATAAGTGATTCTTCATGTACCTATAGTAATCTATGTGGTGGTGGTGAAGCTACCGTGGTTATAAAGGTGGAGTCAAACATTTTTTCAAGCGATATCGGTTGGGTATTGCTGGATTCGAATAGCGATACAATAGCTCAAAAGGTCTGTGGTTCGGTTGATACTGTATCATACGATACAGTCTGTCTGTTAAGCACCGAAACTTATACTTTTGAAGCTTATGATGATTTTGGAGATGGTTGGAATGGTGGTGAATATTCTATTTATTTTGCTCAAAATGGTTGCGTAATAGCTTCTGGAATTCCAAACAACTTCTATAGTGGTGATATTTTAAGAGATTGCATGAACAGTGATCTTGAAGAGAGCATCAATATCAATATGGGCACTTCCGGACAGGGATGTAAAGATCCAAATGCGACTAATTTTGATCCTTGTGCTGTAACCGATGATGGAAGCTGCATATTCAAACCTGCAAATGATTTATGTATAAATGCAACTTTGATACAATGTGGTGATACGATCGATGGCTCTACTTTATTCGCAGCAGATACATTACAACCTTCTTCTGAATGTGGAACTAATCCTGAAGCTGCCGGAGTATGGTATAAAATAATAGGAAACGGTCAGGATGTGACTATTTCAACTTGTGGATCATCCTTCGATACTAAAATAAATATTTACAAGGGACCAAATTGTGATCCATCGATTCTTCAATCAAAATGCATCGGTGGAAACGATGATGCATGTGGAATTCAGTCTTCAATCACATTTGCTACTGCTGTAAACAAGACATATTATATATTGATAAATGGATATCGTGGAGATGTTGGTTTGTTTTCATTTGAAGTAAGCTGCACTGCTCCTTGTACTCCATCAGTTCAACATGATGTATGCGGAAACAATGCTCAGGAGATCATACTGCAGTATGAGGGCAATTGTTCGAGAATTGTCGGGGATAACAGCTGTGCATATGTGTCAACTTCTTCTTTGAATTGTGACAGGTTTAATTCCATAAAAGATGTTTGGTATACCTTTAACACAGGTGAGTCTACCGATTTGTTTTTCGACATCGATACGGGCACAGCAAGCGAAGTTAAATTTGCTTTATATACGAACTGTAGCACTGCTCCAATCTACTGTGTTGAAGCAGGAGTAGGAGGGTTATATGAATTTACCAATCTGGAAGCTAATCGATATTACTATTTACAGATCTGGAACAATGGCTATGGGAGCGAAGGAACCTTTGACTTTTGTATCTATGATACAGGTGCTGTAAGTGTCTGTAACGATACAATTCCTTTTGTTGAGGAAGATGAAATATTTACAACTTCTGCAAGTCTTGTTTGGGGAAGTGTTCCCAATGACATAGCTTATGTAATAAAAGGAAAGGCAGTAGGGGCATCTAACTTTTCATATTTCGATATACCATCTGCGACTACTGAATTTACAATGACTCCGCTAAGTCCCAATACTCAATATGAGTGGCAAGTTGCGAAAGTGTGTGATACGAGCACATCTTTAACAGGTCCTTACACAGAGTCGAGAACCTTCAGTACGCCGGCTTGTCTTTCCCCTGATTTCTTGTTCGCTTCAGATATTACAGAGAATTCAGCAAGATTAAACTGGGAAGCTTATGAGGAGGTAACGGGATATATGATTATGGGAAGAGAGTTAGGCAAACCTATTGTAACGCTATATATTTATGACCCTCTTCAGGATTACCTTGATGTAGTTCTTGCCTCAAATACAACATATGAATGGACTGCGTTGTCTCTATGTGGTGTGATCAATGGCCCGATACGAGCGGTGGATACTTTTACAACACTTACACAGGGTAAGGGTATTGAATTAGAAGAGAAACCATTAACATTTGACAAACCAGAAATAAGCATATATCCTAATCCGGTAACTACGGAGTTTTCTATAACTCTTGACGTCGAAGTTGAAGCACCATTTACATATGAGCTTATCAGTATCGACGGGAAGATCATTATGGAAGGAGAGCATATATTCACAAACAGTGAACCATTGACCTTAATGAGAGAAGAGCTCGAATCAGGAGTTTATCATGTCAGGGTTTTCAATGATAATTTCAGCTACCTTGAAAAGGTAGTACTGCGATAAAAATCTACATAATCAGCATCTATTTCAGCGGGGTATCTCATGAGAAACTTAATTCCTTTCTCTACAGATAGTCCGCTGAATAATATCCGGTAGAGTGTCTGAGTAATAGGTGCAGGTACTTCGTAATGATCGCTCAATAACTTAGCGACTTTTACTGTTTTCACTCCCTCTGCTACTTCATCCATATCGTCTATGATCTTTTCCAACTGTTCTCCCTGAGCAATTCTATAACCTACAGTGAAATTCCTGCTGTGTTTACTATTACAGGTCGCGATCAGGTCACCAATACCTGCAAGGCCAAGAAATGCTTTTGCATCTGCACCTAAAGCGTTTCCAAGATATATCATTTCACCCATACCTCTGGTAAGCAACAATGCTTTCGCGTTATCTCCATAGCCCACACCAACTAATATTCCAGCAGCAATTGCGATAGCATTTTTTAGAATACCTGCCCATTCAACTCCAAGAAGATCTTCATTCCCATAAATTTGAAAGTTTGGAGTTCTAAGCAGACTCTTACAACTTACGATCACTTCATCGAATTTACTGGCAACGACGGTCGCAGCGGGTTGTTTGTCTTTAATTTCAGTAGCGAGGTTAGGCCCGGCTAAACATCCGATCCTTACCACATTGGTTTCTTCTCTGATCACCTCGCTCATCGTTTTCACTTTGCTTCTGTCGACTTCATGATCAATATCATCCGGAAAGGGTATATCGATCCCTTTTGTACCGTGAATTAGCAAATGATAAGGTTTCAGAAAAGGAGACAGATCCTGGATCATGGAACGAAAGTTTGCTGACGGAACTATTGGAAAAATGATCCTACAAGATTCTGCCATCTCTTCCAGACTGGCTACAGGCTTGACATTTTCATGAAAACGATGTCCGCGTTTACTGGTTCCTGCTTTTTCTATTGCTGCAAACTCCTCACGATCTCTTGCAAAGATCAAGACTTCGGATTTCTCGGCAAGAATATTGGCTATAGTAGATCCAAAACTTCCTGCGCCAATAACACCAATTTTTTCAGACGTATTGTTCAAAATCATATCCACTCAACCTATTGTGGTAATAAAATAAAACTTTCATATCTCCGGCTTCGATATCCCCATCAATATTTCTAATAAGTGTAGGAATAGCATGATACATCCCCAAGTGTTTAATTCCGTGATCGATGAATTCGTCCAACTCCATAAGAAACTCGGTCGATAGTTGAAGTTTACGTTCTTTTTCCCATTCTATCAGGACCGCACGAAGCTTTATCAGGCTTTGCTTGAATTCCTGGAATGGGATCACACAATCTTCCTGCGGTAAACGCATCAATGCAAAAAGATCCAGTTCATGATGTCGCTTTTGTATCAATTGAAATGCAATGAAAGCTAAGAGCTGACTATTATAAATAATATTATACTTTCTATAACTCTCGATAATCTTATCTCCAAGCATTTTAGTGTAAACACTATCCCTTTGTTTGTCATCTGTAACTTCCCTTCCGGAAACGAAATAATGTCGAATATCGATTAACTTGTTCTTAGAGTCAACACTGTTCCCGTCGATATCCACTTTATTGCCAAATATATCTAGCGGAGGAGCGATAGAAACTGACATTTCAGATCCATGGGTAAGAAACTTCAGTATAAATTTTATAAACTTGATTGACGTTGAAAACTCATCATTTTCGACAAGGAAGCGTTCTTTCCCTTTACGTTCAAGATAACTATTTATTAAAGCCGGAGCTTCAAGTACAAAGTGATAATTAAGCACTACCGGTACGACAAAGATCTTATTTTTCCATTTCTTATCGGTGTTCTTAAAGTTGTGAAGCTGGGCATCCATAGCAGTACCCAGTAATCCTAATTTAATATTGGATTCTATAGCACCGCTTCTGCTTCTCGTTCCACCTGGAAAAAATAATGTATGCGCACCTTTTTCTATTGCAGCAGTAGAATAATTCTTTAGAGTTTCAAGGTATAAGACATTCTTCTTTCTGCGATCAAGTCTATAAGCACCTAGACGTTCCATGAAGAATGCAAACAATCTAATACCGAACAAATTAAGACCTGCGCCATAATTAAAGCCTGGTAACCCCATAGTTTCAATTACCCATCCGATAACTAATGAATCAAGATTGCTGAAATGCGTGGGTGTAAAAACCAATGTGCCCTTCTTGGACAGTTCTCGCACAAGCTCAACATCTCCATAAATCTTGATCTTCTCGTATATACTTTTTCGTCTTTTTCCTCTGGGTTTTAGTCTTGCATTGAGTAGCAAGGCAAACAGCAAAGGAACAATTGATCTGGCAAAGCGATAAGTTTGCGGTTCGAAGGTCCCCAGGATCTCATTGATGTACCGATCCAGAATATCATTAACAATGGGATTGTTTCTGATGTCGGGTGGTTCCAACTCATCAATTTCTTTAGAAAACTGAATGACCTCAGCCTTGATCCTTGCCCAAAATTGCTTTTCAGTAGGTTTATCCGCTTTCCACGGAATTTGTGTCAGCCGAATTCTTTCCTGATAGAGCATGCGTTCAAGCAGATCTAATAGTTCTTTCTGAGTTTTGATCTTTTTCTCCAGCGAATCGATGACTCTGGAAATAACCTCTTTCTTTAGATCTTCTTTGTCCCTGGTGAGCTTATTTATTGGCCATTCATGAATATCGGGTATTGTATGATCTAAAGGAAACTTATTGTACTTCTCCAGGACTTCAGGAAACATATTGTCGCTTTTTTAACCCTTGTTTAATAAGGTTCAGATTATTTGAATCCCAAATTGATTCAAACCAGCGTTAAAATAACTTAATAATATGAGATAAGAGCTATTATCTAGGATATAGCGATGTGTGAATTATACTAAGATAAGTATTGAAGCAGCGTCCTATGGTACAAAGAATTTTAAGCCTTATCTAAGAAGGGCAACGGTTCCTTTCGTAATACTTTCCTCCGAATCACGAATATATTTTACAACCCAGATATACGTGCCACCAGGTTGTTCCTGGCCTTGACTAACACCATCCCAACCATCTTCCTGAGAAGTTGATACATATATCAAATCTCCCCAACGATTATATACTTCGAGTACAGCTTCATCAAACCCGCATGCAGAAAGTATGTTTAGTTTATCATTTAAGCCATCAGAGTTGGGCGTAAATGCGGATGGAAGAAAAACTTTACAAGTGTCATTTTCAGACGGAAGTCTGGTCCCCTGAGCATTTGCAAGGTATGCACAACACATTACACACACGATCATCATCAACTTTTGCATTTCCTTATATTTTATTTATTATAATACGTTGACAGTACAGGAAATGTTACTCTGATATTATAATAGTTTGAAGGGAGGAATGTATTGGATCGGTTGATATTTTTTGTTCTCTGTATCAAGCTTCATGGGGTAGGTTTTTACCCCGTTCGTGATGACGAGGATTTTTACTTGGTAAACTTGATTATAGAAGGAGATCTGTTCCAGTGTACTTTTATCAAGCTTCACTTTTTCGCTTTTACATTCAACGAGCATCGACGGAGTGAAGTCTTTATTGTAGATAAGGATATCGCTTCTTTTATTAAGCTGATTATGCTGAAGTCCAGATTCTACTTTGATAAAACCCTTGGGATAGTCCAATTGTGTGGTGAGGTATGATATAAAATACTGACGTACTTTCTCTTCGGGAGTGAACAAGATATACTTCTTCCGGACTGGATCGAAAATGTGCTCTTTACCGCCGATCTTCTTAAATTTAAAGTGGTATTTTCCAATCTGATTTTCCATCGGGTTTTGCAATTACAAATATAATATGGATTCTAAAGAGAAGATCGTAAAGAACTGGTTACCTCGATACACAGGTAGAAAAATAAAGGATTTTGGTGAATATATTATTCTCGTAAACTTCAACCAGTATGTTGAGATGTTTGCGGAGTGGAATGATGTGCCGATAGTAGGAAAGAAGAAAGCAATGCCTTCCGCGACAAAAGACGGTGTCACGATCATAAACTTTGGAATGGGAAGCCCTAATGCAGCGACGATAGTAGATCTTCTCTCTGCGATATCGCCAAAAGCATTGTTGTTTTTAGGTAAATGCGGTGGTTTGAAACGGACCAATAAACTTGGTGATTTTATTTTACCAATTGCAGCGGTTAGAGGAGAAGGAACATCAGATGACTATTTGCCTCCTGAGGTACCGGCATTGCCGGCGTTTGCCTTGCAGAAGGCTATTTCAACAACTATCAGGGATAATGGCCATGATTACTGGACTGGTACTGTATATACTACTAATCGTCGGATTTGGGAATGGGACGAAGAGTTCAAAAATTATTTAAATCATATCCGATGTATGGCGGTAGATATGGAAACAGCAACATTGTTCACGGCGGCATTTTATAACAAAATACCTGCAGGAGCTCTGTTATTGATCAGCGATCAACCTATGAC
>JABDMM010000004.1 GCA_013001465.1 Chitinophagales bacterium | reverse complement strand
CAATATGTACTGGTAGCATTTACGATACCTTTGTTTCCGCCAATTTTAATCCCGATCTTGCTGAATGGTTCAATTTGCCTGGTCAAGTGCATGATCCTCGTATTTTTTACTCTCCACCATTCCGGCTCCTGAGCATGTTTTTCTTTCCATTTTTCTATCGCATCAACGCTACGTTGAAATGCTAACCACAATACATCAGACGCATTTTCTATTTCGGATGTATTCCTTATATCAAAGAATTCGAAAGTTGGATCGTTGAGGATAAGATCTACTGTTCTGAATTTTTCGGGTTTTCTCATGAGAAGCTCAGTTTCCATTTCATCCCAGATCAAAGCATATGCGGTGTCCCACCATGACTGGTAATAGGAGGGAGCAAGCTTTTCGGCATCATTGAAGTAATCCCATTGTTTCAAGATATTCACTGCTTCCTTTTGCTCTGCTGTCATATCCCTGCTTTCAATTAGCTTGAGCATCGTATTTAAACTCTCCTCCGCTTGCATGTTAAAGTTGTCCGAGTGCAATTTCATCATGTCTTTAATATCAATGTTATCCTTAGAAGATAAAATGTCGTTGATCCTTCGATTTCGATATTGTTCAAAATGACCATCATACCGATAAGGATAGGTCGAATCTGTTGGATGTTGATTCGCAGAAGAAACAAAGCCTCTTTCTGGATTAACTGTGATCGGATTTTCATCATAAGGTATGAAATCCCAATTTCCGGTATTGGACGCATCGGTCATAATATAGCGGCCGCGATCATCTGTGAAATATGGGAATTGACCCTGTTGCTTGATAGCTATGTCTCCGTCTACAGAAGCAAAAACAAAATTCTGAGCCGGGACCTTGTAATAATTCAATGCTTCTTTATAGTCTTTCAGAGTTTTTCCGCTATTCAGAATAATGAAAGTTTGAAGTTCCTCGGAGGCGTTATGTGCTGTCCATCTTGAAGCAAGATACTTTTTTGATGTTTTAGCAGGGAATGTTGGATCATATGTAACCGGACCGAAATGCGTATAGTATACCTTATCTATATAATCCTCTCCATTTTTGACCTTAATGATCTCATTCTTGCTGCTCAGCTCATATTTGACTCCTCCAAAGGAATATGAAGTCTCATCAGTAATATCAATATCATACCAGTCTCTCACATCCCGACCGGCATTGGTTTGGCCCCAAGCGATATGATCATTAAAACCAATGATCACAGCAGGAGTTCCCGGGAAACTAACACCGGAAACATTCATGTCTGGTGTGATCAGGTGTAGTTGAAACCATATAGAAGGCAGCGATAATCTTAAATGTGGATCGTTCGCAAGAATTGCATTTCCACTTTTAGTTTTAGCAGGACCCACTGCCCAGTTGTTACTTCCAATGATATCGCTTTCCTTTTCGAAAAGCGCTTCACCAACAGCAGCGTCGGATATTTCAAAAGAATCCCGGGTAATTGGAGGTTTACTTAATGTAAAAGGTGTTCCGGATGGAATGATCGGATCAGGAGATTTTTCATACGAAGGATAGAGGTAATCGAAATATTCATCACCATAGGTATTGACAAAATTGGTGTTCTCTATAGCAAAATCACTTGTCGCAAGAATGTTTGACATATATGAAAGCAAGAGAGCAGTATTATAGATATCCCATGTTTCGGGATCATAGTCTAGAAGTTTAAACTCGATAGGGTAGTCTTTATAGGACAACTGAGAAATCCAGTTGTTGACTCCCATAGAATAAGCCTTGACCATTTCAGCAGTTTCTCCGGTTTCCAAACTCTTCATCAGATTGTCTGCCGCAAAAGGTAACCCCAGCCTTCTGATCTTTCTATCATATTGAACTGTTCTATCACCGAAGATCTCGGAAAGTCTACCTGCAGAAGCTCTGGTTTGAAAATCCATCTGCCAGAGACGGTGTCTTGCTTCTACATAACCTTGAGCTACATATATATCATGAGAATTTTTAGCTTTAATATGTGGGATGAGATGCTTATCATAGTGAATTTGAACTTTTTCCTTAAGTCCTCTTATTTCAAGGTCCGAGGGAGTTTTGCTATCACTGATCATCATGTTATGCCAAAAACCGGTAAAGGGAGACAAGAATTTCCCCATCGGTGGTATATTTCCAATATTTTGATTCAACAAAACAATGAGGATGACCGTAATAGTAAGAGAAAGAAGGAAGTTGAATATTTTCACGGAACTTTGATCTGTAATTTACTATTCATTCAATAGAAAGGTAAAAGTAAAATAATAATATAACCTATCATAAAGGACTTTGAGCGCTCGCGTTGACAAATTAAAACATAGTATACTGATATCTCTGTGGCTTGTTATGGTAATCTGGCTTATCAAGATCATAGAGATTGCAATGTCTGCAAACTTCGCTGCATATGGGATCTTACCTAAGCAGGTGATAGGGCTTCGGGGAATATTGTTTTCACCATTGATCCATGGTGATTTCAGGCATTTGATATCCAATAGCCTTCCGCTCTTAATATTGGGAACCATCTTGTTTAACTCATATAAGGAAGTAGCCTGGAAAATTATTATGATGGCGTATTTCTTGGTTGGAGGATTGGTATGGCTTACCGCTACCGGATCATCTATTCATATTGGCGCTTCGGGAGTAGTTTATGGTCTTGCATTCTTTCTTTTAGCGAGTGGAATATTCAGAAAGGACCGGGAGTCTATTGGAATCGCATTGGTTGTTACACTTCTCTATGGTGGTTTAATCTGGGGGATACTGCCGGTGCAAGCAGGAATATCATGGGAATCTCATCTCTATGGTGCTGTTGTTGGGATCGTAACTGCTTTCTATTATCGAAAGATCGGTGAAAGAAAAGAAGATGCTTCCTGGTACGATCTGGAGATCGATGAAGTGGATGAGCATTTGCCATTCTTTGAGTTGTTGGAAAGGAAAGAAGCAGAAGATGATGAACAAAGAAAATTTTTGCCGCCTTCAAATAATCCTACAGACTTTCAGTAGCAAAAGAATAGATCTTTTTTACCAGCAGCGCCAGGACACTTGCCATAAAAAAGAATATAAGCGAAGCCAACATTGTCATTGCAAACGCTTTTTCATTTAGAATACTCGCCCCGGTAACCCTGCTGCAAATAAAAACCACCAATGCTGAAATCATTGCAAGCGATATCACCGATTTTACAAAGTATGTTCCCCACTTAAGCTGAAAAACAGAGAGAATAGGATTCACCATTGCGAAGAATAAAACCGCAGTGCATGCCACAGACCAGTTGAAACTATCAGAAGAAGTTGTAAATGATGAGATAAGTAATATCGATGCGGATAAAACGGCAATGATCAAAGCCTGAAGGAAAGGATCAAATTTAAATTCCGGTAAGTTTTGTGCCGATTGACTATTCATAGATGTAAAAATTATCTATATTTATAGAGTATGATGAAGATAGTTAAATATACCCTGTTAACAGCACTCACTGCTCTATGGTTTACTTCCTGGGCTCAGATAGAAGTTTATGACAAAGAAAGTAGTGCAGCTATAAGTGAAGAAGAGCCTCATGTCTTCGATTGTTATCAAACGTTTTTCATCGACAACGATCTTGAGTCGGTTGAAAAGGTAAAAGTGGATGGCAAGGAAATACAGTTCGAATATATCCCTGATAAAAAACAACTCATCTTACATGATTATAAAGGAAAGGGTAAAATCGAATGTACAGGAAGGAATTCTGAAGGAGAACATAAAGAGTATAGCAAAAGCCCATGCTATATCGATCCTTGTGAGAATGCGTTGTAGCTAAACTGCTTTCTTCAATTCATCAGCTTTGGGAAGAGTAAAATAGAAGATAGTTCCTCCTTCTTCGTGCGTTTTGTACCAGATTCGACCACCGTATTGTTCAACGATCCTTTTACAGATCGAAAGCCCGATCCCAGTTCCGCTTTCATCGTTTCTTCTTTCCAGCCTTTGGAAAATATTAAATACTTTATCAGCATAAGCTTCATCCATTCCAACACCATTGTCGTGGATTGAAAATTTGAATTGATTCAAAGTCTCTTCACATTGAATATAGATCTTGGCTTCGTCAGCTTCACAAAATGTAATACTATTCTCCAACAAATTGCTCGTAAGCTCGAACATATGCGACTGCAATCCATAGATTTCCGGTAGATCATCGATAACCACTGAGAATTTCCTCTTTAGATCTTTTGTTTTAAGTTGCTGAATGACCTTGGTAAGTACATTATTCATGTCGACAATATCCGGAACCTTGTTTACAACTCCAATAGTAGCATATCGCTGAATATCTTTAACCAGTTCGTTGATCCTATTCGCTCCTTCAGAAGCGTATTTGAAAAATTCCTCTGCTTCCGGCCCTAATTGTGGTGAATATCGCTTTCTTATCAGCTGAAGGTAGTTAGTGACCATTCGTAAAGGCTCTCTAAGATCATGAAATGTAATGTATGCAAATTGACGGATATCATTATTAGCCATAGTTAGTTCTATCGCTCTCTGCTCTAATTCAACTTCGATCTTTTCACGCTCTTTTATCTCACTTCGTAAGGAGATATTCGATTCTGTTAGATCCCTTGTTCTTTCCTGAACAATAGCTTCCAGATCCTGCTTCGTTTTGATCAGTTCAGCCTGCATAGAAACTGCTTCGAGATTCATTGTATTCAATTCAATGTTCATCTCCCTGACTTTACTGTTCTTGCCCTTAAGATCAGCGTTCATCTTCTTGATCAACCTGTTTCTCTTATAGGACCAGAGGAGTATCAATACATTCAGGATCAATGAAACATAAAGCAATGTTTGCATCGAGATCCCAAAGTGTATAATTGCGTCGTTCAATATGTCTATCGCTAAAACCAATTTGTATTCCAGTGTTTAATAAATCAAATTAGTACATATATTAAATACGATTAATTGAAAAATTGGTTACGTATGACAAAAAGGCATTGGTTTATGGTGGATTGTTCTGTTTCTCTGACAGATTTACACGAAAGAACTTGTTAATCTCGAATGGTGGAGTTTTTGATGACATCATCTACGAAACAAGTATTAGTATAATGAACGGAAATAAATTCACAAATAAATCGCTGGAGCTAATAAGCAAAGCTCAGCAGCTTGCGTTTGATGCCAGGCATAGCATGCTGGAACCAATCCACATTTTAAAAGCAATGGTTGAGACAGATAATGATGTTTTACCTCATTTAGTCTCAAAATCAGGCTCAGATATCACTAGCATCAAAAGCGCAACAGATAAAATATTCGATGCTCTTCCAAAACTGTCCGGAGAGCAGATGGCTAACCCAAGCAAAGATCTCAATCAACTTTTTTTAAAAGCAAACAGCTTGCTAAAGGACTTCGGAGATGAGTACGTTGCAGTTGAACATATCATTATAGCAATGCTGTCATTGAATGACCCTGCTTCTAAAGTATTAAAGGATTCCGGACTTACGATCGGCAATGTGAAAAATGAGATCAAGGAATTGAGAAAAGGTAGCAGGGTAACTGATGCTTCTGCAGATTCCAATTATAATGCGCTTGAAAAGTATGCTATCAATTTAAACAAATCCGCTGCTGAAGGCAAACTTGATCCGGTGATCGGTAGAGATGAGGAGATCAGGAGAGTCTTACATATTCTATCAAGAAGAACAAAAAATAATCCTATCCTGGTAGGAGAGCCGGGAGTTGGTAAAACAGCTATAGCGGAGGGTATCGCTCACCGGATCGTGAACAGCGATGTACCCGAAAATCTGAAAAGTAAACGGATATACTCATTGGATATGGGTGCGCTCATGGCTGGTGCCAAATACAGAGGAGATTTTGAAGAGCGTTTGAAAGCGGTGATCAAGGAAGTAAATGAGGCAAATGGTTCTATTATTCTCTTTATCGATGAGATCCATACGCTTATCGGTGCAGGTAAGACTGATGGTGCGATGGATGCAGCAAACATCCTAAAACCGGCACTTGCGAGAGGAGAATTGAGAGCTATTGGTGCAACCACATTAAATGAATTTCAAAAGTATTTTGAAAAGGATAAAGCGCTGGAAAGAAGATTTCAGAAAGTGATGATCAATGAACCGGGCGAAGAAGATGCTATATCAATTCTTCGCGGACTCAAAGAAAGATACGAGAACCACCATAAAGTAAAGATCCAGGATGATGCGATCATTTCTGCAGTGAAGTTATCCAGCAGATACATTACCGACAGATTTTTACCGGATAAGGCAATTGACCTTATCGATGAAGCGGCTGCAAAACTTCGTCTTGAAATGGATTCTATGCCGGAAGAATTAGATGAGATCGAAAGAAAGATCATGCAACTTGAGATCGAAAAGGAAGCGATAAAACGTGAAAAGAACAAGGAGAAACTCGATGAGATCGTAAAGCAGCTTTCTAAATATGAAGAAGAACGAACCGCTTTCAAAGCAAAGTGGCAAAGAGAAAAAGATATTGTAGATAACATTCAGAATGCTAAACGAGAAATGGAGCATCTGAAACTCGAAGCTGAACGTTTAGAAAGAGAGGGTGATTTCGGTAAGGTTGCAGAGATTCGTTATGGTAAGTTACAAGAGGCTGCGGAAAAGATAAAGATTATGGAGGATAAACTGAAAAAGATCTCTCAGGATTCAAGAATGCTCAAAGAGGAGGTGCATGCTGATGATATTGCAGCGATCGTATCGAAATGGACAGGTATCCCTGTTAGCAAGATGCTGGAGGGTGAAAGAGAAAAGCTTCTCAAAATGGAGGACGAGTTAAGGAAACGCGTAGTAGGTCAGGATGAGGCTATTGAAGCTGTTTCTGATGCAATACGAAGATCGAGAGCTGGTTTGCAGGATCCAAACAGACCAATTGGATCGTTCTTGTTTCTTGGTACAACGGGTGTTGGAAAAACTGAACTTTCCAAAGCACTTGCTGAGTCGGTTTTTGGCGATGAGAACGCGATGACTCGTATCGATATGTCGGAATACCAGGAGAGACATGCTGTTTCCAGATTAGTAGGAGCGCCTCCGGGTTATGTTGGCTACGATGAAGGAGGTCAGCTTACAGAAGCGGTTCGAAGAAAACCTTATTCTGTGATCCTTCTGGATGAGATCGAAAAGGCACACCCGGATGTGTTCAATATTTTGTTACAGGTTCTGGATGACGGAAGACTTACTGATAACAAGGGTCGCGTCGCGGATTTTAAAAACTGTGTAATAATAATGACCTCGAATATTGGTTCTGACATAATTCAGGATAATTTTGCAAAGATCAATATCGACGATCTCAACCTGATCATTGAGACAACTAAAATTGAAGTTATGGAAAGACTAAAAAATACAGTCAGACCAGAGTTCTTTAACCGGATCGATGAGGTGATCATGTTCAAACCATTGATGAAGGAACAGATTCAGGGTATCGTGAAATTACAACTCGATATTCTAGCCGGATCTATGAAGCGAAATGGATACAGGATAGAGTTTACCGATGATGCGCGAGAAATTCTCGCAAGTGAAGGTTTTGATCCTCAGTTTGGTGCCAGACCTTTGAAGAGAATTATTCAGAAACAGATCGTCAATGAGTTGTCGAAGAAAATTCTTGCTAACGAGATCGATAACGAGAGCAAAATAGTAGTCGATGCTTTCGATGGTAAGATAGTGTTCATTAATAAAGTGGCTGAGAAAGCAGCTACTGCTTAACTTTAAATCAAGAAATAATAATATAGATGTTTGACAATTTTTCGTTTCTCCCAATGGATGAAGATGTAGAGGTGCTCCCGATATTAACAGATGAGGATGATGATGCTGATTTTGCAAAGTCAGGTCCGAAAGAGATCCCTTTATTACCATTGAGAAATACAGTGATTTTCCCCGGTGTTGTTATTCCAATAACCGTCGGAAGAGACCGCTCTTTACGAGCTGTAGAGGCTGCATATAGCAGCAATAAATTGATCGGTGTGATCGGTCAGAAAGATGCGGATATTGAAGAGCCTAACAGAGAAGACCTATACAGAGTAGGTGTGATCGCAAAGGTGATCAAGCTGATCAAAATGCCGGATGGTTCTTCAACTGTGATCATCCAGGGAAAGAGCAGGATAAGTATCGCGGAGATCGTTTCCAAGGAACCGTACTTCAAAGCGGTGATCACATACTTGAAGGATGAACCCCATGAGGATTCTCAGGAGTTCTCTGCTATGATCACGACCATCCGTGAACTGGCAACTGAGATCATAAAGCTGTCTCCAAATATTCCTTCAGAAGCTAATATTGTGCTGAAGAATATTACGAAACCAGTTTTCCTCAGTCACTTTATCGCTTCCAATCTCAATATAGAGATAAGCGATAAACAAGACTTACTGGAGATGGACGATGTTGGTGACAGGGTTAAAAAGATATTGAACCACCTCGAAAGAGAGATCCAAATGCTGGAGCTTAAGCATAAGATCCAATCGAAGGTGCGTGGCGACATTGAGAAGCAACAACGAGACTATTTCCTCCATCAGCAAATGAAAACAATTCAGGAGGAACTTGGTGGCGATCCACAAAACCAGGAGATCGAGCGCTTGAGAGAACGTGCTCAGGATATGAAATGGAGCAAGGATATTGCTAAAGTTTTTCACAGAGAGATCGAAAAACTAGAGCGTACAAATCCTGCGGCAGCAGATTATAGCGTTCAGCTTAACTATCTCGAACTATTACTTGATCTTCCCTGGGGCCTCTATACCGACGATAACTTTGATCTGAAACGTGCAAAAAAAGTTCTGGATCAGGACCATTACGGACTAGACAAGATCAAAGACAGAATTATAGAATACCTTGCTGTACTTAAGCTGAAAGGTGATCTTAAGTCACCGATCCTTTGTTTTGTTGGCCCTCCGGGTGTTGGTAAAACTTCTTTAGGGAAGTCTATCGCCAGAGCGCTCGACAGAAAGCATGTTCGAATGTCGCTTGGCGGACTTCATGACGAGTCCGAGATCCGAGGTCACAGAAAAACATACATCGGTGCGCTACCGGGAAGAATCATTCAAAGTCTGAAAAAGTCAAAAAGCTCCAATCCGGTTTTCATCCTGGATGAGATCGATAAGGTGGGTTCCGATTTTCGTGGCGATCCTGCTTCCGCATTGCTGGAGGTTCTCGACCCTGAACAGAATCATGCGTTCTATGACAACTATCTCGAACTTGAATATGACTTGTCGAAGGTGATGTTCATAGCAACTGCAAATACGCTTAGCAGTATTCATCCTGCATTAGTAGATAGAATGGAAGTGATCCAGCTCGATGGGTATTCTGTTGAGGAAAAAGTGGAGATCGCTAAAAAACATCTGATCCCAAAACAGAGAAAGGCACACGGTCTTAAAGCAGGTGACTTGAAGTTTCAACCTAAATCTTTGATCCAGCTGATCGAGGATTATACCAGAGAGTCAGGTGTGAGGGAATTAGATCGCGTGCTCGCTGCTATAATGAGGAACATTGCGAAATCTGTTGCCATGGATGAGGAATATTCTAAAAATATATCGGAGGAAAAATTGAATGAAGTTTTTGGCCCTGCCAAGTACGACAAAAGTATCTATAGTGAGCAGAACCCTCCTGGTGTCGCTGTTGGATTGGCGTATACCAGAGTTGGTGGTGACATTCTATTTATTGAATCCTCACTTTCGAAAGGGAAAGGCGATCTAACGCTTACCGGTAACCTTGGTGATGTGATGAAAGAAAGTGCGACGACAGCGCTAAGTTATCTCAAAGCTCACGGTGAAAACTACGGTATTGATCCTGATGCTTTCAAAAAACTCAATACACATGTTCACGTTCCGGAAGGGGCAGTTCCAAAAGATGGTCCGTCTGCAGGAGTTACATTACTAACTGCACTGGCATCGGTTTATACTCAGCGTAAAGTGAAACCGAAGTTAGCGATGACAGGCGAGATCACTTTGAGAGGAAGAGTACTACCCGTTGGTGGTATCAAAGAAAAGATCCTTGCAGCGAAACGTGCAGGTATGAAAGAGATCATCATGTGCCAGGCCAATGAAAAAGATCTGAATAAGATCAATAAAGAGTATATCAAGGGTTTGAAGTTTCACTTTGTGCAAGCGATGGACGAGGTGATCGATATTGCCTTGGAGAAACGAATGATAGCAGACCCTCTCGATATAGAGTTTTTGGCGGAGCTGAAATAATTACTTTTAAAATATACGCTTAAGATGCGATTTTCGTTATACTCGCAAATTAAGCCCAAACTCGTTGATGAGATTAATTTTTCTTCTCCTTTCAATAACTATGTGTTGTTCTGCATTCGGGCAGATAGGAGGGGAGAATACCTATGAATTCCTAAATCTACCTGTTTCAGCTAGAAGTACTGCTACCGGAGGTTCACTGATCACTGTCAACGATGGTGATCTGAGTCTCGCTTACCACAATCCATCCGTGCTCAATTCAACCGTAAGCCGACATCTATCGGCAAGTGTAATGAACTACTTTGGTGGGATCAATTTCGGCAATGTCAGTTATGCTCAGCAGTTTGGAATGGCGACTTATCAGGCAGGGATACAATTTATCTCTTATGGTACACTCGACAGAACAGATGTGACCGGAACGGTATTAGGTACATTTCAACCATCGGAGTATGCGATGTTTATCGGTGCAGGTATCCCATATGGCAAGTATTCATTTGGATCCAATCTGAAATTTATCTATTCAGATTTCACGGATTATAAATCCTATGGGACTGCACTCGACCTTGCAGCAAACTGGACCGATACCGCGAGGATGGTTACAGTAAGTCTTGTATTGAGAAATATGGGATTTCAGATCAAACCATATGAGAAAGGTAATTCTGAAGGATTGCCTTTCGATGTGCAACTTGGGATATCAAAACGGCTGAGCAAATTGCCCTTCAGAATAAACTTGATCCTGCATAATTTATATCGCTGGGATATAGCTTATTACGATCCGGCATCGGCATCTTCCGGAAGTCAATTTGGATTTGAAGAAGATACCAATGAACCCGGCTTTGCTGATAAACTGTTTCGTCATGTCATTGTCGGTGGAGAGTTATATTTTGGCAAAGCTGTCCGTGTTGGTTTCGGTTACAATCACTTAAGAAGGCAAGAATTGAAGCTCACCACCAAAACAGGACTAGCAGGATATTCCTTTGGATTAGGCATTAATATTAAGCAGTTTCAGATCAATTATGCCTTAGGAAAGTATCACCCGGCAACAGGTGCTCACCACTTCACACTAAATACCAATTTAGGCAGCTTTATTCGTAGTAAAAAGGGCTGATTTATTGCATGCTGTTTTTTGATTCCTAGATTAAATTGTATTAATTTTGCAGACTCTATTTTTATGTGGATAAGTAATTTATTTTTTAACTAAAAAACAAGCATTTTGACTGAAAAGGAAATCAAGGAGCAAGATAACATTACCGATGAAGATCAGGTTGAGAAACCTGTTGAGGGGGCTGAAAATGAAGCCGGTAGTGTGGAAAAAGCTGAAACAACTTCAAACGAAGCAGAAACTTCTGGAGCAACGCAAGAACAGTCTCCAGCTGCAGATGTTGCGGTTGAAGACAAAGCAGCTCACGATGATTTTGACTGGACGATCGACAAAAAACACGTTCACCAATACTCAGACGACGAGTTCTCGGAACTCGAAACTCTATATAGCGGAACTCTAAAATCCATTAACGAAAACGAAATTGTATCTGGAGTAGTAGTAGGTATCACCCGTTCTGATGTTGTCCTTAACATTGGATTCAAATCAGATGGCCTCGTACCGATCTCTGAATTCAGAGATGTAGAAGATCTTAAAGTAGGTGATGAAGTGGACGTTTATGTTATGGAGAAAGAAGATCTAAGAGGTCAGCTTGTTTTATCCAGAAAAAATGCGAAACTTCTCAAAGCCTGGGAAGAGATCGTTAACGCTCACAAAAATGACACGGTAGTAACCGGTACTATATCTTCGAAAACGAAAGGTGGTCTTATCGCTAATGTTTTCGGACTGGAAACTTTCCTTCCAGGTTCACAGATCGATGTGAAACCAATTATCGATTACGATCAGTATGTTGGAAAGCAGATGGAGTTCAAAGTCGTTAAGATAAATGAGGCTATTAAAAATGCGGTAGTTTCTCATAAAGCACTTATCGAATCTGATCTCGAAGATCAGAGACAAGAGATCATATCTAAACTTGAGAAAGGCCAGGTTCTTGAAGGAACTGTTAAGAATATCACAGACTTCGGTGCGTTCATCGATCTTGGTGGTGTAGATGGATTGCTTTACATCACGGATATTTCATGGGGAAGAATTAATCACCCATCAGAAGTGCTGGAGCTTAATCAAAAACTCAATGTTGCTGTTCTTGATTTCGATGATGATAAGCGAAGAATTTCACTTGGTCTGAAGCAGTTGATGCCTCATCCTTGGGATACGCTCGAGGAGAACCTCGAGATCGGTTCTAAAGTGAAAGGTAAGATCGTCAATATCGAAGATTACGGTGCATTCTTAGAGATCAAGCCTGGTGTTGAGGGATTGATCCACGTATCTGAAGTAACATGGTCTAACCAACCGATAAATGCCAGAGACTATTTCCAGCTTGGTTCGGAGCACGAATCTATCGTGATGACGATCGACAGAGAAGAGCGTAAGATGGCATTATCGTTAAAGAGACTTACTCCGGATCCATGGGAAAAGGTAAAAGAAAAATATGCTCCTGAGACGAGACATAAAGGAATCGTTCAGAATATCACTCCTTATGGAGTTTTCGTCGAGCTCGAAGAGGGTATCGGTGGAATGGTTCACATCTCTGATCTTTCATGGGTAAAACGTTATAACCATCCTTCAGAATTCACTAAAGTTGGTGAAGAGTTGGATGTTGTTGTGCTCGAAGTTGATGAAGAAAGCAGAAAGTTAAGCCTTGGACACAAGCAGATCGAAGAGGATCCTTGGGACACTTTTGAAGGTGTATTCCCGGTTGGGTCTGTACACGAAGCTACAGTTCTATCAAAAGAGGATAATAAAGGAGCGATCATTTTGCTTCCTTATGGTCTTGAAGCTTTTGCTCCAATGAGACACTTGAAGAAAGAAGATGGTTCAAATGTAGAGGTCGATGAAAAATTAGAATTCAAAGTACTCGAGTTCAATAGAAACGATAAAAGGATCCTTGTTTCTCACACAAGATGCTGGGAAGAAGTTACCAAAGAACCTAAGAAAGCTTCTCCAAGAAAGAAAAGCGAAGGTAGATCTGCTCCAAAGGCCGGTATCAAAATGGAGAAAACAACTCTTGGTGACTTAGGCGTTCTTTCTGAATTGAAACAAAAAATGGAGCAAGGACCAAAAGATGATGCTGCAGCTGCTGAAGAAACGAAAAGTGAAGTTTCAGAAGAGGTGAAAGAGCAGGAGCCTATCGCTGAGGTGAAAGAGGAAGCTCAAACAGAAGCGCAGGAAGCATCGGATGAAAAGGCCGCTGAGGATATGAAGGAAGAAGCTGCAGAGGGTGATGCTGACAACAAAGAAGAAGCTTCAGCTGAAAAAGACGGTGACGAAGAGGAGAAAAAGGACGATAGCGAAAAATGAAATACTGGCTCATCAAATCAGATCCCGACACCTACGGTTGGGATGAGATGAAAAAGGATAAAAAGACATTTTGGGACGGCGTAAGAAATTACGCCGCCCGAAATCATATGAAAGACATGAAGAAAGGCGACCTCTGCCTTTTCTATCACAGTCAGCTCAAACCACCACATATTACAGGAGTCGTCGAAGTAGTGAAAGAACACTATCAGGATCCAACAACAGAAGACGATCGATGGGTCGCTGTCGATGTGAAATACAAAAGATCTTTTAAAAATCTTGTCACGCTTGATGATATCAAGCAAAGGAAAGGTCTGGCAAATATGGTACTGCTAAGAATTTCCCGACTTAGCGTTCAGCCGGTTAAAAAGACCGAGTTCGATACGATCGTTAAAATGGGCTCCTAAGCGTTTACACTTTTACTCTTATTGCTACGATGTAATTTCTTCCGGCGGCACTAATGCCAGATGCAAATGGTCTGTAATGCTTGTCGAGAATGTTTTCCACTCCAAACTGTAAACCAACGATCTTGTTAAACTGATATGATGCTTTTGAATTGAGCATAAACCAGGCAGGTGAGCCTTCTTCTGTAGCCTGATCAAGCTTATCGTCGTTGTTCGGACTATAACGCTCCAGCATTTTCCATCCCTGATAATTTATACTGAAGATCCCTTTAAATCCACCTTTGTGCAATGCTAGTTCTGTTTTACCATAGATCGGCGGTATGTGGGCTAGTGGTTCTTCGTTACTGATATCCTGGCCGTAGGTATAATTGATCGATGATGACAAAGAAACGATCGGGTGTAGATCCGCTTTGAGATCGGCTGAAAATCCGGTGATGATCGCTTCATCTGTATTGGTGTTGGCGAATATCTGGCTTTCGACACCGTCGTAAACGATCGAATCCATACCATTCACTGCAAACTCACTTCTTTTGATCAGGTCGGTGACCAGCATGACAAAAGTAGTTGCCGATAATTCCAATTTATCTGTAAACCTTTTCTGGACGCCGATCTCTGCACTATAAACGTATTCGCTCTTGAGATCGTCGTTAGGAACGACAACAATTCCCGGAGCTGGGTCGAAGATCTTGCCGACGTCATCGACATTTGGAGCTCTAAAACCGGTGGATAGAAGCAAATTCAATCTCCAATTCTTTGCCGCGTTATAAATGACATCTAACGCACCGGTCGCCGAGAGATTGCTGATATTGATCTCGCTGAAGTCTACCGCATCGATCGGAATGTCACCAAACTTCGCTTTTAAAATTGAATTGTTGATGCGCATCCCTGCTGAGATAAAAATTCTGTCACTCACCGCTGTCTTATTCTTTACATAAAGCGCGATGCTATGCGTGTTACTTCCTTCATCCGGATAACGAGTAGAGGCGACAGACAATGATCCGTCTTCCAAGTTCTCTCTCTCAGCTGAAGACTGTACATCGTTAAATGTGTACTCCATTCCATAATAGATGACATTCTTCTCGATCTTCTTCTTCAGGTCCAGATTGAAGTTGGCAACTTTTACATTTTCTTTTCTTCTCGTTTCATCGCTTTCCCGATATCGCCTTGTTATTCTTTCTTCGTTGATATTCTGGAAAGCGGTAACCAAATTGAGGTTATCAAAAAGCTTCCCTTTACTTCGTGCAGTTAAGCTGTATGAGGCCAATATGCGTTTTTGCGGACCGTAATCCCAGCGAGCATAGACCGGTTTAATTCCAATAGTATTCATTGCGTCATCGATCTCGCTGATCCTGTCATAACGTGGAATATCGGAGCTGTTGGAAAATTGAAAATTCAGCGACATCTCCAGATCCTCATTTACTTTGTATAAGAGTTTTTCAAGAATATCGTATTGATGATAAGCAGTTGGAGTCTGGACATTCGGGTTGTCGTTTATTGTGAAAGAGTCTATTCCATTCTCGGTAGTTGGATATATTTTCGAAAGTCCCCAGTCATCATGAAATGGATTTCGATTTTCGCCTGCTCTAAGGTTGTCAAAATCAGAAAAAGTAATACTGCTTAGCAATCCAATTTTCTTCGAAGCAATGCTAAAATCCAGATGCACCGTTTTTTCATTGTTGGCCGAAGCATATCTGCTCATGGCATTAGCCTTAATTACTGCTTTACCATCTTTGCTTAGCAATGGACTTTTGGTATAAAAATGCATTACTCCACCAAGAGCATCGCTGCCATATATCAAGCTTCCGGGACCCAGAATAACCTCGGTGCGTTCAATGATATTGTTGTCTATCGTGATCACATTCTGCAAGTGACCACCGCGATAAATGGCGTTGTTCATCCGCACACCATCGATCACCAGAAGAACTTTATTTGCTTCGAACCCGCGAATGATCGGGCTGCCGCCACCCATTTGACTCTTTTGAATGAAAACATGTCCGCTTTCACTCAACATATCTGCAGAAGTCTGAGGGTTCTTAAATGCGATCTCTGACTGATAAATAATATCGAGTTGGTTTGATATTTCGCTTTTATTCTCAGCAGACTTATCGGCGGAGAGCACCACCTCATCGATCATGACTATTTTTTCAACGAGAAGGATCTTGTTCCCCTTGTCTTGAATTTCCTTCAGCGTAAAAGTCTCATTGTAAAAAGATGGATGCTGAAAGTTGATCTTTGTGGACTGCGATAATCCCTTAAGAGTAACCTTACCGAATTCATCGGAAATGGCAGAGAAGGACTTATTGTCGGTATATACGGAGACCAGATCGACAGGAGACCGATCGGTATAATTCAATATAGAGATCATCTGCGAAACTGCAGTTGAATAGGAGATAAGAAAAAATATTATCGAGTAGAGGCATTTATGCATATGATCAGTCGGGTATTATTATTCTAAACGTCGAACCTTTGCCCGCAGTTGAAGATTTCACAAAAATCTTACCAGAGTGGTAGTTTTCGATAATTCTTTTACATAATGAAAGACCAAGACCCCAACCTCTTTGTTTTGTAGAATAACCGGGTTGAAAGATCAGGTCGAATTTTGACTTTGGGATCCCTTTCCCGTTGTCGGTAATGTCGATAATTGCCTTATCACCTTGTCTTTCCGCAGAAACTTTGATCTTGCCTTCCCCCTCCATGGCATCGAGTGCATTCTTTAATATATTCTCTATCACCCAATCGAATAATTGTCTGTTAATTCTAAAGATCCCTTCTTCGTCTTTCAGATCCAGTTTAAACTTGACTTTATCAGATGCTCTGTGACTAATATAGTTTATCGCATCAGTAAGTACTTCATGTAAACTGTGATTTTGCAGATCTGGTTTACTACCGATCTTTGAAAATCTATCAGCGACTAATGATAAACGGTTTACATCCTTTTCCAGTTCAACCAGAATATTGGCTTCGATCTTATCGCTGGCGTCGGTCTCTTTAATGTATTCCAACCAAGCGGCAAGAGAGGAGATCGGAGTTCCCAGCTGGTGGGCAGTTTCCTTTGCCATTCCTACCCAGACCTGGTTCTGTTCAGCTTTTCGAGCTCCGCTGAAGGCAAGGTAAGAAACGAAAAGAAAGATCCCAACGATGGCTATCAGGATAAAAGGATAGTACTTAAGCTGACTTAACAATTCTGAATTCTGATAATAAACGATCTTCTTGTTGCCTTCACCCAGATCCACTTCGACTTTGTCGCTTTCATTTCTAAATGAACTAAAGAGCGAAAGTACATCTTCATGTGAGTTGCAATTAGCGGTATCCAGATTGGCCATCGAGATCATGTTTCCTACACTGTCAGTTAAGAGTACTGGAACAGAAGCTGAGTTGATCACCTCAGAGATGAAGGATTCTATGAGATCGTTGAGGACAACGCGCAGTTCTGTGAAGAGTCTGGAGTCTTGATAGTAGATGTAGTCGACGTTATTGATATAAAAAACCTGAATAGGAGGGTAGTTTGAAAACTCAGTAAATAATTTCCCTTGAAGGAAACTACTGTCTTCAATACCTTCAAAATCTACATTCTTATAGTTCTTGATCCTCTTCCTGTCATCCGTTTGAATGATAGGTATATTCTTGTTTTCGGTGAGGATGTTCGTAACGAAAGTGAGAGACTCGTTGTCTTCGACGCTTATAGCAAGCTTAGTTGCATCCGCCCAGGTTTTTACTTTCCGTCTTTCGTCCTGCGCTAAACGTTCGAAAAGCTGATTTGTAAATTTAACAAGACGTGCTTTGTTAGAGATCGCTTCGGCCCATAACTGGACCTCTTTTTTTTCTTCTGCAGCAATTTTTCCCGCGATGACATTGGTATACCAGAGCGTAGCTACCGCGATACAAAATGCAATAATGATTAGAACGAACTTGAGTTTTGATTTTCTACTGTATATATCCATTATCGATATCTTTCTGCATCGGTACTATCTTCATCATCCCAAATGATATATTCCGGTTTCTTTTCGATCTTAAATTTGCTTTTTTCGATCTCTTCCGGTTTTTTCTTTTCTTCCTCCTTAAATATCTCTTTGAGATCTTCCTTTTGTTTTTTGAAATCTTCTTTGATCTTTTCTTTTCTACCTTCCTTATCAAACGAAATGTCGGGATCGTTCAGATCACCTACCATACGGATGAACAAATTTAAACCACCTTCAGGTAAAGGTTCGGCGATCGCATCTCTAGGTTTTTTCTTGTTGAATTTTTTCGCTAACAAACTCTTTAAATTCATTTTGAATCGATAATCAACGATGTTATCGAAATTGTGCTTGCCTGACATTTCAATCTTGATCACATTGGATAGAATCTCCATCTCCGGAATTTCTATCGCTCGATCTTTGATCTCTATACGGTTCTTTATAGTAGCAAAACGTATATTCTCCAGTTCCTCCAATGAAATATGTTTCGAAAGAGCAGAAAGCGGTTCGAAATCCCTGAGATTCCCTTTTTCGATCAAAACATCGGCGGATGCCAATAGTTCTCGCTCCTGAAATTGAGTAATATTCTTCCAGCTCGATGTGAAGTTGATCGAAGCGGTGAGCCTGCCGTCGACATGATCTGCAACCAGCACATTCTGCCCGAAATTATTGCACTGTCTGAACATCTCATCGATTTCGATCGCATCGACCTTGGATACCAAACGCAACGTGATCGTATTTTTGTCCTTCACATTGAGGTTTCCGTTGGAGGAAATTTGTCCACCCATACCATCACAATCCAGCTTTTTGATCTGAATACTCGCCGGATCAAGTGAGAGATCAGCGGTTAAATTTTCCAGCTCCATTTTATCGAAAACTAGCGAAGCGATATTTGTTTTCAGCTCGCCTTTCATGTTGAGCACCTGCTCAAGAGCAACGCTGTAAACAGCGTCTTCGCTCTTTTTTCCTGAAGGTTTAGACGGACTAAATCCATCGATGACACTGCCAAGGTTAAACTGCTGCGATCGTAACTGTCCGTTTGCAATCAAAGGTGTACCCCTTGAACCCTTGTTTTGTGTTAGATTAAAAATGTATTCCAACAAGTTTGCCAGTTTGCCATTAAACTCGAAGTCTGTTTCGAGAAACTGGATCATAAAATCTGAAGCGATGATGTCCTTGTTTTTAAACTCCAGTTTGCCATTGATCTTTTCATAATCGATCTTATTATAAGTAAGATGAATGTCGTCCAGGTCAAACGAACCACTTAAACGGAATTTCGAATCTTTAATGTTATCGAAATCCTCATAGCTTCCGGAAAAGAAAAGAGAATTGAATTCGATATCCCCACCGAGATCAGTGAGGAGACTATCCGCAACATATGCTTCAAATCGCTCCAGGTTTGCCTTGCCATTCAATGTAGTTGTAAAGCGAGCTTTTTTGAAAGGCGACATTTTGAAATCTATATCCAGATCATTTATTCTATCTGAGATCTGAAATTCTCTTACATGCAAAAAATTGCTATCCTCGATCGAACTGTGTATACCTGCAATCGCATTAACGTTAAGGTTGTTTAATTTTTGATCGATAACGTTATTTACGATCCTGTTACCGGTGACTGCGGCTTTGATCTTCCAGTTTGCCCGAGCAAGGTTTTTAAATTTCTTTGCTTTTATGGAGAGGTCATAGTTGGCATTTCCTTCGAAACCCTTAAGAGTGTTTAGTTTTTCTCCTTCTATCAATGAAAAGAGATGTTCGATCTTTTTCCCTTTCAGTTTGATGTCAACATAGGAAGAGTCTTTTTCAGCGAAGAAGCCATTGATCAGAAAGTCATTTCCGAGGACATTCAGCTTACAGTCCTTTAGCCCGACAACGGCAAAATCATTCTTGCCGATAAGATTCAGATTGATCTTGGAAGTTTGTTCCTCCATCGCTTTGAAATTCGGAGGAAGTTTTAAGAATTTACCTTTGAGGAGAGCATTGACCACAGAATGGTCTGATTTAATATTGCCCGCTATTTTTCCAGTTTCTACCAGGTATACGATCTCAGTTGAACTCTTGTCTTTCGCTTGATATCTAAGTTGAACATTGTGTAAGAAAGCATCCTTGATCTTCCAAAGCTCCTGAGTCGATTTTCCGGAGGAGCTATTGAAGATAGCCAGGTTCCAATTTTTATTTTCATCCTGAACGACATTGATAAACCCATTTTCGATATCGATCTCAGATAAGTCAAAAGAGTTTGAAATCAGGCTCCAGGGATAGATCTTAAAAGTGAGGTCATCCACTTGTGCGAATTCATCCAGGCTTGCGTTTGCGTCTTTGATCTGAACATCGGCCAACAAAATAGACACTTTAGGGAAATGCTTGAAAACCGAGACAGAGAGGTCTCCGTTCACTTCAGCATTAAGGCTTTTCTGAAGTTCGAGCATCGCTTTGTCATAGAGCACCTGTTTTTTTGCATTCGCAAGAAAGATCGTACCGATGAATAAAAGCGCAAAAATGCCAATGGCAGCGAGTAAAAATTTAGCAAACTGTAACCGCATGACTATTAAACAATATTTCCCTTCTAATATTATCTAAGATAGAGATTTGTGAAAAGTAGGAGAGTGGGGTTATTCACACCTTTTTTAATGTGATAATTTGCTAATGTGATAATATGATAATGATGGTGTGGCTTTGCCACGTTGTTTGATCTTTTGGATAGCTCAATTTCTCAATTTCGACTGGTGTGGCTTCGCTTGATTGTTAAAAGGTTATTTGTCCGCCCAGGACTACTC